>QZJE01000013.1 GCA_003599235.1 Actinomycetota bacterium | reverse complement strand
TCGTTTCATCAATCATCCGGATAGACTAACCGATCCCATGATTAAAAAAGACGGAAAGTTTGCAAAAGTAAGCTGGGATGAAGCAACTGATTATATTGCTAAAAGACTAAAGGAAATCAAAGAAAAAAATACAGCGGATTCTATAGGGGTGCTGGCTTCTGCCAAAATAACTAACGAAGAAAATTACATTATTCAAAAGTTTGCAAGAGCTACCATTGGCACCAACAACGTGGATCATTGTGCCAGGCTTTGCCATTCCTCAACAGTTTCTGGCCTTGCCCAGTCTTTCGGTACCGCTGCAATGACCAATAGCATCTCAGATATTGATGATGCCGATTGCATTTTAGTCATTGGCTCTAACACAACTGAAGCTCATCCGGTAATAGGTTTTAAAATACGCCAGGCGGCTAGGACTGGCCGGGCTAATCTCATTGTCATTGATCCCAGGAAAATAAAATTAGCCGAGGTCGCGAACCATTGGTTATCCCAAAAGCCCGGTACTGATGTAGCTGCGGTTAACGGATTAATACATGTCCTTATTAAGGAAGGTTTAGTTGATGAACAATTTATCAAAGAACGCACTGAAGGATATGAGGAGCTAAAAAAAGCAGTAGAGGATATGACTCCTGCAAAGGTTGAGGAGATAACAGGTATTCCAGCTGATGATTTAGTGGCTGCTGCCAAGGCGTTTGGCAAGGCTAAAAATGCTTCAGTATTTTATTCAATGGGTATCACCCAGCATAGCCACGGGACAGACAATGTTTTGTCTTTAGCTAACCTGGTTATGATAACCGGCAATATCGGCCGCCCCGGAGCAGGGCTTAATCCTTTGCGCGGCCAAAACAATGTCCAAGGCGCTTGCGATATGGGCTGCTTGAATACAGTTTATCCGGGTTACCAGCAAGTATCAGATGATAATGTTAAGAAAAAATTTGAAGCTGCATGGGACACGGAATTATCACCTAATCCAGGGCTTACCGTAACCGAATTAACCGATGGTGTTTTAGAGGGAAAAATCAAAGCGATGTATATTGTGGGTGAGAACCCCATGGTTTCTGATCCGGATATAGGGCATGTCAAAAAGGCCTTTTCTAAGCTTGATTTTCTGGTAGTCCAAGATATTTTCTTAACTGAGACAGCGCAGTTAGCCGATGTGGTTTTGCCCTCGGCTTCTTTTGCCGAAAAAGAAGGCACTTTTACCAACACCGAAAGAAGAGTACAACTTAGCAAACCGGCCATCAAACCAATTGGCAAAAGCCGTCCTGATTGGCAGATTATTAGCGAGGTCTCTACCAAAATGGGCTACCCGATGAACTATAACAGCGCAGAAGAAATCTTTGAAGAGGTTCGTCAACTTACCCCGATATACTGCGGTATTACCCATGAGCGGCTAAAGAAAGGCAGCTTGCAGTTTCCTTGTTTAGATACCGACCATCCGGGCACTCCTGTTTTGCACGTTGGTAAGTTCCCGCGGGGCAAAGGTTTGATAAAGCCTACCCAATACATTGCCTCTAAAGAGCTGCCAGATGAGCAGTACCCGTTAATATTATCTACAGGGCGTACCCTGCCTCATTTTCACACCGGCACTATGACTAGAAAAGTTGACGGACTAAACGAACTTTCTCCTGGCGGATATGCTGAAATTAACCCAGAAGATGCATCCAAGTTAAAAATAATTGATGGTCAGAGAATTAAATTAGTAACCAGAAGAGGAGAAATTACAACTATGGCTAAGGTTGTAAGCTATTGCCCGGCCGGTGCGATTTTTGTTCCCTTTCATTTTGCAGAGGCGGCAGCTAACAAGCTTACAAATACAGCCCTTGATCCGGTATCTAAGATACCCGAGTATAAAGTATGTGCTGTTCGGGTAGAAAAAGTTTGAAAATAATAACTATTAGGAGCAGATATGGGAAATGAAGAGCAAGTTCAAACTCTAGAGCCACAAAACCCGGTCCAAGAGCCTCCAAAGAATAATTATAAATGGTGGATAATCGGAGGCTGCGGTTGCCTGTTAATTTTATGTATTATTGCAGCGGTAGCAGCAAGTTTTCTAGGCTATTTTGGCATAAAAACACTTCAAGCACCGGTTGCTCCTATCAAGGGGCAGCTAAAAGCTATTAATGACGGCAATATCGAGAAAGCCTACAACGACTATTGCTCTACAGGTTTTAAAAAAGCTACTACCTTTGATCAATTTAAGGCGGTTGTGGAAGCCAACCCGTCGATTTTTCAAAGCAAAAGCTCTTCTTTTACCGATGTCAGCATTAAAAATCAAGTGGCTACGGTAAAAGGCACAATTACCGGCAAGGATGGAACCGTTACTAAAATGCAATACCAGTTAGTAAAAGAAACTGGGGATTGGAAAATCCAGAACTTTAAGAAAGACTAGTATATAATAATAATTGATGTACATGAAAAAACTAGCAATTGTAGCATCGGTCATAGTAAGCATATTTGTTTTCGCTCCAACGTCACAGGCAGCAACAACTCTTAAGCAGCTTAGAGTTCAAGTCTATCCTGAGTATGATAAACCCTCTGTTCTTGTTATGCAGTACGCTTTCTATAATGAACAAAAAACCCAGGGCTCTCTTTTGTTGCCCAAAGACGTGGACTCAAGCACCATCTTGGCTTGTTCGCCAGACAAAAAAAATCGTAATGAGCAAAAGCATAAAGCTAGCTTAGCGGGTGATAATTATGTGGTTAATTTTCCCGTTCTCTATGGTATTGGCTTTGTAGAAGGCTATTTTCCGTTAACAGCCAATGGTGATAATAAAAGTTTTACCTATGCTTTTAAGGCTCCCTACAACATTAATGAATTAATAGTGATGGTTCAAGAGCCTGCCAAGTCAAGCAATTTTACGATTGTTCCGCAAGCAAAATCAAAAGGAAAAGATGAGAACGGTTTTGTGGCCCATCAATACGATTATCATGATATCAAGAAAGATAAAGTGATTAATTTTAAAGTAAGCTACAAACGTGCAGAGACTGCTCCCTCGGCCTCACTTAAGAATAATAATTCAACCAGCACTAACAAGGGAAAGTCAGATAACAGCCTAGTCTTAATGATTGGTGCCGTATTTATAGCTGGGGCAATAATCGGTGGCTTTGTATATTATTCGAAAAGTAGCAACAGGGCACAAAGTAGAGGCACGGCGCACCGTGCCCCTACATCGGGCAAAAGTAAGTTTTGCACCAGTTGCGGCAGCGCAATGTCCAAAAATGCCAAGTTCTGCTCCAACTGCGGCCAGAAAAGCAGATAAGCTAACAGTTAGTTGCCTAAAAAAGAGTTGGCTTGTCCATAAAGGGGTATCTCGGAGACCGAGCGGCATGGATTCATCGCGAGGTCGAGAGTTGAATGGTATTTTCCTCGCCGGGGAAAATGACCATGTACCCTGTTAGGGCAAGCCAACTCTTCTATACACAATGAATGCTCGTCTCTTTTATTCGCATCCCGCTTTCGTGTATTATTACTATTGGTGAAAAAATTATGTTAAAAAAGCAGACAATGATGGTAAAAATTATCGCAACCATATTAGTAATCGGCCTTATCGCCAGTTTTGGATTAGCCACCATTATCTCGGTGATTAAATGAAAAGCTGGCAAAATCTTACCAAAAGACAAAAGAACACTACCATCGGGGTCTCCCTACTAGCCCTAGTGGTACTACCCCTAGCGGTATTTGTTATTATGACCTCGATGAAAGGCACTACCATGTATTCAGTTTCTCAGATAATTAATAAAATCGAGGCCGGGAAGGTAAAAACCGACCAATCTTTTAAAATAGCCGGCACGGTAAAAGAAGGAAGCGTTAAAAAGAACTCACTGCAAAATGAAGCTGTTTTTTTGTTAACCGATAAGAAAAAAGATATTAAAGTAAAATATCACGGCAATATCCCCGATACTTTCAAGGGTGGCGTCTCTGTTGTGGCCGAAGGCCTCTGGGACAAAGACAAAGAAATGTTTCTGGCTCAGTCGATGTTAACCAAGTGTCCCTCGAAATATAAAGCCGCCAAACCAAAATAGGAGCAGTAATGGACGTAGTAGGAAATGTTGCTTTATCTCTTTCTTTAATAGTAGCTTTGGCAATTTTGGTGCTTTCTATAGCCTCGCAAGCAAGTAAAAATAAGTCCCTTTTTCAAATGGCGGCTTATGCTGTGTATGCTAATGCTGTTTTAATGACTACCTCTATTGCCGGGTTAGCTTACGCATTCCTTTCAAATAATTACGCTTATAAGTATGTTAGCGAATACTCTAATAAAACGTTGCCGGCATTATATAAAGTCACTGCTGTTTATGCCGGACAAGCAGGCTCTTTGCTGTTGTGGGCATGGCTTTTGTCTATCTTTTTGGCAGTGGTGGTATGGCGGGGCAAAAACCGCTATGAAGAATTGTTACCAGGGATAACCAGTGTGACAACTGTAATTATTCTCTTTTTTGTTTTTGTTATGGTTGTTGGACCCTCATTAAGCGGCTTGGAAGTAAGCCCTTTTCAAAAGTTAGCACAAGTTCCCTCTGACGGGAATGGGCTAAACCCCTTGCTTCAAAATTACGGCATGATTTTTCATCCACCCACCCTATACATCGGATATGTCGGCTTTGCTATCCCATTTGCTTTTGGCCTAGCGGCTTTAATGGCTGGCCAATTTGATGATAAGAAGTGGCAAAACTCGGCTCGTTACTGGTCTTTATTTTCCTGGGTCTTTTTAAGTATCGGAATCATTTTAGGTGCTCAGTGGGCTTATATGGAGCTTGGCTGGGGTGGATACTGGGCCTGGGATCCGGTAGAAAATGCTTCGTTAATTCCCTGGTTTACCGCGACAGCTTTTCTGCATTCGCTGATGATTCAGCGCCAAAAGAAGATGCTTAAAATATGGAATCTGTCTTTGGTAACGCTAACTTTTTTACTGTGTGTTTTCGGAACCTACATTACCAGAAGCGGGGTATTAGAATCAGTTCACGGCTTTCCCCCGAGTGTTTTAGGTAACTACTTCTTGATTTTAATGTGTTCGGTGATAGCGGGAGTTATTTTCCTTATTGTTAAGAACTTTAAGCAGTTAATATCTAAGCCTATTGAATCTCTTATATCCAGGGAAGGCTCTTTTATGTTGGGCAATATCTTATTTACATTGTTGAGCATAATCATTTTGTGGCTCACTATGAGCTCGAAGATAAAGGCCTTGATGGGAGACACTACCGCTGGGATGGTTAAACCGGCCTTTTTTACTATCATCACCTCTCCTATTTTCTTATTGATATTTTTGTTAGCCGGTATCTGCCCTTTTATCTCTTTCAAACGCATTACCAATAAAAATGTTAAATCCTTTATTTATCCTTTTGCTTTGGCTCTTTTTGTGGGGGCAGTTTTGCTGGCCTTGGTCTGGACCCCGATATCACAGAGGCCATGGGCTCTGGCCGGTTTTATGATTATGGCTTTTATGCTGGGAACGGTGCTAGTTGAGTTTTTCCGAGGCACCAAGGCGAATAAAAATATTATTTCTCTTATCTGGAAAAACAAACGGCGCTATGGCGGCTATATTATCCACACAGGAATCGTTTTGCTAACTATCGGCGTTATTGCTAGCTCTACTTGGCCGGTTACCAAAGAAGCTAACTTAAGCAAGCAAGAGTCATATGAGATTGGCAACTATGTTATAAGGTATGAAGATATTAAATTTGATAAAACCGAGCATCAGGAAACTGCTAGCGCACAAGTATCGTTGTGGAGAAAGGCGGCTAAAGGAGACGCTGTATTCTTAAAACTGCTTGAGCCGGCTAAAAACGTTTATTTAAGCTCCACCGGAGGCGAAAACCAGCCATCTTCTGAGGTCGACCTTTATTTTGACCTAAAAGAAGATTTCTATATTATTTTAAATGGTTTTGAAAGTGATGGAGCCAGGGCTTCTTTCAAATTATATGTTAACCCCATGATTATTTGGATTTGGATTGGAAGCATTATCCTGTGTTTGGGAACCCTGATTGTAATGTGGCCGGATAGTAAAAAAGTAATGGCTGGCGATGGGGAGATATTAGCCGAGTCAGAGCTTAAAAATATTAAAATATGTCCTAAATGCAAAACGCCATTAAAAGAAAAGGATAAGTTTTGTGCCGGCTGCGGCGGTGTGGCAGAGAAACTAAAAAATGGTTGCCCTAAATGCGGGGCTAAGTATAATCAGGGTGATAAATTCTGTGGTAGCTGTGGCAGTAAGTTGTTGACAAAAACTTAGCTAAGTATGTAGTATTAGAATATTAAACTAAAGATTCCCTCGGTTTTTTAAGCCGGGGATTTTGTTTTATATAAGGAAAGCTATGGCTTTAAAATTATCTAAAAAAACATTTAAAGGAGGAGCTCATCCTTCTTACAAAAAAGAATTATCGGCAACCAAGCCCATTGCCGTTTGCTCACTGCCCGATGAAGTCATCTTGCTCTTAAGCCAGCATATTGGAGCTCCAGCGGTCGCGGTAGTTAAAAAAGGCGATAAGGTTGTTGCCGGCCAGGTGGTAGCCGAAGCTGAATCTAAGGTGTCTTCAAGAATACTAGCCTCAGTTAGCGGTGAAGTATCTGCTGTAGAGAAAAGACTTAGTCCTAGTGGCCAGAAGTGCCCTGCCATTGTTATTAAGACTGACAAAGAAAACAACGATATTAAAAAGTTCGATCCCATCAAAGAGCCTAAGCCTGAAGAAATAATAAACAGAGTAAGAGAAGCAGGCATTGTAGGCCTCGGAGGAGCAGCTTTTCCAACAGATATTAAATTGCAACCCTCTAAAGAGCATAAAATAGAGACGGTTATTGCTAATGGCTGTGAGTGTGAGCCTTATTTAACCAGCGATCATCGCCAAATGCTTGAAGAGGCCGATGCTCTAATCGATGGCCTTAAGCTGGCAATGAAGGTACTTAATGCTGCAGAAGGGGTAGTGGCAATTGAGGAAAATAAAGCTGATGCTATCGAGCTTTTAAGTCAAAAACTAGCTAACGAAAATAACATTTCTGTACTAGCTCTTAAAACCAAATACCCCCAGGGAGCAGCCGATATGATTATTAAAACTGTTATCGGCAAGGAGGTTCCGGTAGGCGGACGCTCGACAGCTACCGGCGGCTTTATTCAAAATGTAGGTACTCTTATCAATATCTCTAAAGCGGTCAGAGACGGTATGCCTATGATAGAGAGGGTCGTTACAGTCTCCGGTGAGCTTGTTAGAAGTCCGCAGAACTTCCGGGTCAGAATCGGCACCCCCATATCTCATCTCATTAAGGAAGCTGGAGGCCTAAAGGCTAATAGCGGCAAAGTAATAATCGGCGGGCCAATGACAGGCCTTGCCCAGTTTAGCTTTAATGCTCCGGTTATCAAAGCTACTGGCGGAGTTTTAGTAATAGAAGATAGTGTAAACGGCAAGAAGAGCCAAAATCTAAATCCTTGCATCAGATGTTCCAGGTGTGTTGAGGCTTGCCCCATGGGGCTTGTGCCTAGCGCTTTAAGTATTTATTCACAAGTCGGTATTTTTGAAAAAGCAGGCGAGTATGACATTGATGCCTGTATTGAATGCTCGTCTTGCTCATACGTTTGTCCGGCAAACCGGCCAATAGTACAAATGATTAAGTTTGCTAAACAAAAAATATGGGATAGCGAAAAAGATAATGGATAACTTTAAGTTTACTGTGGGGCCTGCTCCTCACATAGAGAAAACAGAAGATACCTCAAAAATTATGTTTTGGGTAATTGCTGCTTTACTTCCCATAACTATCGGAGCAATCTATATCATGGGCACACCAGCCTTAATAGTCATTGCTATGTCTATTGCCGGCTCAGTGGGAGCTGAGGCTCTTTGGCACGCGGTATCTAAAAAGCCGATGACTATTGCTGATGGTTCAGCGGCTTTAACCGGTTTACTATTAGCCTTAACCTTGCCTCCACAAGTTTCCTGGTGGCTGCCTTTATTTGGCGGTTTTATCGCTATCACCATAGCCAAGTTTATTTTCGGCGGGCTAGGTTATAATATTTTTAATCCGGCGCTGGTAGCCAGAGCTATATTGCTTCTTTCCTGGCCGGCACAGATGACTAAAGCCTGGCTTGAGCCGGTTAATATCGATGCCAAAACAATGGCTACTCCTTTATATATCGCTAAAAAAATACCTGCTTCTTTTGATGCCCAAGCTTTTATAAAGAGTTTTTTGTTTACTAATAAAGCAGGCTCTATCGGAGAGGTCTCAGCAGTACTTCTTTTGGTAGGTGCTGCCATTTTGTTGTTTAAAAAAATTATTGATTGGCGCATTCCTTTTTTCTACATAGGCACTGTTGCCTTCCTTACTTTTGCAGCTGGCAAAAACCCTACTTTTTATGTTTTAGCCGGCGGGCTAATTATCGGAGCTTTCTTTATGGCTACCGATTATGTAACCTCACCCATTACCCCCAGGGGAAGGATAATTTATGGAGTTGGCCTAGGTGCGGTAACGGTTCTTTTGCGGTTTTATTCAAACCTTTCTGAAGGGGTTATGTTTGCTATTTTATTTATGAATATGCTGGCCCCCTTAATCGAAAAATACAGCCGTCCCAGAGTATTGGGGATGGCAGGGAAGGCCAAATCTTGAAGTACTATATTAAGCTGGCAGTTAATTTAATGATAGTTTGTGCGGTAGCAGCAGCTGCTTTGAGCCTGACCTATTCATTAACTAAAAAAGCCATAGCCGAACAAGCTAAACAAAGGCAGATTGATGCTAACAAAGCCGTCATGCCCGAAGCTACCGGTTTTGCCTCAATTAAAAAACCGAAAACAGGCAACGTAGCCACTATTTATGAAGCTAAAAAAGACGATGCCAAGTTGGGCTACGTGGTTTTAGTTAATGCCAGAGGTTACGGCGGCACCATTGAAATGGTAGTGGGGGTAGACCTGGCTGGCAAAGTAACGAACATAAGCATTATTAGTCAAAGGGAAACTCCTGGTCTTGGCGACGGCATTGTAGCGCCTAAATGGAACTTACAATTTAAGGGAAAAACTGTTGACGATAAGTTAGAAGTAAACAAAGATATCGATTCTTTAACCGGCGCCACCATTTCTTCTAAAGCTGTCACCGCTGGGGTTAAAGAAGCCTTAAAAGAATTGCAGCAGGCAGGTAAATAAAATGAGCAATCTAAAAGTGGCTTGGGCGGATTTTAAAAACGGATTAGTTGTCGAAAATCCCTTGCTTGTGTTAATGATAGGGTTGTGCTCGGCTTTAGCGGTATCCTCAAGGCTAGAAAATACCATATTTATGGGAGTTGCGGCCACTTTCGTCCTAGTTTGCTCCAACGCCATAGTTTCACTGATAAAAAAGGTTACCCCACCAACCATAAGAATTCCTATTTTTATTGTGATAATTGCCTCTTTTGTTACCATCGTAGACTTATCGATGAAAGGATATTTTCCGGCTGCTTATGAGCGTTTAGGGGTTTGGATTCCTTTAATTGTAGTTAATTGTATGATATTAGGCCGGGCAGAGGCTTTTGCTTACGGCAACTCCATCTTCAGGTCGGTAGCTGATGGTTTAGGCATCGGAGCCGGCTATACAATGGTTTTAATGATTATGGGCTTTGTCCGGGAGCTTTTAGGAAGCGGTAAAATTATTTTATTCGACAGCACGGTTTTAAGTTTGGGCTCTGCTTATATTAAAGACCCTATCAGAATATTAGTGTTTTTCCCCGGAGCTTTCTTGGTTTTTGGTTTTCTAATAGGGGCTCTTAATATTGTTCGTCAAAAAAGGGAGCAGAAGTGAAACTGCTAAGCCAATATTTTTTAATTTTTCTGGGAGCATCTTTAGTTTATAACATCATATTGCTTAGATTTATCGGGTTGTGCCCATTCTTCGGTGTCTCAAATAAGATGTCCACGTCGGTTGGCATGGGTTTTGCGGTAATTTTCGTAATGACAGTATCTTCAGCTGCCAGCTGGATTTTATATTATTTTGTTTTAAAGCCCCTAGGAGTGGAGCAGTTCTTATATATTCCCACCTTTATTTTGGTAATAGCCTCACTAGTGCAGTTCGAAGAGATGTTTTTGCGAAAATATAGCCCTACACTTTATCAATCAATGGGAATATACTTACCTCTGATAACGACAAATTGTGCGGTTTTGGCTGCCGCCACCGAGTCTGTTATCAGGGGATATTTAAAATTAAATATTGCATATACGTACAGTTTTGCAGAGGCCATAATCTATACCTTCGGGGTAGCTGTGGGCTTCTCACTGATTTTGATAGTATTTGCAGCCATAAGAGAGCGCATTGATATTGCCCCTGTTCCCGGGTGGCTTAAAGGGCCGGCTATTTCGTTTATGGCAGCTGCCTTGATGTCACTAGCTTTTATGGGATTTGCAAACTTGTTGGGATTATAGATGGACTATTTAATAATACTTAAAGCAACTGCATCATTAGCCGGAGCCGGTTTGGTTATGGGCTTAGGACTTGCAGTGGCATCTAAAAAATTTCATGTAGAAATAGACCCCAGGCTTGAGCGCATTATTGAAGCTCTGCCTGGGACTAATTGCGGTGCTTGCGGCTATCCCGGTTGTCAAGGAGCAGCAGAGGCAATATTGCAAGGCAGAGCCAAACCTGGTGCTTGCACAGCCGGCGGCCATGAAGTAGCAGAGCACATTGCTTCTATTATCGGTGCTGATGCCGGAGAGGCTAGGCATGCCGAAGTTGCTTTTGTTCATTGTTTTGGCGGCCAAAAAAATGCTAAGAATCGTTTTGAGTCAAATTATCCCGTAAAAGATTGTGTAGCAGAAAGCCTTATTGCCGGTGGACATCTGGCTTGTTCTTTTGGTTGCTTAGGCTTTGGAAATTGTGCTGCCGAGTGTCCTTTTGACGCCATTGAGATGGCTGAGGGCTTGCCTAAAGTTGATTTTGACAAGTGTACGAGCTGTGGTATTTGCGTTAGTGCTTGCCCCAGAAATCTATTTACAATAGACAAACTAAAAAATCCTATTTATATGGGATGCACTTCCACTGATAAGGGTAAAGATGTACGCAAGGCTTGTAAGGTGGGCTGCATTGCTTGTAAGATCTGCGAAAAAGAATGTCCTAAAGACGCCATTCATGTTATCGACAATCTAGCGGTTATTGATTATAAAAAATGTGATGGTTGCTTGATATGCGTCGAAAAATGCCCTACCAAGTGCATCATAGCTAATAAGTAACATTATTCTTCCCCCGTCGTCTTTTGCACTGCTTACAACTGGTTTTTTCCTGCTATTGGCGATTTGGTGAGGAGGGACACTCATACGTTCTTTTTGCAGGTAGATTGGCAAGTCTCTGGTGCCTGTCACCGTTTACTAATTACTATCCGGACGGAAATTCCTTTATTACTCGGCCTCTTTTGTATACTACCAGCGGGGTATTCGTTTCCATGGCAATCCTTTTTGCCTTTGCTGCCGCTCTTCGCAACGCAAGCTCTACCTTTGCCAAATCATTATTTTGAGACTCTCTTTTTCTCATTCTTTTTTTCCTTCCTCAAGAAGGGTTGGTTTCTCTCCTGAATTATCGAAAAGAATCCAGGCGTCTGCAAGTGGTTTATATATGTTAAGAAAATTATACCATCCTTTCTCAAATCTTCTTATGATTACCTGCTCTAAGACATTATGACCGCCTTGCCTGACACGATTTTTTACCCGTTCAATTGCTAGTGCAACCTCTGGAAGATATAGGAAAATCAGATTTATTTTATAACCCATACGTTGCCATTTAGGGATCATATAGGCGTATGTTCTGCCGCTTAATGTAGTCTCAAAGGCGAAGCTTTCGCCACCTTGCGCATGCCTTTTAATTTCTTCAAGCATAAGTCTTCCTGCATGAAAATCCTCAGCCTCGGGAATAAGCGGGGAAATGCCAAATGCGATAAGATCAGCATTCACAAAGACGGGGCAACTTGCCTCTTTCGGCAAATATTCGAGAGCAAAAGTTGTTTTACCTGCACCGTTTGGCCCGGCTATAATGATTATTTTCTTATCTTCATTCTCGGCTCCCCTTATACCCACTGTTTTAAATACTATTTTTTTATATTCGGGATATAAAAAGTGTTCAGTATTTAAAGAGTACATCTTCAAGCTACCAATCTCTTCATGTTTTAATATCCCTTCGCTGCTTAGTTTTTTTAGCTGCCTGGATAAGTTTCCCGGGTCCAAATCAAGCATCCTAGCAAGCGCCCTAAGGTGATGCTTTCTTTCAGGATTAGTGAAAAAAAATCTTAATATTTCGTCCGTATAATGATTTTTAGGCAGTCTTCGCATCATGTTGCTTATTATACAACAATTGATGTAACATAAGCAACAGCCCACGATGACAGTCTAGTTTTGATTGTTCTATCATTATGCAGAGGTTATTTTACTTTGGAGGAGGGGCTGGCAAAAGTGTCTTCAGTATTTTCCCCGCTATGGCGATTGTTGAGGAAGCTGCTACTTTCTGCTTGCAATTTACTCATTTAATTGAGATAATTTACTCATTTAATTGAGATAATATTAATTAACTATTATGAACAGGCTTTATGTAAGATCCGTTAATTCCAATATTAGAAAAAGACTTGAAGAAAAAAGGCAATTTATTCAAGTTGTTGCCGGACCTCGCCAAGTAGGCAAGACAACCGCCGTCACCCAAGTCTTAAAATCTTTGAAAATGTCTTATCATTATGCATCTGCCGATAAGGCTTCTTTTGAGTCTCAAGGCTGGATTGAAGAGCAATGGGAAATTGCCAGACTGGCGTGCGCAAACAACAAAGCTGCTCTATTAGTACTTGACGAAGTGCAAAAGATAAGTAACTGGTCCAACATCGTAAAAGCTCTTTGGGACGAGGATACGCTTAAGGGAATAAATTTAAAAGTAGTTATTCTTGGCTCATCGCCCCTATTAATGCAATCAGGCTTAAGCGAAAGCTTGGCCGGAAGATTCGAGATAATCCCTGTTACCCATTGGTTCTATTCTGAGTGCAAAGATTACTTTGGCTGGGATCTTGAGAGCTACATTTATTACGGTGGGTATCCCGGGGCGGCCAAGCTTTCTAATGATAGAGAGCGCTGGGCTGATTATATAGCGAACTCGCTTATCGAAACTTCTATTTCTAGAGACATTTTGCTGATGACTCGTATAGATAAGCCGGCATTGCTTAGGCAGCTTTTTTATTTGGGTTGTAAGTATTCAGGGCAGATAGTTTCATACCAAAAACTAACCGGTCAATTAACAGATGCCAAGAACACCACAACGCTAGCTAACTATCTGCAACTTCTTTCAGGTGCAGGACTACTGACCGGGTTAAGCAAATATTCGGGTTCTGATATAAGAAAAAGGGCTTCGAGTCCAAAACTGCAGGTGTTTAATACTGGCTTGATTACCTCTCAGAAAAATTTGTCGCTTAATGAGATAAAAAAGGATAAGACTTTTTGGGGGCGATTAGTAGAATCAGCGGTTGGAGCGCATCTGCTTAATCATTCCTTGATAGGCAGGTTTAATGTTTATTACTGGCGCAAGCAAAGTTACGAGGTCGATTTTATTGTCCAAAAAGGCCAAAAAATAGTGGCAATAGAGGTTAAAAGTGGAGCGGACCCAGGCAACACAAAAGGGATGGCTGTTTTTAGCCGAGAGTATTCGCCCGACAAGAGGCTTTTTATCGGCAACGAAGGATTATCTTTGGAAGACTTTTTCGTTACCAATCCTCTTGACTTCTTTGACTAAATATCTGCTTTACTTATTTTTTGCCTAGCCAATCTTACTGTTTCAGTCTTTCTGTAGCCTGTCTGCTGTCGCCTGATTTTTCCTACTTACCACTTACTACAACCCACTTACGGCTTTTGCTATACTTGAGTGGTTACTATCAAGGCAATAGATAGGCAAGGGAGCATTATCTTGTTTGACAATTAAGCTATTATCTCTTCGTCTACTGGAAGATCCTCGCTCGGTTTAACATTTAACCAATTCAACGCTGAAAGGTTTCTAATTGTATTTGATACGTCACTTTTATTTAAAGCAGGCCTTCTTCTCTTTTTCCAATCCATGACATAATCAAGAACCTCTAGTTCTGTAACCTGATGGGTATCTTTTTTTGCCATTAAATCCTTTGCGGCGAAAATTACAGTTGTTATCAATTCAGCGCAATCAGTTGATTGTATTCTCATAAAAAGATCTGTTGTTTTATTAATTATTTCATCCCATTGTTTTATTTGATTATGAAATTCATTAAACGCATCATTATAAGTAGGACCAATTTTTATTAAAAACATACGCCCTAGATGTTTTTCTCTTATTAGGCCGTTATTGTTTAAACGAGCCATAATCAATTTTATATCTAGAGAAAATGGCCCATAACTTGCTTTTTCATATTTAATGTTTGTAGGAATGCCTTCCTCAGTTGCAACATAAGCAATTTTTTGAAACATTGTTCGTCCAATAGCAGGGTGATATGGATGACTCTCAATCCGTTTAACTATTTCAACAAGAGCAAAAATAGAAGGTGTTATCCATTCAGGATCACCATTATTGTTTTGTTCACTTGTTAAGAAGTCTAGTTGCAATTGTTCATTTGAAACGTCATAAGGCGCATATAATTCAACTGGGATATCTAATCTACCCAGATAACGATAAAGAGTTTTACCGACAACTTTCCATTCAAGTTGCCCCTGACCTGTCCCAAGAGGTGGTACAGCTAAAGAAGTAATGCCCCATTCCTTATAATGTTGTATGAGATAATTTAAACCTTGAACAATATCTTCGAGGTTAGAAATAGAGCGCCAATGATCTTTTGTGGGGAAATTTAGCACCCATTTCTTTGTCGATGACTTATAAAGATAAGGCTCACCCATCTTAACTTGATTTTGCGAACATTTCTTCAAATAATCATCATACATTTCAGGAAAGCGTTTTTTAAATTCCAAAGCAATCCCTTTGCCCATAACACCAACACAATTTACAGTGTTAACAAGTGTTTGAGCATTAGATTTAAAAATATCGCCTTTAATCACAGTTACCATGATTACTCCAAATTAAAGAATATACGTTTATTAATTGTACACTCAATTGATGAACACGTTGACTGAAAATATTTTAAATCTTCTTGTGATGAAACGTAAGCTCCTTCTATATACTTAGCCTTTACTTTTTCAGGGATAAGAACTTCAGCACACATCATAGACTTATGTTGCATTTTTTCAATTTGATCAACATGATCCCATGATTCAGAAAATATTATTTTTCTGTCTAGTAAATCTAACCCATCCGGGTAAGGCTCAAATCGTGTATAGTCGCTTGAAGCATTATGATCAGCAATGACAGCGCCATGTGTTTTAATAATTGAAGAGTTAACTCTTATAACACAAATATGTTGT
The DNA here is from genome assembly GCA_003599235.1 of Actinomycetota bacterium. Taxonomy (GTDB): domain Bacteria; phylum Actinomycetota; class Aquicultoria; order SURF-47; family SURF-47; genus SURF-47. Next base: position 197,286 of record QZJE01000013.1, on the reverse strand, counting down.
TTTCCTTGTCGTTTGAGGCAATAAAGCATTGTATTTCTAGCATTAAAATAAAGGTTTACATACTCATGAAGCTTTTTACCATTAGGAACAGCCTTATTTTCCCGTCTCGCTTGTATTTCTTCCATGGCAATTGAGGTATGGCTTATTTTTTTGGCACGATTATATGAAAGAATCCCATTAGTGCATATTAATGGAACGTTATCAATATGAACAATATAGTGTAATTCTTCAATTTCTTTAAAATGCATTTTTCATAATTAATATTAATTAACCCTAACATTAATTAATAGTACCAAACAATTGTTCGATTAACAACTAGCAGCTATATATGTTTCTTTTCGATCGATTCCTCCACAATTTATATTTCTTCGGGGGCTAGGTTGTAGAGCTTGTAGGGCATTTGGTAGATTTGTACTCCAGGGCCTGTCCCCTTATGCATGCAGTTAAGAAAATGTTTGAGCGCCAAATAAGCCATGAAGATGTTATTCAAGTGTTATTGAATGGTGAAGCAATTGAAGAATATCCTAACGATACTCCTTACCCTAGCAAATTAATGTTGGGATGGATAAATAAAAGGCCAATTCATGTGGTTGTAGCGTATAATAGTGATAAGGATGAAACAATTGTAATAACAACATATGAACCCAATAAAAATCAATGGGATAGTAGATTTTCGAGGAGAATAAAATGAAATGCTTAGTTTGTAAACAAGATGAAACAAAACCGGGGAAAGTCACCGTTACTTTAGAGAGAGGTAAAACAACTTTAGTTGTTAAAGAAGTTCCTGCCCAAGTATGTGCAAATTGTGGGGAAGAATACGTTGATGATGAAACGACGCAACGCTTACTAAAAATTGCCGAAGAAGCGGCAAAATCAGGCGTGCAAGTCGATGTTAGAGAATATGCTGCTGCTTGAAAGATAGCCACCAATTTTTCGGCTTACAGCTGTCCCCTCTAGACTGCTCTTATGCTGCTAATGGCGATTGTTGAGGGGGGACAGTTATGTGTTATTTTTGCAGGTAGAATGGCAAGTCTCTGGTGCCTGTCACCGTTCAAAAGCCAGTTAGATTAGTATACTCCCGAGGATATAATCCCTTTTTCCCAATAATTAGAATAATCCCGGCTCAAATAATTTATTAATAGCGCTTCTTAGCTCATCTTTGCCTATTTCTTCGCGATAATTAAGATTTTCTTGGCCCGCATCTTTGGCTTGCTGGGCAATTTTCAAATTAGCTAAAATTGAATTTTTACTAACGGGCTTCCTTAGCTCTTTTTGCTTTAGAGTTTCTAGTAGTATCCCTAAATCGATTTTGTTGTTTTTCAGAACCATCGCAAAGTCATAAAAATCCCGGTATCTTGCTCTTTCGTTTATTGCTCTTATTTTTTCAGCACAGATTTCAACCAACGACATACTTCTAACTGCCACCGGTATATTGAAGATATTTCTGTACTTTATTTCTGCAGCCGGTTGTATGAGTTTTTGGGATAAGTCTATATCCAGCTTAATAGAGTTTGCTTGGTTTAGCGGGCCGAGGAATTTTAGTCTGTTAATTTTTAAAGAAAAATCTGATGGATAGAACAAAACGATTTCCAGAAATTGGTAAGGCTCGAAAGCCTTTTTTAAGTCATCTATTGAAATTGGTTCTACAGCGGTAAAATCCAAGCCTTCGGAAAACCTTAACTGTTCTAGATAAAGATGGTGAATGGCTGTTCCGCCTTTAAAGACTAGTTTATCTTTTAATATGGAGCTGTAAATAATTTTTAAAACAACTGCTAGAAAATAATCCTTTTCAGCGGTTTGCAAAGGATAACGGAAATTATTTTTATTGATGATTGAAAGCTGGGCTTTATTTAGTAAATCTATCTTCATAATAGAGTCGCCATTTAGCGTTAAATGTGTTTGATTTTGCAGTTATTTTGCTATGGCTTGCATTATTTCTTACCAAGTCATAAAGGTAGCTGGAATCAATATCTAATTGATCTAATAAGAAACCTAAAACTCTTTTTACAGTCAACGATTGTTTATTGCTATATTCACATAATCTTTCAAAGTTAAAGTCATCTCTAAAATCCTTTAGCTTTTCTAAAACCAAATCAACGAAATAAGCGCTTCTTTTAAAATTAATAAAGTCCAAAATGGCTTTTTCGGGGGTAGCGATTTTTACCGAATAATTTTCCACCTGTTTTTCTTCAAAGCCGTAGAAAAGACTATTCTTGGTTTTAATGTATTTATAATTTATTCTCTGCAAAGTTTTAGCTTGGCGTTTCTTTAAAGTTACGGAAGTGACAGTACTTACAAGCTGGTCAAACATCCCGTGGTATTGCAAAGCAGCCTCAAGCGAAACATAGGAAACTTCATCTAAAACTTGGGCGATTTTATAAGTTGATAAAGAAACAAAACTTCTTGAATCGATACTTGCAATAGCATAAGTGCCAGCTTTTATTGTTACAAGCCAACCGTTTTTTACCATTTTGGCTACTAGATTTCTAGCTGCTTGCTCGGTTATTTTACCCTCAAGCTGACTATAAATTTGCTTAAAAGTTACAATGGAACCGTAATTTGCAATCAGGTTTTCTAATAATCTAGATTCTTTTTCCGATAAAATTGTTCTTTTCATGGTCATCATATAATGTATTTAATGTTATATACATTCCATAATATAAACAAATAAGTCTTAAGTCAACTTCTTCAAGAGCTTAAGGGCTTCTTTAACTTTACTAAGTTCTGCTTTTAGCGCTCCCCTCTCTTTTAATTGACCCATCAGTTCCTTGGGTTTATTTTTGCCCAGTTTTTAGGCATTGTCATTGCGAGGCCTAACGGACCGTGGCAATCTCCTTTTAGTCTTTTTTCTGCTATGGCGGTAGAGTTGACCATCGAACATACGTTTGATATATTAATCAAATGAACCCTTTTAGGCCGGGTGCTGGCTTGGAACCTCGCTATATAGCTGGTCGGGAAAATGAATATCAAGTATTTGAGCGCCTAATAAAATCCGCACCTGAAATCCCCGGCAACCTAATAATTTCTGGCCTTAGGGGAACCGGTAAAACAGTTCTTCTAAATAACCTCAAGGGTATTTGCGACGATTATAACTGGATACATATCAGTCGTGAATACAACGAGCGATTCTCTAATGAGGCCGAGTTTAGCCAAGCTGTGGCTACTGATATTCTTACAAAAATCAAAGGGCTCTCCATCGCTTTCGACTTAAAGGAAATTGGCGGCAGATTTTTTGAAGTAATAAGAGATTCTTCTTTTACCTATAAGGATTTCTCGGTAAAGCTAGGCAAAATGAGTGAAAAGCAGCTGCTAGAGGACTACTTTTTGGAGCTGTTAAACGAAAGTGCTCAGATTATAAAAAGTGCAGATATTGGAGGCGTGGTCTTTTTATATGACGAGTTTCATACCATTGTCGATCAAAAGAGCAAAAGGCAGTTTCCGTTATCTAGCTTTATTGGAGCTCTCTCTCAGGCCCAGCGAGATGGTGCACCTTTCGTTCTGGTTGCTACTGGTTTGCCGCAGATACAGACTAACTTTATAAAGGCTAAGTCTTATTCTGAGAGAATGTTTAGAGTTGTTAAGCTAGCCAATTTGTCGGCTGAGGAGACCAAGAAAGCTTTTAGCGAGACTTTAAAAGAGTCCAAGATTTCGTTTGATAATAAACTAATTGATTACCTGGTAGAAAACACCGGCGGCTACCCTTATTTTATTCAATTCTATGGCTATTTTATTCTGGAGAATATCCCGAAGGAAAACATAACGCTAGATGATGTTAAGGAAATAGAGCCCCTTTTGCTTCAAGAACTCGACGCCAGCTTTTTTGATGCCCGGTATAATAAGGCTTCGGATAGCGAGAAAATAGTATTGCATACAATAGCCAATTTGGCAGATGAGGCTGATTATTCTGATATCAGAAAAGCTCTTAAATATAGTCACGAAACATTAGTAAAAATGGTTTCCCGTTTAGAAGAAAAAGGATTGTTATTTAGGCCATCAAGAGGCAGGTTCAGATTTACGGTGCCATTATTTAATAACTATTTGATTAGAAAAGACAAACAATGACAATGTTTGTCATCAATTGTCTTTTTTTTGTTTTGTCTTGGTCTGTTTTTCCAACCAATTGATTGTTTCAGCTCTTTGCCCTTTTAACTTCAGTCTTTTTCTGGCGATTGTTTATGAGGGACAGTCATTTGTCGTTTCCAGCATGTAGACATTACACGGTTAAATTTCTACTTGATTGGGCAAAATTTATTAATCCATAGGAGGAAATTGACCGATATTATAGATAGTGTATAATTAAGGAATCACGATGAGAGGCTAACCAAAGGGTTTCGTCCCGCGGCAATGCCTCTCTTTTTATTTAAGCTCTAGTTTATTTCTCAGGTTATTCATAAAAACAATATGCTCTCTTAATTTTCTATAAAGGGAAGAAAATTTATCAAAGACTTTCATTTTCAGGCAAGTAACCTAGAAACAAGAAAGCCTTATCAATGTGGTATTTATCATCTAGATACCTTCTGAATTTTCTATAATCCAAGCGCCAACCCTGGGCTTGAATGGATAAATTAAGATTTTGGCTATCGATAAATGCGTAGTTTTCTAAAGCCATGAAAATAAGTTAACAAACACTTGTTCGGTTGTCAATGTGAGATATATGATTGCTGACTGTTTTTCGCCTGTCCTCCTGCAGCCTGTATGCTGTCGCCTGATTTTTTCTACTCACCACTCCCTACAACCCACTTACGGCTTATAGCTGCTTTTTGAGGGGACAGTTATACGTTATTTTTGCAGCTAGTTGGGCTAATTGCTGGTGACTGTCACCGTTCACACGAGGTTAAAGGGGGTGTCTGTTCAACAGATGCCTCTTTTTTTATGCCTTCCTTTAAGAATCCTCTAATAACTTTCTAGTTATTGAATATGAAACCGTGCAGGCAACAGCTTGTTTCTACTAGTGGTACAATACTAAGGCATCTGTTTAATTTCGGAGGTTGATATGCAAGAACTAATAATCGAATGCCCGTATTGTCAAAAGAGCTTTGCATTAGACAAGGTTCTGTATGGTGAAATAGAGCAAACAGTACGAAGTAGTGTGGAAACCGAATTTAGTAAAAGAGAAAAAAAGCATATTCAGGAAATTGAAGCTAAAGCAAAAAAAGAGACTGAAATGAAAATTGAAGCTGAGACAGCAGAGGTACAGGCTCAACTAAAGCAAAATGGGGAGCAACTATCGTCTCTTAGAAACGATAAATTAATTTGGTTAAAAGACAAAAAAGCCTTGGAAGACAAAGCGAAAAATATGGAACTAGAGATAGCCGAAAGACTAGACAAAGAAAGAGTTGGAATAGAGCATGAAACCGAAAAAAGATTAACTCAAGCCCATGAGCTAGAAGACAAAAAACGAGAAAAAATGATAACTGATTTAGAAAACCAGGTAAATGAACTCAACAGAAAACTAAAACAGGGGTCATCGCAACTTCAAGGAGAAACCCTGGAACTTAAAGTTGAAGAGATTTTAAAAGCTAATTATCCTTTTGATGAGATAAAGGAAATTGCTAAAGGAGTAAATGGGGCTGATGTATTACAGAAAGTGAGAGATAAAGCTGGGAATTACTGCGGGTCAATTTTGTGGGAAGCTAAGTATACTAAAGCTTGGAGTGATAGTTGGTTGGATAAGTTAAAGGAGGACCAAAAAGAAGCTGCTGCCGATATCTGTACGATAGTAAGCATAGCTTTACCTAAGCATATGAAGCACTTTCCTGATGCATATAAGGGTGTTTGGGTAAGCGACTACTCTTCTCTTGTTGGATTATCGGGGATACTACGCTTTACTTTAGTAGAACAATCAAAAACAAGACGACAAACACAGGGGAAAAATGAGAAAATGGAAGTGGTTTTTAACTATATAACGGGACCCGAATTTACCCAAAGAGTGAGAGATTCCTATGAAACTTACGAATCAATGATGCAAGCGTTAGAGCAGGAAAGAAAAGTAATGCAAAAGATTTGGGCCAGAAGAGAAAAGGAGATAAGGAGAGTCGCAGGCAATACCTTTCATGTTTATGGCAGTCTTCAAGGGATAGTGGGAAACTCAATGCCAGAAATAGAAAGTTTAGAGCTGAAAGCATTGGTACCTGGCGACGATATGTAATTATGAGCACGTTTAAAGAAGCGGCGATTGAAATATTAAAAAAAGAACACAAGGCTTTGCATTTTACCGAAATTACTCGGCTTGCTCTTGAAAAAGGGCTGCTTGAAACCGAAGGTGCTACCCCTGAAAGAACAATGAATGCTCAAATTGTAATGGACATTAAAAACAAGGGGAAAGCCTCTGATTTTATTAGAACATCATCATCTACATACGACTTAAATAAAAATAAAGAGATAAAACCGCTAACCAAAAAGATAGAAGAGAAAGAAAAAGAGGCTGAAGAGGCTGTCAAAATAGAAAGTAGTTACACTGGCAAGGCTGGCGAGAATCTAGTCTGTTCGGAATTATTGTTTAGAGGCTTTAATGCAAGCATTATGTCTGTAGATGTTGGCATGGATATCATTGCAACAAAAGAGAACAAGCTTTTTAGCATCCAAGTTAAAACCTCAAACCTTAATAAATTTAATACTTACGTTTTTCAAATCAGGAAAGTTTCCTTTGAAAGACATGATGCAGGGAATATTTTCTATATTTTTGTTCTAAGAGGAGAAAAAGAAACCAACTTTTTGATACTACCCTTTTACGAAGTCCAAAAAAAAGTGCACGAAAAAGCTATTCTAACAGTGCACGAAAACAAAAACTACCGAATAAATATTAAGGTTAGGAACGGCTCAGTTTTCTTAGGAACGATGCAGCACCAAATGGATTATTTCTTAAATAACTGGAAACTTATTAAATAAATCTCGTTATAGATATTTAAGCTGTGCTAAAAGTAGTAAAATAATTGCAAATAGAGAGGGGCTCAAATAGTCAAGCCCCTTCCGTTTTCTATCTATTGATTCTACCAACTTTGGAAAGCTGCTTTGCCTTGGGTGTTATATTTCGGCTGCAACCGTTTTATTTCTTTTGTCTCAAGGTCTTCAGCTTCCTTTTTGGTAGTGCATTCTCGATAACCGAAGTGAGATACATCGGCCCAATTGTCGTTATTCAAATGGTCTAATAGGCGGCTACGAATGGTTACTTCGTCGCCCTTCGCTCTGCCCACATAATGCGTTACAAGGTTATTATTTTGGGTGTTTACATAACCGCAATAATAAACCCCTATACCGCTTGACGCATTGCTGATAATCGATACCTTGGTATACGAGTAATGCCCAAAGTATGGTTTTACCACTAGGTTCACCTCCTCAATAAATTTGCAAAGTGATGTAATCGACTACAAATGTAACACTTTGCTATCGAAATGTTATCAGAATGTAAACAGGTTGTCAAATCAAAACGATAATGTTAAGATATCAATATGATAAGCAGAAATGAATTTATTGGCGGAATGATAAAAAAGGCCAGAGAGGAAGAAGGGCTTTCACAAAAACAGCTAGCAGGTTTAATTGGATTTGAATCTGGAACGGCTATTTCGCTAATAGAATCGGGAAAAAGAAAAGTAGCCATAGAAGACCTTGAACTAATAGCAAAAGTTTTACATAGAGACATAAAATATTTTCTCGGACAACAAGAACAAATTGATTTTCGACTTGCGTTAAGAGCATCTAATGATTTAACTGCTAAAGATAAAGAAAAAATCTTGGATTTTATTGACTTTGTTAAAACCAACAATGCCCGAAGAAAGTCTTAGCCCACGAGTAGGGCACGCAAGAAAATTAGCCAGAAATTTAATTGCAGAGCTAAATATAAATCAACCTCCAATTCTATTAGATGATGTCATTAAGCGAGTAAGGAAGCATCATGATTTATCTGTTTTTCCATGGGAATTAGGGACACAAACTGATGGTATCCAAATTAGCGGAGAGAATATGTCTGCAATCGGCTACAATCAATCACAACACCGACACCGGCAAAGGTTTACTGTTGCACATGAACTCGGTCATTTTTTATTAGGTCATACAAGTAAAGAAAGACCGTTAGATTTAGAAAGCAAGGTTCCCGATGAGGTCGAAGCAAATCAATTTGCAGCTGAACTATTAATGCCCTTAGCTTTGTTAAAAAGCGACATCAATGGCGGACAAAAGCAGCCAAAAATGCTAGCAAAAAAATATGATGTTAGCGAAGAAGCAATATGGTGGCGCTTGTTAGAGTGTAGGTTGATCGAAAAAATTTAATGAATATGAAGTTCTTCAATCAAAGAAAATAATGCTTTCTTTGACTTAAGCGAAAGGTTTTTATCTGTTTTTATTACGGGCACTATTTTAACCAATGCAACTTCTTTTCCGGTTAAAAGATAATCGGTTGTAACCCCTAATTCGCTGGCAATTTTTACTAATGTTTCTAGTGACGGAGCACTTTTGTTTTGCTTAACAGCCGAAATATGCTGAGGGGTTACTTTTACAGCTTTTGCTAGTTTGTCTTGAGTTAGATTTAATGCTAAGCGTCTTTTTCGAATTCTTTGTCCGTAACTCATAGCTCACCTTCTTTGATGAATAAGTTATCAACTGCTTGCTTAGGTGAGCTCTCTTAACAGTAAGTCCTTGAATACTTATCGCTAAGTAAATTTTCGCACTCCTTGAAGCAATATAAAAAGCTCTTGACAACCGAACATATGTTTGCTAACTTAGTATATGTTATTGAGGAGGGAAAGTGGAAATCTGTAGAAGGCAATCAATTATCTTTTTAATGTCACCCAATAAAATAGTCAAAATAATCATTCAACAGTTTGTTGGTCACTCAAGCGGCTAAAGTAACCTGGGATACATATTCTCATCTCTTTGACGGCGCAACAAAGAAAGCAGTAAAGAAGCTTTCGAGTAGTTTGTTTGGTTAGCAATTCAATAGCATTAATAGATAAGCCCCTGCTTATTGAGTAGTCGATATATTATATAATACAAAAATAAAGGATTCTCGTACTAGATAGCGAAACATATATAGTAGAAGCAATTATTCCAAAGGCAGGAACTTGAACTTTAAAGTTAACGAGACGGCTGAAAAATTACGTGGTGGCTATTATACTAAGCCCGAAATTGCATCATTTTTATTGAAATGGGTCTTAGAAAAGCGCCCAAAAACAATTTTAGAACCAAGCTGCGGAGACGGTGTATTCTTTTCAGCACTAGCTAATTTAAACCACGAGAGTGTTGGGGACATAATAGGTTTTGAGATTGACGAACAAGAAGCTGCAAAAGCCAGCAAAATAATTCTTAATACTACAGCTTTATCAAGAATTATCTATGCCAAAGATTTTTTAGGTTGGTCTTTAGAGCAAAAGTTTAATCCTCGCTTTGATGCTGTTGTCGGGAATCCTCCATATATACGTTATCAATACCTTGATAGAGAATTACAATCTATTTCAGAGCAAATATTTAAGGAATTTCACCTAAGATTTACCAAACATACAAATGCTTGGGTTCCATTCGTAGTCGCCTCACTAGCACTTACAAAGCCAGGAGGACGTTTAGCCATGGTGCTGCCTTCTGAGCTTTTACATGTAATTCATGCACAATCGTTAAGAAGCTATATTGTTAGTGAATGCTCTAAAGTTCTTATTATTGATCCACAAGAGCTATGGTTCGATGATGCTTTGCAAGGAGTCGTTCTTGTTTTAGCCGAAAAAAAGCGTTTATGCCAAGAAAAAAGTTTTGGTGTTGGGATTGTTGGCGTAAAAAACCAATCATTTCTAATAGAATCCCCAAAGAAGTGCTTTGATGATGTTAATTATTCAAACGGCGAAACCATCACTGGTAAATGGATGCGAGCTCTGCTTACTAATCGAGAACAACAATTATTTAGAGATATTGAGAATAGGCCTAATATTAAAAGACTTGGAGAAATCGCAAACACTGATGTTGGGATAGTTACAGGAGCAAACGACTATTTTTTAGTCACCGATGAGTTAGTAGACGAGTACAACCTTCATAAATGGGCTCATCCAATGTTTGGAAGAAGTGAACACATTCCTGGTGTTATATATGATAAAAAAATACACCTAGCTAATAGAAAAGCAGGCTTACCGACTAACTTTATCTGGTTAAAAGATATTAGTAATGAAGATTTGTCTTCAAAATTAAAATCATATATTCAAAAAGGTGAATTGAATAAACTTAACGAGCGCTATAAGTGTAGAATTAGAAGTCCTTGGTATTGTGTTCCTTCGGTTTATTCTAGTGAAATTGGGATGCTAAAGCGGTGCCATAATTTCCCTAGATTATTTTTAAACAAAATGGATGCTTATACTACAGATACGGCTTATCGAATTAAGATTAAGCAATCAGAACCGTCAAACTTGGTTTATTCGTTTGTTAATAGCTTAACAGCATTAAGTGCCGAGCTTGAGGGCCGTCACTATGGCGGCGGTGTTTTAGAGTTAGTCCCGTCAGAGATTGAAAAGCTTCTTATTCCACTAGTTGATGACAGGGGCAAGATAGAACAATTAGATAAAGATATAAGAATGAGAACAGACGCTGAAGCCCTTTTACTTAAACAAAATAGAGACATTCTCGTTAAACACAGTATTTCAAAATCTGAATCTGAAATAATTCATCAGGCTTGGTTAAAATTAAGAGCTAGAAGACAACGAAGAGACTATTAATTAATCGTTATGAAGAATGGCTCTTTTTTACCGGAAGAAGGCCCTCTGAGGGTGAATGTTTTCCCAACCAAGTTAGAATCCTTAATTGACTCACTTAACACTCCCCAGTGTAATAGAGTAGTGTAATTTCCCTGGCCTGCCTCTCCACTAGGTTTGTGGCTGATTCTAAGTGAGTGTCTACCAAAATGCTTGCCTAAGATAGTAACCTCAAAAATAGCATCAGCGTAATCATTATAGGGGTGCCTATCTTGTTTTTCCCAATCTAGCTCACCAAACACAACATTACGAAAATACGTCGTTTGGTTTATGGTTAAACCATCAGGTCCTTGAAAGTGAGCTTGAGTCAAGCGTATGCCTCCTGTGGCGTGACCAGGTTGGCGTTGGACATCAGAAGCAGGGAGGGTCTCTTTCTTCCACAAGATTCTGCCGGATTTCTCAGTTGCTTCGTTTGCCTTGGATGTTACTGTTGTTTTTTCTCTGGCTCTAGTTATAGCTGGTTGTTTATGTCTAGCTGGCAATTTAAATCTAGATGTTGTTGTAAATCTGTTACCAGAAAAAAGCTCTGTAGCTTTAATAAACTCACTATTATCAGGTATTTCTTGGTTTGCTGAATCCATATCATCAATCAAGGAATTGTCTTGCTCAGCTTCGTCCTCTGCCGGAGCTGTCATCTTTATTTTTAACAATGGCTTAAATTGATCAATATTATCCAGTGTTATTCTTTTAGCAAATCCTCTCCCTTCTTTCATTTTTGCTCCATCCAAAAAGAATTGAAATAACTCAACATTTCATTGAATAGGTTCAAGTGAGATCCTTCCTCCAGATTAAGATGAATAAGTACATTTGCTTCTACATTATCTAGTAATCCACCCTGGCTCCAATTTGAAGAACCTACAATAAGCAATGCTTTCTTTTCTTCCTCATTGGCATAAAGAAATATTTTTGGGTGAAAGGTTCGTCCTGATTCATGATATAAATGAAACTGAATGTTTCCATAGTCATTAAATTTTTCAAGAATATATTTTAGAGCTTCATAATCAGAACCCTTTGCTTTACCGCCAAAAACATCTGCCCCAAAAGTTATAGAAACTTTCGAGCCACTTTCAGCAAACTTTTGGATGGCATCGATGAGAATTGGGAAATTACCCGACTCTTTTGCAAAGGCGACAGCCCCATAGAAGCTAGACCAATTTTTGTTCGAAAATTCGTCTACTAGTACATCTAACAGAGTCTGCTTGTCTCTGTCAGCATAAGGAAGAACTATCAGTTCAGTTATTGTGTTTATTGCTTTCATATGAATGTTTAATTAGTTTACATATGAAGTATATCTAAATATTATAGATTTGACCAAATGATATTAATCTCAGTACGGTGACAGTCACCAGCAATGACAGCTGTAAGCGGTAAGACAGCGAAATCCGAAATCCGAAACAAGAACGAAATCAGAAGAACAAAGATAAGATAAAGTTAATCAACTAGCGGGGTTTTGCAAACAGGACAAGACGGATTTTTACTGACAATGCATCCGCCCAGTATTATCTTGCCTTCTTTTGCTTCATCTAGAGCTGCTTTATTAGGCAAGCCAAAAAGAACTTCCTTATTACATTTTGAGGAAAAGGGGACAGGCCCTCGGAGCACAGCTAATAACCAGCAGAAATGACCAAAGGGTGTCCCCAAGAAAGCAAAAAGCGGAAAATAGTAAACACGAAACATCAAATACGAAACTTCGAAACAAGAACGAAATCAGAAAGAAGAAACGCAATGACAAAATCCAAAAACTAGTGAAAAATTTCACCAATAATTAACCTACTATGTTCTCTGCAGAAAGTGCTATAACTTAATCACCCATAAGCTTAGCAATCTGATCTGGCTTTGGAAGCAGCCCTTTTAGTTCTTTTGGCAGGGAAGAAACAATCTTATAACAATGTTATGCGACCAGCTAATTTCTGCAACCAATGGCTGCAGTTTTTTATTATCACTATAGGCAACGTAAAAATTTCTCATATTCCATATATTGCGAACAGAAAAGCCTTTGATTCCAGGAAACTCGTCTTGCAAGTCCTTTGCCAGGCTCTCAACAACAGACCTTCCCCATGGTTGTCCCTTTTGCCTTTCTATTATTATGCGGCCGATATCCCAATAGAGCGAAATTAGCTCTTTGTTTACGACCCTTAGAGCCTCGTATTGGGCAGTTCGAATACGATTCTTGATCTCTACAAGCAGTGTTTTGTAGTTGCTCTGTGCTAGTTTTGCCATTGCTTAACCTCCAGTAGACAGAAATTATCCCTCTATAAATAAATTTCGCAGTCGGCAAGCAAAACCCTTCTTTTTCTCTAAGCAACTGGGAAAACTACAATTGGTTAGAAAGAGGAGACAGGTACTCGGAGCACAGCCAATAACCAGCAAAAAGAGCCTAAAGGTGTCCCCGTCACTAAAACTAGTGAAAAATTTCACCAATAAATGGGGTTTTATCTAAAACTCCAGTCTTCTAAAATAATACAATATCTATTTGACAACCAAACACTTGTTCGGCAAGCAAGTATTTTGATACAATTGTATAAGATAGATATACTTAATTTGATTGGAGATTGAATTGGCGTTTTTACCCAAATTTAATATAACAACATCAACCGCTCGCAATTTAGAAATTATTGCCGAGTCAAAAGGAGTTATTGAAAACGCTCCTCTGCTTCCGGCTTATGAGTCTAGGTTAAGAGAAGAAGCTAGACTTCGTTCCGTACATGCTTCTATTAGGCTTGAAGGCAACCGGCTAGAAGAAGTACAAGTTGAGAAAGTTCTTAAGGGCCAGAATGTAAAGGCTTGGAAAAAGGACATCCAAGAAGCAAAAAATTACGCTAAAGTACTCGATTTTATCGACGATATCTATCAGAAAAGAGATTTTAGAATAACCGAAGCCCTAATTAGAGAGATTAATAAGATTATTCTTAAAGACATTGATGATAAAAATGGAGGCTTGTACCGTCAAATACCGGTTGCAGTACAAAATACAAAAACTGGCCAAATAATTTTTCAACCGCCTGAGTTTTACGATGTTCCAATCCTTACGCGAGAGTTAACACAGTGGTTAAATCTAGATAAAGGCATCTCGCCTATTATAGAAAGCGCAATCGCTCACTATGAACTGGTGCGAATACACCCATTCGCTGATGGCAATGGCAGATCCTCTAGAGCATTGGCTATTCTTGTTTTGTATACGAGAGGTTATAATATCAAGCGCATTTTCTCGGTTGAGGATTATGCCGACGAGCATCCTGATGACTACTACGGTGCTTTAAGAAAAAGTGATGAGACAAATACCCTAACTCCCTTTGTTGAGTTCTTTGCTGAAGCTTTAGCTAATGAGTTATCAAAAGTAAAAGACAAGGTATTGCTCTATAGCCAAGACCGTAAGCTTCGAGAAAAAATTGGGCAAGTATATCTAAATGAAAGGCAATGGAAGGCCTTGGCAACACTTATTGATAAAGGACAAATAGAAAGAGTTGAATACGAGCAAATTACCGGTGCTAGCACAAAAACGGCAGAACGAGACCTTAAAGATTTAGTGGAAAAGAAGGTAGTTACCAGAATTGGCGCCGGTAGAAAATATTACTATAAATTTAATCCGTAATGCCTGTCGCGCAAATGTCGCGCAAATGTCGCGCTTGAAAGAATTATTTAACGGTGAAAAGGGGACAGTCCCTCGGAGCATAGCCAATAACCAGCCAAAAGAGCCTAAAGGTGTCCCCCAAGAGAAACTGAAGGCTATAGGAGATTGCCACGTCGCTAGCGCTCCTCGCAATGACGTTGGAATGGGTTAAAACCGTGAAAAAGGCTGTTTTTTTGTGACTTTTCACGTTTTTATTGACAAAAGCGTGAAAAACTATATATCCAGGGGACAGGTACTCGGAGCGTAGGAGCTGTAAGCCGTAAGCTGTAAGCAGTAAGAAAAAGGCTGAAGGATGAAGGCTTAAGAGCTAAAGGAGATCCTCCGGCTAAGGCCTAAGGATGACGAGAGATTGCCACGTCGCTTCGCTCCTCGCAATGACGACGGGCCCGCTATGGCCTAGAATATCAAGGGCTTGGTTGGGCAGAGGGTAGAGGGGACAGGCACTCGGAGCATAGGCCATAACCAGCAAAAAGAGCCTAAAGGTGCCATTACTTATTGGATTTATCCAAGAGTTCTTCAAAATGTTTATCTACTGGTCTTTCGAGAGCTTGCGCAAATTGTTTAAGCCAGTTAGTTATGTAATCCCTATCAAGCTTTTGACCTTGTTTGATAATAATTCCTTCTATGTCTTGTAAATCAATCGGCCGGCCGGCTATCATTTTATGTATAACCAAATCCTCGGCTGAGCATAATCTTAGCTCTTTACCTGGCTCTATCTCATAATCAATAGCTCGGCGCATAACTTCATCCTCATAGCCAGGTATCCCTAAAGATATGTCAATTTCTGTGCCGTCGGATGCCTTTATTAAAACCATCCTATTTTGCTTAGCAAATTCTTTGTCGTTAGCTACGCGTGATTCAAAATGATTAGTAATTAAGCCTATAAATTTATCAGTTTCATCTAATGGGATTAGAATGGTTATATCAACGTCTTGGGTAAAGCGTGGCTCTCCCCAGAATTGAGTAGCTAGCCCACCGATTATCACATAAGGTATATTATTGCTAGTAAGAAAATCATGAATTTCAAAAGCAGCATTAAGCGGGTCTTTCATGCACCTTGCTTCCAACGAGCCAATTCATCGATTCTTTTTCGGCGCTCAATCAAATTATTAATCTTTAGCTTATCGATTGCTTTGGAGCTCGTTTTGTTCTCTGTTTTATTCCAGGCTTGCCAAAGGCTTAAGAAAATTGCTAACGATTCTTTTGCAGAAAGTGATTTTAACTTCATTAAACGCTGTTTTCTGGCATAAGAATGCCCTTTCTTGTAGCCTAAAACAGCGCCTTGTACTAATTTTTTATTTAATCTAGGCATAATTTCTCCTTACCATTAATTATCCCAAAATACCGCTATATTAGCTAGAGACAGGAAAGTCAAGCTCAGACATTAAGGGCAGAACTGAGAAAATAGCTAACAATCAGCAAAAATGCTTCAAGGGGATTGATCCCATTCGGCGAATTCTTTGTCGGTGTCGACACCGGCTTTTTTAAAAGCTTCGATTATTTCCCCCCTGTGCTCTACTGGCGATATTTGTTTAACACAATCGAAGAAGTCTTCGTTTTTAATAAAGTGGTGGCTTCGTTTCTTGGCAAAAGGTTCGGCTACTTGGGCTAATTTCTTTAAACCGAGCCCCCGCATAGGACCCGGTACTTTCATAACGTCCATTAATTTTTCGGCTAACCTTCTGGTTTGAGGATTAAGTTCCATGGCTTAATTACTATCAAATATGCTATTCAATGTAAATAAGTATGAAGAAGACTTAAGGCTGAGTTAAACTTGATGAGCAGGCTAAGTGACGGCTTGTTACATCTTGGCTACTTCTTCCTTTGCTTTAAGCATTGCTTTTTTAATATGAGGCAATATGTAAAACGAAGTTGCCAACCCGGCAACGGCCCCGGTAATAACTCGCACCTCGTTACTTCCTTGCTTTAGCCCTGATGCATTTAGTAAAACATCGAGCAACATCGGCAATATGAGCAAGATCCAGGCCAACAGGGATATTTTTCTATTAGTGATTTTCCATAACGCTGAGCCAACTATGATACTTGAATAAAGAGCTAAATCACGGCTGCAAAAAGCGATTTGTTTTCCCAAAATAAAAAAGCTTCTGGCTGGCAGTTGGTGACAAGACAGTCCATAAAAAGCAAATAATATTTTGCCGGCTGCTAAGTTATGGTAATTCAAAAAAGGAGTCAGGATTGCCAAAGATACCAATAAAAAAACCGGCAAGTTAACTATTAATAACCAATGGGTAACAACAATTCTCAAGAAAGTTTTTAAGTAACCTTCGGGCATTAGGCTATTTTTCCTGCTCGGCTGCTAGCTGGCCATATAAATTAAAGTTAACCAGATAAGCCCAAAAGGAAGTAAAAATTACTCCGATAAAAAATAAGATAACTCCTAAGCCCGCAATCAAGTTAGCCACATATGAAATTAAAACGATTATTATTATCGGGCCGATATTTACCTTGGTCTTATTAAAAATCTTTTTTATTTCAAAGGCTGAGCTGATATTTTCAGTTTCTGCATAGGCGATAGTTATCTCGGGCAGCAAAATCATAAAAACTAAAGCATAAATCATAATGACGCCGTAGCTAAAACAACTGCATACGGCAATTAAGGGGCCGACTGCTTTGGCGGCGTCCCCTGCAGATGATATGGCAGCTGCCCCAAAAATCAAGGCGAATAAAATAAACATTATGATAATTGCCGGAAGGGCGTATAGAATCAAGGCCACAAAGTATTTTATTCCACTAACAAACATGCCCCCGATGTCATCCCATTCTGGCAAAGGGGTGGCATTACCTGCTTTTACATTTCTTAAGACTTTGATAGCGTAGCCAAAAGCGGCAAATTGCAGTATCGGTACAAAGAAAATAAGCCCTCCCAGTAATATTTTTTTTAGCCAGTCTTTATCTTGGAACATATAACTAAAAGCTGCTGCGTAATCCATGAGGCCTCCTTGTTGTTTATATTTTAACCCAAATAGTGATATCCTAATATAGTTATGGACAAGAGTGTTCTGCGGGAGCGAATTCTCCAATATAGAAAAAGTCTGGGACTTTCCCAACGCCAAAAAAAGAGCTTTTTAGTCAAACATAAATTATTTAATTCAAAAGAATATAAACAGGCTAAAAACCTTCTTTTTTATTGCTCATATGGCAGCGAAGTTATTACCTATCTAATGATTGAAGAAACTCTGGCTTTTGGCAAAAAAGTGTTTCTGCCGTTGTGCACCCAAAACAACCTTCAGGTGAGAGAAATCAAATCATTATCGGATTTAAATCCGGGGTACGGAGGTATTTTAGAGCCTACTGAGAATACCAGGGAAGTAAAGCCTCAAGAGATAGATTTAGTGATTGTTCCCGGAGTTTGTTTTGACAAAACCGGTTACCGTTTAGGATACGGCAAAGGATTTTACGATCGTTTCCTAAAAGACGTTCCCCAGGTTAAAAAGATTGGGCTTTGTTATTGTATGCAACTAGTGGAAAAGCTGGATTGTGAAGCCCATGACATACCGGTGGATATGATAATTAGTGAAGAAGGAATTACTGATTGTCACAGACTAGCTTAGTAGTCTGCTTTTACCAACTCGTCTAAGGTTACGAACTTATAGCCCTTGTCTTTGATTCCTTGAAGTATTTCAGGCAGGGCAGCAACTGTATTGTCGCGATTGCCGCCGCCATCGTGCATTAAGACAACAGCCCCATTGTGTAAATTATCTAGTACTTCAGAGGTGATGACAGAAGGCGCCGGTTTTTTCCAATCGTTGGTATCAATATTCCACATGGCAATTTTAAATCCGCCCCCGGTTAATTTAGAAGATACTCCATAGTCGAGATTGCCGCCCGGAGGCCTAAGCCAAGTCGCATTTTTGCCGGTAGCCTCTTTGATAATATCGTTAGTGTCTTCAAGCTCTTTTCGCATTTTTTCGTCTGAGACTTGATTTAAATAAATGTGAGTGTACGTATGGTTGGCTATCAGATGGCCGGCTTTTTTCTCGGCCTTAAGTAAGTCTTTATTGTCTTTAGCATTTTCTCCTAAGACGAAAAAAGTTGCCAGAGCGTCATATTTATCCAAAATATCCAGTACTTGTTGGGTATACTGGCTTGGCCCATCATCAAAAGTTAAGGCAACAACTTTTTTCTGCTTAAAATCTTTGCGTACCACAGCGTCTGGTGCTGGTTGACTGATTACCTTTTCTGACTCGGTCTTTTTGCTATACTTGCCAAACCGAACCAGTTTTTTACCGGGATGGGCTTTTTCAAACATTATCAAAGCCCCGCTGCCGTTGTAATACTCTGAGCTAGTAGGAATTAGTTCGCCAAACTCGCTTATCTTTTCTGCTACGGGCTCTTTAACATCTTTTCCTGGCAAGGTAGTAATATTGTCGTTTCGGCTAACCCTTGCTTTAAGGCCTGCCTTTTTGCCGTTAATATAAACAGTGGGTTGGCTGCCGCGATATTTCTTATATAAATTACCCTCGATATCAAGCAAGTTGCCCCGTTTAGGCCATTTTGAAATAGCTTTAAGAGCATCACATATCCCCATTGTGCTATTAATGACCTGGTGTTCTCCATTAACAGTTACAGGAATCATAATGAAAAATCTAAAAACCAAGAAGGCAAATATGATGATGGTGATGGCAATGGGTGCAATTTTTTTCAACATAGAAAGAGCATAATACAACATAAATTGGTTTTCATCTAGTTGCTTAGGGGAATAAAAATTAGTTATTTTTGGCTTTTTATTCTTTGTGCGCTATATTATTTTTGTGGGCTCCCAATATGAAAAGTCCGGCGTAAATATTTCTGCCGGAGAAAAAGCAGTTAAATTAATCAAACAATCAGTTGCCTCTACCTACAGCGACAAAGTGCTTAAGGGCTTAGGCTCTTTTGCCGGCTTCTATGAGCTCGAAAACGGTCAGGTATTAGTGGCAGCAACTGATGGTGTTGGCACCAAACTTGATATTGCTATAGAAGTGGGTATCCACAATACCGTTGGCATTGATTTAGTGGCCATGTCTGTTAATGATATTTTAGTTCACGGGGCCAAGCCTTTATTTTTTCTAGACTACATTGCTTCATCTAAACTGGATCCTAATCAAATTGCCCAGATAGTAGATGGTGTAGCGGATGGTTGCCGGCAATCAGGTTGTGCTCTTTTAGGGGGAGAAACAGCCGAGATGCCCGGTTTTTATCCTGAGGGTAAATATGATTTGGCAGGGTGTGCGGTAGGAATTGTACAAAAGGATAAAATTATCGACGGGAGCTCGATTAAACAGGGAATGAATATTATCGGGGTGGCCTCATCAGGCTTTCACAGCAACGGCTTTTCTCTGGTGCGCAAGGTAATAAAAGATAATAGTTTGAAACTAGACAAAGATTATACCGGTCAGCTCTTAGGCCAAGAACTCTTAATACCTACCAAAATCTATGCTAAGCCGGTGATGGCTTTAATTGAACAGATAAATATCGCTGGCCTGGTACATATTACCGGAGGAGGCTTTATTCATAATATTCCCCGGGTTTTGCCTGATGGTTGCGGAGTTGAAATCAATAAGGGCACCTGGGATATTGCTCCCATATTTAGCTTTATTCAAGATAAAGGTGAAATATCAGAGGATGAAATGTTTGAAGTCTTTAATATGGGCATCGGCTTAGTCATTATTTTAGAACAATCAAAAACAAAACAAGCATTAGATATCATCAGCCAAAAAGGCTATCAAGGATGGGTTATTGGCGAAGTGACATCAGGAGAAGGTACAGTTGAACTCAGATAAAAAAAGGCTAGCGGTACTAGCCTCAGGTAGCGGCAGTAATCTTCAGGCGATTATTGAGAATTGCCAGAACGGTTATATCCCAGCCGAGGTAGCGGTGGTCTTAAGCAATAACACTTCCGCTTATGCTATAGAGCGGGCTAAAAACTTCAATATTGCAACCGTTGTTTTAGAAACCAAGGATTTTGATAGCCGGGAAGCTTACGACAAAAAAGTGGTAGAAATCCTCAAAAGTTATGAAATTGATTTAGTAGTTTTAGCAGGCTATATGCTTCTTGTAACCTCGGAGTTTTTAAAAGGTTTCCAAGGCCGCATAATGAATATCCACCCGGCACTCCTACCGGCTTTTGCTGGTACTGATGGCATTGGAGATGCTTTAACTTACGGAGCCAAGGTTGCCGGAGTGACTGTACATTTTGTTGATGAAGGTTGTGACACCGGCCCTATCATCCTGCAAGATTGCCTCAAAATTAAAGAAGGCGAGACCAAAGAAGAGCTCGCGAAACGCATCCACACCATCGAACACCGCCTCTATCCCGAAGCTATCAAGTTATTTTGTGAAGGACGCCTTGAGGTCGAGGGAAGAACAGTCAAACTAAAATCTTAGTGGTCTGAACAGCGGTTCTGCTATCAGATTTTGTTGCTCAATTATTACGGATTTGAGTTGACATTGAATTCTTGCAGTTATATAGTTGCTTCAAGTAACAAGTGATTCCTTGAGAAATAAACAAACGTATTGCAACATTTCTTATCTTTCCTTTATTAAATACTGACTTCTATAAGCGCTTAAAAGGGAGAAAAAATGAAAAAGTTTTTTTGCTTGTTGTTATCTTTGTTTCTTTTGCTTGCCATGGTTTCCGCCGTTTCTTTAGCTGTTAATGCCGATATTGTTTATGAAGGCAGCTGCGATCAAGCCAGCACTGTTTATGCCGCTAAAAGAGTAGCCCAATCATTTACCCCAACAACCACTGCTAGCTATACTAGTGTTTCTATCTATTCACGCAAAATAGGAACTCCGGGAACGATAACTGCCGAGATTTATGCTACTGATTCAAACGGCTATCCAACCGGCAATGCTATAGCAACTAGTATCAATATTGACGCCTCCAGTTGGTCAACCGGTTATGAGTGGCACAGTATTGAAATCTCCAAAGTCCAGCTTAATAATGGGGTAAAATACGTCTTATGGATAAAAGGAACAGGAACAGATAGTTCTAATTGTGTTGCTTGGGGTCGCGATAGCACCGATCCGTCATATGCCGGTGGCAACATGGTAGGTGCTGACCCCTGGGTTAATTACACTGATTATGATCAGTTGTTTAAAATACTTACTTGCTCGGGTGTTTCACATGAAGTTTGTGATAATTGCCATGTCGGCATGATTGATATAGACCATGATGATTGCATTAAATGTCACGATGGTACCCTTGACGGCCATCAAACTCTCAAGAAACAACCGCCAAATATAGTGGCCCAATTCGCTAAGCCTTCGCACCATCCTTTTACTATGACTTCCGAAGAGATAAATCCTCCCGGGGCTATGAAATATAAAACCACTTGGTCGTCTACAGGCTCAGGAGTTACCAATTCTGCGTGTATGGCTTGTCATAACAACATGGGGGATGTTGATTCTAATGGGCAACTTTTCCCCAGACTACTAAAATCTAGAGACGAGCAAACGGCTTTGTTCACCTTTTTTGGCAACAACTATTGCTATACTTGCCATGGAGCGGCCGGAGATAAAGTGGGGGGGAGCACCATTGAATTCGAAGCCAGTGCTCATAACAGGATTGGCAGTCCTGGCTCGGGTTCGGAAATAAAATGTATGGGCTGCCACGAGATACACGGCAGCAATTCGGCCTGGCTTACGCCAAAAAACGAAGAGAACCTTTGCTTTGATTGCCACGATGACCTCACCAATGGCTATAATCCCAAAAGGGCTACTACGCCCAAGGGTTGGAATATCTATAAACAATTTACCGATAGTATCTCTAGCCACGATGTTTTATCAGTGACCGGAGCAAAAGTTGAGTGTACAAACTGCCACGGATTCTGCGTTGAGCCTGACAACAAAATGGCTAATCCTAACAATACGATGGAGCGTTACAATGGCACCAGAACAGGTTATTGCTTAGAATGCCACGACGGGAACCCGCCAACGGAGAAACATACCAACACAGAGGTTGTGCCTTACACTGTTCAGTTTCCAAATATAACAACGATGAATAGAAACTTGTCTTTGAGCCAAGAAGATTGGACAGGCGGCCCATATCAAGATGAATACGGAAACTATTCAAAATATCTATCTTCGCAAAAACTAGATTATAGCGTAGCTGGCGAACTAAGCCTGATGGACAAAGCCAAAACCAAAACCGTTTACGGATCAGAAGAGTATTTGATGTCTCAAGGAATGCAAGCAATCTGGTGGCCACAGACGACTGTGTATGGTACAAAAGGCAAGTTCACGTTAAAAAATGGTGCCACAGCCGCCACCTTAACTGACAGTAATATCGATGAGAGCTATTATGCTCCCCGCCTAGAATATAATGATATGCAAACAGGAGGCCAAGGATATATCCAGCTCGATTTTGGAACTTCCAAAAAAGTTGGATACATTGAAGTTTATAATCCTAAAAATACTGTTAGCAATGCATGGCCGATAACTACGGTTACAGTAGGAGACAACTCTAATGGTAATAACACCAATGTGGCTCTACTAAAGTACTATGTTAACGGCAACAAAGCTTCCTTTGCTCCAATAGCCGGCCGGTATTTAACCCTAATAAGCAGTACGGGAACTTCCTATGGAGGCTGCACTGCCAACTTTTATGAAATTAAGGCTTATGCTGGTGGTTATGTTACCGAAGGCAGCTTAATTTCTTCTCAGTTTAACGCAGGCAACCAAGTAGAATACGGCAAACTAGTATTTGATGCAGATGTTCCAAGCGACACAGAGCTTAAGTTTCAATTAGGAGAAATAATCGAAACAATAATAGATTACGATGAAAATGGCCCCATTATTGAACGAATAGAGGATTTTAGAGGCCCTGACGGCTCAACAAACACATATTATACAACTTCCGGTCAGCCTATATGGCAAGGGCTGAATAACAAGAAAATACGATACAAAGTTTATTTTAGCTCAACTGATGATTCTAAAACACCGGTATTAAGGAGAGTTGGTATTTCAGCCAAGTTGCCGCCTGATCCAAATGGTGTTTTTGCCGGCTGGGATAAGAGCAATTACCTAGATTCCAAACACAATCCAAAATATGACTGTAATAAATGTCATCATACCCATTCTTCTAACAGATATAATTTGTTAGCCTATGATTTAGAAGATGAAAGTGTAAACAGCTCGACAATTTGCTTAAAGTGCCATGAGGACGGCAACACTGAAGGGGCGACAGATATTAAAACTCTTGTTACTGCAAAAACTTACAAACATTATAAGAATACAAGCGCTCATTCTAATGTTGAACCGATAAACGCTACTGCTAATAAGGAGCATGCAGCTTGTAACGATTGTCATGATCCTCACGTTGCAGATGATACAAATACAAGCTCTCTAAGAGGAGCTAACAAAGGATCTGCTGGTCAAAACCTAGATAACTCGGTTGCCAATCCTGTGGACAATGAAGCCCAGATGTGTAAAAAATGCCACACCGATACTATTTTCAGGCGGTTCTATGATAGTGCTCCTCTGGGCCAGCAAATACGCCAAATGACCATTCAAACGGTTAATTATAACCAAGAATTTGATCCGGCTCAAAATGTATCGGGACATCCTGTGTATGGAGCAGCTAATCGTAGTAATATTCCAGCTGAGAGATTTGTTAATGGCTGGAATGGCAGTAAAGAAATGACTTGTAGCGATTGCCATAACGAAATGCACGGCTCTAATAACCGGTACTTTGCCACCGGCATCGAAAATGCTGATTTTTCAATAATTCCCGATGGTGCAGGTTATGTTAATGGTTCCCCCCGAGTGTACACAAATAGTCCTGATAATGTAATGTGTTTGAAATGCCACAATAAAGATTATTATTTCGATGGCTTAGGAACTAATGTACGTAATCATAATGGACACGTTGCTAACGGGGACTGTATGTATTGTCACAGGGTACATTCTTCGAACTATCCGGACCTACTAAATGGTCCTGGCCACCATTCCGGATGCCATGGAGGTAGTGGCTGCTAACCTTTGGCGGCGAAAAGTCACTTTTAATAAAAAGGAGCCCTAGCCGGGCTCTTTTTTATATATAGACAAAAGCTACCAAGTGTTGACAAAACTACTGTAAGCGGTTAGAATTAGAATATTATCTTACATTCTTTAAGGATTATGAAAAAGTTAATTACTATTTGCCTATTAGTTATACTGATTACCGCTATGTTTGCTAATGTAACTGCGGCGGCTAGATTTAGAACCGTTGTTAAGACTCAGAGGTGGCGCTATCGTGTTGGATATCGGTATTATAGTGGCACTATTGGCGTTAAAAGTTATATTTACAAATATACCAGCAAAGGTAAAACGTATTACAAAATTGCCTTAACCGAGGCCAAAGTAACTTCAAATTACCCAATCAAAGTAGATAATTTCTTCGGATGGACCAGACATTACGTTGTATGCAGGTGGCCTTTTAGGAACTACTGGAAAGTTGACTGGAGAGGTCCTAAAAAGTCGTATAAGAAAAAGACCAAAAATACCGGCTGGATGAAAACATATACTCAATACAATTTCCCAGGGTCCTCTCAGGGCTTAAGTAAGAATACTCTGGTTAGAGCAGGCAATTACTTTCAATTAGTCATTGGTAATAGATATCCAAGTTTCCAGCTTGAGCATGCATTCAAAATCCGGTAATTACTAAACTGGATGCAATTCTTCATCAAGTACTTGTAAGTAAATTCCTGCTGCTACTTGACACCACCAGCTCTTTAGCTTAATATTTCCAGGTTGCTTAAATTATGAAAACTTACAGTGCAAAACCAAGCGAAATTGAAAAGAAATGGTATTTAATTGATGCCGCGAACAAGACCTTAGGGCGCCTAAGTTCGGAAATTGCCAAAGTATTGCTAGGCAAAAACAAGCCTATTTATACTCCTCATTTAGATACGGGGGATTTTGTGGTTGTTATCAACGCTAGCAAGATACGTATAACCGGCAACAAGCTAGCTAACAACGTTAAATACCGCCATAGTGGCTATCCTGGCGGCTTAAAAGAGAAGTCTTGGGAAAAGATAATGGATACAAAGCCAGAAGAGATAATAATTCAAGCAGTTAAAGGAATGTTGCCAAGAAACAGGTTAGCCAGGCAACAAATTAAGAAATTAAAAGTATACGCCGGTACTGAGCATCCGCATAGTGCCCAGAGGCCAGAAGAATTAAAGCTAGCGCTTTAATAAGATATAAGCATCAAACAACAAATTACAAACAAATACCAAGCACCAATAACCAAAAGATAGTTTGATATTTTGAATTTAGTAATTGATTTTTGTTTGTATTTTGATATTTGGGATTTGTTATTTAAGGAGTTATAGTGGCTGAAGCAGCAAAGAAAACTAGAAAAACTAAAGAAAAAAAACCTTCTGTTCCAACTTATTGGGGAACCGGTAGGCGTAAAGATTCCATTGCCAGGGTACGTCTTATTCCTGGCAGCGGAGTAATTTCTATAAACAAGAAAGAAATCAAAGATTATTTTGGCCAGGATACCCAAATTGCGTATGCAACTCAAGCGCTTGTTTCAGCTAAGCTGCAAGATAAATACGATGTATTTATTACTGCTAGCGGCGGCGGAGTAAACGGCCAGGCAGGAGCTATTCGCCTAGGCATTGCTAGAGCTTTGCTTGAAGCAGACGAAACTCTAAAAGAAACCCTCAAAAAAGCCGGTTTTTTAACTCGTGATCCCCGCATGAAAGAGCGCCGAAAATACGGACTCAAGAAAGCCCGCAAAAAACCTCAATTCAGTAAGAGATAATTACTATAATTACGGGCACCTAAAATCAGCTGAAACTTTTCCTCGATACCTTCTTCCCTTATAATGAGCCCAGCTTTCATTTATTACTCTTAGGCGATCGCCAGATTTATAAGCCTTAGTTTTTTTCCACGGAGTAGCTCCTATGTAATACCAGCGGGTGTCTTTGACCGAAACATTTTTTCCCCAACATCCGGTAGTATAAATCAGTGAATACCACCCCGTATCTCTAAAAACGGGACCCTTTTGTTCTTTAAGAAGATATCGCTGGTTAGCTTGCTGAGAGCTGGTAATTTTAGCAGCCGAAACCATACGTCCGTACACTTCTCTTATCCTGTATATCCATCTGCCAGCAGATGACTTATCAGCGGTTATATGGTATCTAACATACATATATATCTTGCTGGTGCCAGGCACACGCAAACGCCGGGTGGGATAATAATTTCTGCGGACAGCCTGAGTTGAGCTTGCTGTAAGACTTAAAAACATAATGCATAATAAAGCTAGAGACAGTAATTTTTTCATAATCTCACCTCCTTGCTTAGCATATGAATACACGCTAACTATAAAGTTATGTGTGTTAATAGTAATATTATAGTTACTACTAGTAACCTAGTCAACTTAAACTAGGCTGTTATTCAGGCAAGATATTGATCAGCAGGCTGTTATTACCACCAATTTAAGAAAAAATCATAAGGTTATAGTAAAATATAAAAATTGGCCGCGGTGGCGGAATTGGTATACGCGCTGGTCTCAAACACCAGTGAGCTTATGTTCATGAGGGTTCGACTCCCTCCCGCGGCACATTAAAGCCAAGGCTCCAGCTAATCCCACTGCTCTTCCTATTCAATTTATACTATTGTATAATATAAGTAATAGTTCTTTTGTACAAAAGTACTAATACTCAACCGCTTTTTTAGGTTATGATTATTACTAGGTGGACACCATGAATATTAAGGTTTCTGATGTTATAGAAAGCAAGCTGTTAGCTAAAGCTCAGGTAGTTGCCGGCAAAAAGGGCTTGAAAAATAAGGTGACGTCAGTAACCGTGGGCGAAGTACCCGACATCGCCGATTGGTTAAATGGCGGCGAGGTGGTTTTATCTACTCTTTATGCTGCAGGAGATACTCTTAAAGAACAAACCGGTTTTGTTAAAAGTCTTATCGATAGCGGGGCTTCAGCTCTTTTGGTAAAATCCAAACGTTTTATCGGACAACTAGACCCCAAAATAATCAATCTAGCTGATAAAAATGAGTTTCCCGTAATTGAGGTTCCGGCTAAAGTACGCTGGACTGAGATAGTCTCTGAGATCTACCATCAAATCATCGGCCGCCAAATGGCTATCCAGGAGCAATCTTTTGCCATACATCGCGATCTCTTAGATGAGGTAATCAAAGGCGGAGGCTATGAATCTATCGCCCAAACAGTATCTAATCTGATAAAGCGGCCGGTTTCTATAGAGAATGCTGATATAGAAATTCTAGCTAGCTCTGGTCTTATTCCAAAGAAACAGGTACATAAGGTAAGTATTCCAATAATTGTTGAGCAAGAAACTAAGGGATTTGTCTCCACCTATGAATCCGGGAACAAGGTAAGTGATCTTGACAGACTGGCCTTGGAACACGCAGCTACAGTTACTGCAGTTGAGATGGGCAAAGAGCAAGTGCGTATTGAAACTGAGATTAGACTAAAAGGTGATTTCATCGACGACATTATCGCCCGGGAGTTTCAAAGCCGGGAAGCTTTGCTTAAGCGAGCCAGCTTTTTAGGTTGCGATTTAAGCAAGGGAGCTATGGTTTTAATCGTCGACATCGATGGCTTTGAAAACTATCTGGAGAAAGAATCTCTGAGCGAAATAGAAGCTCAAAGAGTGCGCCGGGAATTTTTTAATACCTGTAACTGGATTGTAAGCTTAGAACACGGACAAAGCTTGGTTAGCCTTAAAAGCGACAGCGTCGTTATCTTTTTGATACCAGACGGTAAGGATCTAGCAAAAGAAGGACTAAAAGTTGCTAAAAGCCTAAAGGGTGGTCTTAAGGGACGGTTTGCTAAGTTTAGCTTTTCTATCGGAGCAAGCCGCTTTTATACAGATCCGATGAAGGTAGCCAAAGCCTTTTCTGAAAGCAAAATTGCTTTACAAATTAGCAAAAGGCTCGGAAAAACCGGCTCTACTACTTCATTTGACGAAGTTGGCACATATAAACTGCTGACCAATATGCTTGATAATAGCCCTAAAGAGACAGAGAGTTTTTACCTAGAAACAATATTGCCTATAAAAGAATATGATAAGAAACATCAGGCAGAATTGATTAAAACCTTGGAATGTTACTTTGAGAGTGACGAAAATTTGCTAGAAACAGCCAAGAAACTTTATGCTCACAGGCACACTGTTCGTTACCGGCTTGAGCGCATTGCTGAGATAACCGGCTTAAGTATTTATCGAAGTGAAGACAAAGAAAAGCTGGCTTTAGGTCTTAAACTCAGTCATCTAATAAAAAAGTAGGGGTGTATAGCAATACGCCCTCTACAACACGCCACCCTTTTGGCTTTGTACCTATGTCTAACAACTGATGGCTTCATTTTATCTTCCAGGCTAATTATTTTTTCTTCCCTTTAGCCCATAATCAACACCGAAAACACATGGAGGTGTTGATTATGTTTAATAAAAAAAAGATTTTAGGTTTGACGGCAGTAGTGTTGCTACTATTGCTAATTGGTGGAGTGGTTGTCTGCGCGGCAACTGACCCAGCAGGAACGGCTACCGGAGGCGCTAGTGACTTAGCAACAAGTCTGTCCGGCGAAAAAACCAATATGACTTCGATTGCCGAGGAAGTCGGCCATTTGAAAATCTCCAACAATTTTGTCTGGTTGATGTTTGGTTTTTCACTTGTTTTCTTTATGGGGGCCGGTTTTGCCTTGCTTGAGACCGGCTTTACAAGAGCTAAAAACGCAGCTCACACCATGGCTATGAACTTTGTAATTTATTTCATTGGCGTTATAGCTTTTTATTTTATTGGTTTTCCCTTAATGTTTGGTGGCGTAGGTCAGTTAGCAGCTGTTGGCGGTATTGCCAAATTAGACGGCCTTTTTGAAATCGCCAAAGGCTGGGGCATTTTTGGAACCAAAGGCTTTTTTGGAAGCGGTATGTATGATGTTGGAATACTAGCTTTTTTTATGTTTCAAGTTTTCTTTATGGATACCGCTGCCACTATTCCCACCGGTGCTATGGCTGAGCGCTGGAAGTTCAAGTCATTTGTAGTATTTGGTGTTATCATGGCGGCTTTAGTTTACCCGTTGTTCGGTAATTGGGTCTGGGGTGGCGGATGGCTAGCTGCTCTTGGAAAGAACTTAAGCCTTGGAAACGGCTTTCTCGATTTTGCCGGCTCCTCAGTTGTTCATGCCATGGGCGGCCTTATGGGTTTAGCTGGTGCTTATGTATTGGGGGCAAGAATTGGAAAATACAACAAAGATGGAAGTCCCAACGCTATTCCCGGTCATCATATTCCCATGGCTGTTCTGGGGACACTCATTCTGGCTTTTGGCTGGGTAGGGTTTAACGGCGGAAGTACGCTCTCTGGCGGAGATCTTCGTCTGGCAGTAGTTATTGCCAACACTTTTCTAGCGGGCTCAGCTGGATGTGTAACTACTTTATTTCTTATTTGGAAAATGTTCGGCAAGCCTGATATTTCTATGACTTGCAATGGTCTATTGGCAGGACTGGTGGCTATTACGGCACCTTGTGCTTTTGTGGCTCCCTGGGCAGCTCTTGTTATCGGCACTATTGCCGGATTTGTAGTTGTCGGCGGTGTCTTTTTTGTAGAGCGAGTTCTAAAGGTCGACGACCCGGTAGGAGCAGTAGCCGTCCATGGTTTTAATGGTCTTTGGGGAGTAATATCCCTTGGTATTTTCGCTGATGGCACCTATGGGGCAGGCTTTAACGGCATTGATACCCCTGTTAAAGGACTGCTTTATGGAGGAGCTAGCCAGTTTGTAGCTCAAATTATCGGGGCTGTAACTGTTTTGATATTTGCTTTAGGCGTAGGCTACGTTTTATTTACGCTCATCGATAAGGTAATGGGTATACGGGTAACAGCAGAAGAAGAACTGGAAGGCTTGGATCTTCATGAAATCGGCGTGCTTGCTTATCCGGAGTTTGCCTACACCGCACTGGACTCAGCAGCTAGTCCTGATGGCTATGGTCAGCGGGAGTGGGAAGAAGTAGTTGAAAGGAGGACAAAATGAAGAAAATAGAGGCGGTTTTTAGACATAGTCAGTTAGAGAAAGTAAAGCAAGCCTTAAACGATGTAGGGGTTAAAGGAATGACTATCGTTGAAGTAAGAGGAGCCGGTAAGCAAAAAGGCTACACTGAAACATACCGGGGTAGCAAAGTAACTATTAACTTACGGCCCAAAGTAGAACTAAAGACTATTATTCCTGATGAGATGGTGGAGCAGGCAGTAGAAGCTATTGTTGAA
This sequence comes from Actinomycetota bacterium, assembly GCA_003599235.1. Taxonomy (GTDB): domain Bacteria; phylum Actinomycetota; class Aquicultoria; order SURF-47; family SURF-47; genus SURF-47. Next base: position 166,710 of record QZJE01000013.1, on the reverse strand, counting down.
AATGCTCGTACCGGCCAAATTGGAGACGGCAAGATTTTTATCTCCAACATAGAAGAGACAGTTAGGATTAGAACCGGCGAGAAAGGAACAGAGACATTAACCTAAGCTCGGGGTCCTGTCACTCCGGAAGTCTTTCGCCGTGCTCAGGTTAACTTGCGCGCGCCGAAAGCCACCGGCGTGCCACCCCTCGATAATAATACGTTAATATGGCAGGTAAAGTGTAATAAATTGGCCAGGTGGATAAAGAGGCATCCCCTCATTTTGTTCATCTGGCCAATAACTTTTTAGTCAGGTATCCCTAAAATTAACGAAAACAAGTAAAAGAGGGGATGCCTTATGCAAGCCATTAACAGTGGCGACACCGCGTTTATTTTAATTTCAGCGGCTCTGGTAATGTTTATGACACCGGGGCTGGCACTTTTTTACGGAGGAATGGTTAGAAGTAAAAATGTGCTCTCTACATTGATGCATAGCTTCATTGCCTTAGGGGTGGTTTCGGTTCTTTGGGTTTTATGCGGCTATACTTTAGCTTTCGGGCCAGATAAGTGGCACATAATTGGTTCTCTGAAATATATTGGACTGCAAGGAATTAGCCAGTCACCCATCAAAGACTATGCCCCTACTATTCCCGGCTATGCTTTTGTAGTTTATCAAGGCATGTTTGCTGTTATCACTCCAGCTCTTATCAGCGGTGCTTTTGCCGAGCGTATCAAATTCAAAGCCTATATGATTTTTATAACTTTGTGGTCTCTGCTGGTATATGCTCCCATCGCTCACTGGGTTTGGGGAGTTGACGGCTGGATTAGAAACTTGGGAGCGCTAGATTTTGCCGGAGGAACGGTAGTGCATATCAGCTCCGGTATCGCCGCGCTTGTAACAGCTTTAATAATTGGTAAAAGAAAAGGTTTTTTACAAGAGTCTTTTCATCCGCACAACATCACCATGACTTTAATTGGAACGGCTATCCTGTGGTTCGGCTGGTTTGGTTTTAATGCCGGCAGTGCTTTATCCTCCGGCGGACTTACCTCGCTGGCTTTTATGACCACTAACTTAGGGGCGGCCGCAGCTAGCTTGAGCTGGTTGACTCTGGAATGGTTAAAAGACGGCAAGCCAACTATGCTTGGGGCAGCTAGTGGGGCGGTAGCCGGACTAGTAGGTATTACCCCAGGAGCCGGTTTTGTCAGCCCCTTGGCAGCCATTATTATCGGCTTAACGGTTGGCATCGTTTGTTACTTTGCAATTAGCGTTAAGTTTAAGCTGGGCTATGATGATTCACTAGATGTGGTTGGGGTGCACTTTGCAGGAGGAACTCTGGGAGCTTTGGCCACCGGCATTTTTGCTTCCAAAGCTCTTAACCCGAACGGTGCTGACGGGCTACTTTACGGAAATCCTTCATTGCTTGGCACACAGGCTTTAGCTATTGTGGTCACCATTGCCTTCTCGGCAGCGATGACATTTGTTATCTTTAAGGTCATAGATTTAGCTGTGGGAGTAAGGGCCGACTTAGAAGACGAACAAGCTGGACTGGATCTATCTCAACATGGAGAAATTGGCATGTATTTTGATGGCCAAACCGAGAGATTATTATCACCGGCTAAAATAGATCCAGCGGTAGTTAAGAACTAGTAGTGAGTAGTAAGTTGTGAGTAGTGAGTCGAGTACTGGGTTGTCAGTTTTGGGTAAATCCCATAACACATAACTCATAACCCGACACATAACCCACAACTCACCCAAACAACTTAAAGGGGGATTTATGACTAAGATAGAAGCTATTATCAAGCCTCATAAGCTCAATGAAGTAAAAGATGCTTTGGAAGAGATGAAAATTTTAGGTATTACCGTCTCTGAAGTGCGGGGGTTTGGTCACCAAAAAGGCTACACTGAGATTTACCGTGGTACCAAATACGTAGCTCAGTTTCTAACCAAGATAAAGCTAGAAATCGTAGTTGAAGACGATTTAGTAAATGCGGTGACAAAAGTTATTGTTGATAATGCCAGAACAGGTGAAATTGGAGACGGCAAGATTTTCCTATTACCGGTAAGTGACGTTGTCCGTATAAGAACCGGCGAAACCGGAGAAGCAGCTATATAGTTTCGTTTTGTACTTTAGTACAACCTAAAAGCCTTAAATCCTATACATAAGTATAACGAATTGCTTGCCTATTTAATAGATAATTTGGTGACAGTCATATACGATGTGAGGTTTAAGCAGCAAAAACAGCTGGTGACTGTCACCGGTTTATACAAGGAGGATATATGCCAGAAAGCGTAAAGAAACTAATCAAGGATAAGAAAATTAGAGTTGTTGACTTTAAGTTCAATGACTTGCCAGGCCTTTGGCAGCATTTTTCTATACCGGCCACTGAGCTCACGCACTCCGAAAGTATTTGGAAAGAAGGCATTGGTTTTGACGGCAGCTCTATCAGGGGCTTTCAAAAGATTCAAGAGTCCGACATGATTTTAATGCCGGATGCTGCTACTGCTATGATTGATCCGGTGGCTAAAGAGCCAACTTTAAGTATCATCTGCGACATCTATGACCCTATCACTAAGGAAGCCTACACCAGGGACCCGAGATACATTGCTAAGAAAGCCGAAAAATATGTAAAGAGTACAGGTATTGCTGATGCTGCTTATTTTGGTCCCGAGGCTGAGTTTTTTGTTTTTGACGATATTCGCTTCGACCAAACAGAAAACGCCGGTTACTACTTTATCGATTCTAGCGAAGGTGATTGGAATACTGGCAAAGACGAGCAGCCTAATCTTGGTTATAAACCCCGTTACAAAGAGGGTTATTTTCCGGTGCCACCCCACGATTCCATGCAAGATCTGAGAACAGAAATGATGCTGGCTATGATAGATGCCGGTATCCCTATCGAGGTTCATCATCATGAGGTAGCAACCGCCGGCCAAGCTGAGATTGATATGAGGTATGGTAAGTTAGTAGATGTAGCTGATAATCTGCTGCTATACAAGTATATCGTTAAAAATATAGCTAGGGCCCATAACAAAGTTGCCACTTTTATGCCTAAGCCGATTTTTATGGATAACGGAAGTGGCATGCATACTCACCAGTCTTTATGGAAAGGCAAAACCAACCTTTTTTATGACAAAAAAGGTTACGCAATGCTTAGCGATACCGCTCGTTGGTATATCGGTGGATTATTAAAGCATGCTCCAGCCGTGCTGGCTTTTGCTGCTCCTACCACTAACTCTTATAAGAGATTAGTTCCGGGTTATGAAGCACCTGTTAACTTGGTTTATTCCATGAGAAACAGAAGTGCAGCTGTTAGAATCCCGATGTATAGCGATAGTCCTAACGCCAGAAGGGTCGAGTTTAGGCCGCCGGATGCTTCCAGTAACCCTTACTTGGCTTTCTCAGCTATGCTTATGGCTGGCCTGGATGGCATAAAAAATAAAACCGAGCCAAGCAAGCCTATGGATAACGTGGACATTTTTGAGCTAAGCACGGCTGAATCTAAGGCTATACCTCAAGTTCCAAGCAGCTTGGGTGAGGCTATTAATGCTTTAGAAAAAGATCACAAGTTCTTACTGGAGGGTGACGTCTTTACTCAAGACGTTATTGACGTATGGATTGAGTATAAAAGAGAAAATGAAATCGATGCTCTAAGATTGCGCCCTCATCCATACGAGTTCTACCTATATTTTGATATTTAATCTGTGTGACTGTTACCGTTCTGTTATTCGGTGACTGTCACCAGAGTAGCTCTGCTCCTTAGGGTTTGTTGGGTAGGCAAGCCTTAAGGAGCAATTATGTTTACAACAAGCCAAGAGTTGATACTATATAAGTTCAGGGGTTGGCTATGAAAGATAAACTAATAGGATGGTTAAAAGACAAAGCGAAAGAATCTAATGCATTAGGTTTAGTATGTGGTTTATCTGGTGGCATCGATTCGGCGGTAACTGCTGCTTTATGCAAGCAAGCTTTTCCTGAACAATCTCTGGCAGTGCTCATGCCTTGTTACAGCAATCCCCAAGATAAAATTGATGCCTTGAAGGTAGTTGAGAAATTCGATTTAAATTACCGGGGAGTTGATTTAGGTAATACTTGCGACAGCTTTCTTGGTTCTTTGCCTGATGATGACTTAGAAGCAGCTACTAAACACCTGGCGCTGGCTAATATCAAACCTCGCTTTCGGATGCTTACTCTGTATTATTTTGCTAATCGTCTTAACTATTTGGTAGTGGGAACCGGCAACAAAAGCGAGCTGACTGTTGGTTACTATACTAAATACGGAGATGGCGGTGTTGATCTTTTGCCGTTAGCTAACTTGGTTAAAAAAGAAGTTTATCAGTTAGCAAAAGAGCTGGGTGTTCCAGAAGACATTATCGTCAAGCCTCCTTCGGCTGGTCTGTGGGACGACCAAGAAGACGAAAAAGAGATGGGGATAAGCTACAAAGTGCTTGATGAATATATTCTTAGCGGCTCTGCTGATGAAGTCAGTAAAGAGAAAATTGAGTATATGCATAAGGTAAGCGAGCACAAACGCCAACTACCTGAAATTCCTAACTTTTAGTTTGTCGTTTCATTCCTCGGGGTCCTGTCACCCCGGAAGTCTTTCGCCGTGCTCAGGTTAACTTGCGCGCGGCCGAAAGCCACCGGCGTGCCACCCCTTAGCTTACTTAGAGAACTACTAGCCACCAGCCTCTAATTATCGTATTATCGAAACTATCGATTTCTAATGGAGGAAAACAAATGGCTAAGATGACTAAACAACAGATTTTAAAGATGGTTAAGGATAACGACGTTGAGTTTATCCGTTTTTGGTTTACCGACATTTTAGGGGTTCTAAAGAGTTTTGCTATTACAAAAGAAGAGCTACCCAATGCTTTAGAGGCCGGTATGGGCTTTGATGGCAGTTCCATTACCGGCTTTCAAGACATTGAAGAATCAGACATGATTGCCATGCCGGACCTAGACACCTTCCAGATATTGCCTTGGCGCCCGGAAGAAAAAGCGGTTGGCCGGATGATATGCAATGTATTAACTCCGGACAGGGAGCCCTATGAAGGCGATCCGCGCTATGTGCTTAGAAAGGTGCTGGATAAAGCTAAAAAGATGGGCTTTGATCATTTCTACATCGGCCCCGAATTAGAGTTCTTTTATTTTAAAGATGCTGAGGGTACTGAAGTTTTAGATAAAGGCTCGTATTTTGACCTAACCCCATTGGACGTTGCCTCTGACCTGCGCCGAGATACCGTGTTTGCTCTGCAAAAAATGGGTATTGGTGTCGAGTACAGTCACCACGAGGTTGCTCCCAGCCAGCATGAAATCGACATGCGCTATGCTGATGCCCTAAAAATGGCTGATGATGTATTAACTTACCGCTTGGTAGTTAAAGAAATAGCCCAAAAGCACGGTGTCTATGCCACTTTTATGCCTAAGCCAATTTTTGGAGAAAACGGCAGCGGTATGCATACTCACCAGTCTTTGTTTAAAGGCAGCAAGAATGCCTTCTTTGATGCTAAAGACAAATATCATCTATCTGATACCGCTAAGTCTTTTATTGCTGGTCAATTAAAGCATGCTAAAGAAATTAGCTCTATCTTTGCCCAATGGGTTAACTCTTACAAGCGCTTAGTTCCAGGCTATGAAGCGCCGGTTTATCTAAGCTGGTCTAGGAGAAACCGCTCGGCTTTAATTAGAGTGCCGATGTATCATCCAGGCATGGAAAAGGCTACTCGTTGCGAGTTGCGTTGTCCGGACCCGGCTTGTAATCCTTATTTGACCTTTGCTGTTATGCTGGCAGCTGGCCTTGAAGGCATCGAGAAAAAGTACAAATTGGCTGATCCTATCGAGCAGAACCTCTATGAGTTCAGTGATGAGAAGCGCTTGGAGATGGGCGTGGACCAACTGCCTGAAAGCTTAGGTGAGGCTGTTGAGCACACCAAGAAGTCTGAGCTAGTAAGAAAAACTCTTGGCGATCACGTCTTTAACCGTTTTGTTACTCTTAAAGAGCAGGAATGGGATGAATACCGTCTGCAAGTCAGTCAGTGGGAGTTAGATAAGTTCCTGCCAGTGCTATAATGGCAGCATGCCCAAACACAAACTAGTCATCATCGACGGAAATAGTCTGCTCTACCGGGCATATTATGCTCTGCCGACTACTCTGACTACTAAATCCGGAGTGGTAACCAATGCTGTTTATGGTTTTACCAGCATGCTTATTAATCTTATTAAAAATGAAAAGCCGGATTGTCTGGCGGTGGCTTTTGATTCGGGAAGGGCCACTTTTCGCGAAGAGATATTGCAGGAGTATAAAGCTCACCGGGCGGCTTCACCTGAAGATATCAGGCATCAATTCCCCCTGGTTAAAGAAGTCTTAGAGTCCCTTAACATTCCCATCTATGAGTCCCCCGGCTTCGAGGCCGATGATGTTTTAGCCACTATTGCTACCCAAGCAGCCAAAGAGGGCCATGAAGTAATCATTGTCACCGGCGACAAAGATGCTTTTCAGTTGATTAACGATAATGTCAAAGTAATGACTACCAGAAAAGGAATTAGCGATATTGTGGTCTACGATCGTAAAAAAGTTGTTGAGCGATATGGTGTTGGGCCTGAGAAGATGCTGGATATGTTGGGACTTAAGGGTGATCCTTCAGATAATATTCCCGGAGTGCCTGGCGTCGGTGAAAAAACAGCCACCAAACTTATTTTAGAATACGGAAGCTTAGAGGATGTTTTAGAGCATGCCGACGAAATTAAAGGTGAGAAACTAAAGGCTTCTCTCAAAGAATACGCTGAGCAAGCTAAAGACAGCAAAAAAGTGGCTACCGCTATTTTAGATGTGCCGGTAGATGTGGATTATGGTCTCTGTGCTCTTGGCTGGGATTTAGATAAGGCAGAGGAGACCTTTCATAATTTAGAGTTTGGAACTCTATTGCAACGGGTTAAAGAGATAAGTCCTGAAACTGAAGCTACTGAGGTTTTCCAAGTAAAACTTGAGGAGATTAAAGATATACAAGCCCTAGAAAAATTAGTGGATAAGCTTAAAGGATCGCAAGTAATTTCTTTTAGTTCTAATTCAGAAAATCACCAAATAAAAGAGCTTTATTTTGGAATAGGCACTCAAGTGTACGGTGTATCGATAGAGAAGCTAGGTGTGTCTGCTCTGGCTAGCTTAAAAGAAGTGCTAGAATCCGATATTACAAAAATAGCCTTTGCTAGCAAAGAAACTATCCTTAACTTGCTTTTTGAGGGGATAGAGCTTAAAAATCTTACATTTGATTGCCGACTGGCTGCTTATTTAATTAGGCCGGGAGCTGATTATTCACTAAAAAGGTTGGCTTATCAATATCTCGGGCTTAATTTGGCTGACAAGGAAGATGGGCACCCAGCGGAATCAGTAGTTGTTGCCGAAAAGCTTCAGCCGATATTAAAAAAAGAGCTAAAAGAGCTTAATTTAGAAAAAGTTTATTATGAAATAGAGCTAGCTTTGCTGCCGGTGTTGGCCAATGTCGAGTTTCGCGGGGTTGGCATTGATGTAGCCGAGCTTAAGAAATACTCAGAGCAATTAAGTTCAATGATCGATGGTTTACAACATCAGATATTTGAATATGCAGAAGAGGATTTTAATATCAATTCTCCACAACAGTTAAGCCAGGTTTTGTTTGAAAAGTTAAAACTAAAGACATCAAAAAAGACTAAGACCGGTTTTTCTACCGATTCCTCTGTGCTGCTCAAATTGATAAATGAGCATCCGATAATCGAAGCCATTATCAATTACAGAGAGTTAGCTAAACTAAAATCCACTTATATTGATGCTTTGCCTGCGCTGGTAGATAAGAAAACTAAGCGCTTACATACCTGCTTTAATCAGGAGGGAACAGCTACCGGCAGGCTTTCTAGCCATAATCCTAATCTGCAGAATATTCCTGTTAGAACCGAAATTGGCCGGGAAATACGCAAATCTTTTGTGCCGGCTAATACTACTGATGAGTTGATGGTGGCCGATTATTCGCAAATAGAACTAAGGATTTTATCTCACTTATCTAAAGATAAGGCTCTGATTAAAGCTTTCGAGTCAGGGCATGATATTCATACTGCCACCGCCGCAGAGGTATTTGGGGTGTCTTTAGATAAAGTCACTTCCGAGCTAAGGTACCGTGCCAAGGCTGTAAACTTCGGGATTGTTTACGGAATATCGGCTCACGGATTATCCGAGCAACTAGGAATCAGCCATGAGGAAGCAGCTACTTATATACAGAAATATTTTAAGCGCTATCCGGATGTTAGGGAATTTATCGATAATCTTATAAAGCAAGCTTATAAAGATGGATATGTTGCTACATTATATGGGCGTCGTCGGTTTATTGATGAGTTAAAGAGCGGTGATATTAGAATAAGAAACTTTGGTGAACGTACTGCCGTAAATGCCGTCATGCAAGGCAGTGCGGCCGATATCATCAAGGTGGCTATGATAGCTATTGAAAAAGAGCTGCAGGAAAAAGGGTTGTTAACTAGGATGGTTCTGCAGGTCCACGACGAACTAATCTTCGAAGTACCTTCTCTTGAAAGAACGGTAGCTGAAGCTACGGTTAAAGACCTTATGGAGAACACTACCCCCTTAACTCCAAAACCTTTGGTGGATATTCATTTCGGTAAGAATTGGTTAGAGGCGAAAGAGTAAATTTGACTTTTTTAATCTATCGCTTATACTAACTAACTAAGTAATGGGCAAGCCGGTTAAAGACCGGCGCTGTGCCGCAACTGTGAGCTAGTAACTAGCAAGCCAGAAAACCATTACCAGTAATTAATTCCCACGAGCATGGGTGAGATAGAAGCCTTCTTTCTCACTTAGGGGAAAGGAGGTTTTTTAAGTGCAAAAAAGAAAAGTATTACCAGTAGTTTCTATCCTGCTTACAATTGTTCTTATCTTCGGTGTATTTGCTGTTCAAGCAGAAGGAGCAAAAAAACCAAAAAAACGCATTGTAAAATCCTATGTTAGATTAATCATTGCAACCGGCAGGAAGACTTTAAATTACAGAGTTCCTATCAAGAAAAAATACACAGTTTATACTGTGCTAAGAACTGCTTCTAAAAAGCATCGTTTTTCCCTTAATGCGAAGAGATATTCCTTCGGTGTTTTTGTAGAAAAAATTGCTGGAGTTAAAAACAATCCGCAGGCTGGCCGCTATTGGCTTTATTATGTAAATAAAAAGCTGGCAAACGTTGGAGCCTCATTAAGGAAAGTTAAAAAAGGAGACAGAATCAAATGGGTTTATTCAAAAACAGATTAAAAAGACAGTTGTTGGTTGTTGGTTGTTGGTTGTTGGTATTAGGATTAATTGGTCAGCCGACTATGGCTTTAACGGCTAATGTTAGGATTGAGACACCCACCGAAACTATTTTTGATGGAGACGTAAATGTGCCTGAAACGGTGACGGTCGCTGGTGGTACATATAGTGGCTATAAGGAGGTTAATGCTTTAGTTGAAGCATCTAAAGTGGGCGGTTTTTCTCTTGGGATTAGTAGTTCTCCTTGGGGTTTATCGCTAGATTCGATTAACGGTATCAGTGATCCTACTTGGTCAAAATATTGGAACCAGAGAGTTAACTGGGAAAATAATTATGTGGGCATTGATTCTAAGATTATTTCACAAGACGACTCCATACTAGTTCATTATACTGGCTATGACCCGGTTACATTTGCAGTAGATATGCCGCTCAAGTTAGAAGTTTCCAAAACCGATTTGACTGTAGGCGAACAATTCAATGTTGCTACCACATACTTTGATGATGCCACTGCGGCTTTTAAACCTGTTGAAGCAACTGTGAGGGTTGGTACTGCAAGCTACAAAACCGATGCTAGCGGTAAAACAACTGTTTCTGTTTCCCAAGATGGTACCTACGATATTTATGCAGAAAAGGACGGCTATGTAAGAAGCAACAAAGTGCGTATTGTCGCGGGTAAGATAATAAATAATACTCCTCAAGTTCAGGCTCCGGCAGATATCAAAGATGTTCCGATAATTATTGTTACAAAAGCGATGCGTAAAAATGGCAGCAACAAGTCGATAAATAACCTAAAAAAACTGCAGAATAAAAAGGGCTGTGTTGAAAATCCGGCAACCAGTGCCTGGATGGCTATCGCTTTAGCCTCAGCTAAGAAGAGTTCAGCCAGGTTTAAGGTCAAAAGAGGACAATCTTTGTTGGCTTATCTAATAAGCTATACTCCTCAAAAAAACAGCAATATCATCTCTGATTATGCCAGACAGATACTGGCTGTAGCAGCAATGAGAAAAAATACCCGTAACTTCAACCGAAAAAACCTGGTTTGGAAATTAAGGGATTTATTTAGAAAAAATAACAAAAACTTATTAAACGATGATAATTTTGCAGCCCTTGCCTTCTTGGCTGCCAAGACGCCGAATAGGAAGCTAGTGTACAAAATCATCTTTAATTTACTGGCTAACCAGCATGCAGATGGTGGCTTTAGTTATGCTAAGAACGTATCAGCTAGCGATATCGATGATACGGCAGCTACTATCCAAACCCTAGCCGAGGCTAGAAAACAAGGTTACAGATGCTTAGATAACGCTATTATCAAGGCAATTGGTTTTCTTAAAGCAGCTCAAAATGCTGACGGAGGATTCGGGTTTACTAAAGGAGGATCGTTTAGCAAATCTAATTCAATGTCTACCTCTTGGGCAATCCAGGCTATTATTTCAGCCAAGCAAAATCCCAATAGCTGGAGTAAGAGTAACGGGTCTACCCCTTATTCATTCTTATTAGCCTGTCAGAATAAGAACGGCTCATTTAGGTATAATCCGACTGGCCAGACCCAAACACTGGCTACCGCTTATGCTATTGCCGCACTGAATGGGAAATGCTGGCCAGTTAGGTAGGGGTAGACGAGTAAAGAAGCTTATGGATAAAATATATAGAAGTAATTACTTAAGGAGAGACAAATGGCTTATTTTTTAATTGTTTTAGCAGTTATTTTACGTTTAGTTCCACACATGCCTAATTTTGCGCCTATTGCTGCACTAGCTTTATTTGGCGGAGCTTATTTGAACAAAAAATGGGCGATTATTATTCCTTTGGCTGCCATGTTCATATCTGATTTATATATTGGTACTTACTCCTGGAAGATTATGGCATCGGTTTATATAAGCTTTGCTTTAGTGGGCTTAATCGGTATGTATATTAGAAACCACAAGAATATTTTTACTGTTGCCGGCGGTGCTTTATCTGGTTCGCTGCTTTTCTTTGTTATTACTAACTTTGCTGTTTGGGCTTTTGGTTCTATGTATACTCACAACCTAAGCGGTTTGTTTTCTTGCTATACTGCCGCCATTCCGTTTTTTAGAGCAACTCTAGCCGGAGATGTTTTCTACACCACAGCCTTCTTCGGAAGCTACGAGTTAGTGGCGTTATTAGCGAGAAAAAGAGAAGAAGCGAAGTTAGAAACTAGTGTTTAATGCGAGAAGAATAATTTTTATTGCTTTTTAAACAAGGATGGGGTAGATAACTTATCTTTAATTTCTTCTAGATCATCACGTATTTTTGCAGCATCTTCAAAGCGCAGCTCTTCAGCAGCTTGGCGCATCTCTTCTTCTAAGGCCTGGATTAGAAGAGTGCGCTCGGATTTGGGTAAGGACGAAAAATCTTTAACTTTCTTAGCTTTCTTGTTCTTATCTGTAGCAACATCTAAAATGTCGGCAATTTTTTTGCGGATGGTTTGGGGAACTATTCCATTTTCTTGGTTATATTTCATCTGCAGCGCACGACGACGGTTAGTAACAGACATCGCTTTCTTCATGGAGTCGGTTTGTCGCTGTGCATACATTATTACCTGGCCTGATACATTCCTTGCAGCCCGGCCGATAGTTTGTATTAGGCTTCTCTCGTTTCTTAAGAAACCTTCTTTATCGGCATCTAGTATTGCTACCAGGGAGACTTCCGGCAGATCCAATCCTTCGCGCAATAGATTAATTCCTACCAAGACATCAAACTCTCCGGCTCGTAAATCTCTCAGTATTTCTACCCGCTCAATAGTATCAATGTCACTGTGCATATAACGGGCTTTGACTCCTGATTCTAGCAGATAGTCGGTTAAATCTTCAGCCATCTTTTTAGTAAGAGTAGTTACCAAAACTCGTTCGTTTTTCGCTTCCTGTTTTCGTATTTCGTTAAGCAAATCATCAATTTGACCTTCTGCTGGACGAACCAGCACTTCAGGGTCGATAAGTCCGGTAGGCCTGATAATCTGCTCTACGGTATTTTGCGAGTGTTTAAGTTCCCAATTACCGGGGGTTGCGCTAACAAAAATTAATTGCTTTGCTATTTGTTCAAACTCAGCAAACTTTAAAGGCCGGTTATCAAGGGCTGATGGCAGCCTAAAACCGTATTCCACCAAGGTTTCCTTGCGGCTTCTGTCTCCCTTGTACATTCCGTTTATCTGAGGAATACTGATGTGAGATTCATCGATAATTATTAGGTAATCATCGGGGAAAAAATCCAATAAGGTATCCGGGCGGCTGCCAGGTTTCTTGCCGGTTAAATGTCTCGAGTAGTTCTCAATCCCACTGCAATAACCCATTTCAGCCAGCATTTCTAAATCGTAGGAGGTTCTCATTCGAAGCCTTTGGGCTTCAAGTAGCTTGTTATCTTTTTCTAACTCAGCCAGCCGTGCTTTAAGCTCGGCTTTGATAGATTTAATGGCTTGTTCAGAGCGCTCTTCTATGGTTACAAAATGGGTTGCCGGATAAATAAAAACCCGGTCTTGTTCTTTTTGCACCTCCCCTGTTAAGGGGTCGATTTTGACAATCCGGTCAACCTCATCTCCAAAAAACTCGATGCGGTAAGCTTGGTCTTCAAAGGCCGGATAGATTTCCAGATTATCCCCCCTGAGCCTAAAACGGCCTCGTGAGAAATCATAATCATTTCGCTCATACTTGATTTTTATTAGTTTTAGTAAAATATTTTCTAACTGATAGTTTTTTGATTTTTCCAGATAAATCATTTTTCCCAGGTATTCTGTAGGAGAGCCCAGATTATATATAGCTGATACGCTGGCTACTACAATGACATCTTTTCTAGAAAGCAAGGCAGAGGTCGAAGAATGGCGCAATCGGTCAATCTCATCATTTATCGAAGAATCTTTTTCGATGTATAAATCTTTAGAGGGAACGTAAGCTTCCGGCTGGTAGTAGTCATAATAACTAACGAAATATTCTACAGCATTTTCAGGGAAATAGTTTTTAAGCTCGGAACAGAGTTGGGCGGCTAAAGTTTTGTTTGGCGCCATAACCAGGGTGGGCTTGCCGACACCTTCAATAACGTTAGCCATAGTAAAAGTTTTGCCGCTACCGGTAACTCCTAAGAGAGTCTGGTAACGGTCACCTTTTTTTACTCCATCGACTAGTTTTATTATTGCCTGAGGCTGATCACCTGTAGGTTTATAATCTGAAGAAATTTTAAAACGCATCTGGATAAAGCCACTTGTAAGTGGATACGGATTTTTTTACTTTGGCCAGGTATTGCTTGCTTTCCTTATAGGCAAAAAGTCTGAACAAGACATTAATGTCATCAGTTGATTTATGCCACCGTTCTACGTTAGCGGTTCCTCCGTTATAAGCGATTAAAGCGGCATCTTCTGATTGATAGCGATTATATAAATAGGCAAAATACCATGTGCCCATTTTTATGTTTAGAGATGAATCCATTAAGTCAGCCGCACTTTTGATTGGATAAGATGTTTTTTTTGAAATCCAAAAAGCAGTTTGCGGCATAATCTGCATAAGCCCGACTGCTCCTTTGCTAGATACCGAATGTGGATTAAAGCGCGATTCCTCCCTGATGATAGCGCATATTAAATAAGGATTTAATTTATTTTTTTTGGTTTCATTTATAATTTGTTTTTCGTATTTTAAGGGGTAGGATAAATGAAGCCAGTAGTTATAGCCGATAGTTGATGCTATTACTAACAATAGGATTATTATAAAGGGGATTATAAACGGGATTTTTTTTGTAAATCTTGCCATAGTTTCTCAGTCTTTTGTTTGAAATTACCAATATCACTATCGTTTTTTATCACAACGTCAGCATGTTTTAGCCTTGCTTCTTCTTTAATCTGGGCACCCATGCGCTCCCTGCTCTCTTTTATCGTTAAGTTTTTTGACAACAGTCTTTCCAGCTGGAGCTCTGGGCTAGCTGTAACCACTATCACATAATCTACTTTAGGTAATAGATTGGCTTCAATCAAGAGGGGAGCATCTAGTACCAGTATTTGGTTGTTTGGAAGTGTCTTACTGTAAAGGCTTAGCTCTTCTTCAATCACTTTTATTATTTCTGGCAGCAGCAGCTTGTTCAGTCTATCTAATTTTAAAGTATTAGAAAATACGATACTGCCTAATTTTTTTCGGTCTATTGTATTATCAGTCATTATGCCTTGACCAAAGGCAGTTAGCACCTTTTTTCCTAAAGCAGGAGTGTCTAGCAGCTCTTTAGCAATTTTATCGGCATCAATAACAATGGCCCCTTTTTCTTTAAGGAACCTAGATAGTGTTGATTTACCTGTTGCAATCGCTCCTGTAATACCTACAACAAACATGTCTTTATTGTAAACCTAATATAACAAAAAGGGCAGACATATTGCCTGCCCTTTACTATTTTTTAAACCTTAAATGTTATTTGTCTTTTGTTCCGTGCGATTTCTTCATCTGAGCCAAAACATCTTCTAAGGAACCAGGATCAACATTTGAATCGTCTTCTTCATCATCCAAGCCACCCAACTGCGGTTCCTCAGCCGGTTTTTTTTCTATCTCTTCTTTTACTTCCTCAACTACTTTTTCAGTTTTAGTCTCTTTTTCTATCACTGTTTCTGTTTCTTCAGCAGCTGGCTCTTCTGCAGGTGTTTCCTCTTTTACTTCTTCGACTTTTTCTTCTTGGGTAGTTTCTTCAGCTTTCTCTTCTACTGTTTCTGCGGTTTCTTCATCCTTTAGCTCTTCATCCTGTACTTCTTCCGTCTTTTCTTCTGCAGTTTCTTCTTTTACTTCCGGCTCTTGCGCTTTTTCTTCCTCTACGGCCTTTTTCGGGGACATGGCATCTTCATCTGGTTGGATGTCTGTCCCCACTTTGTGACCACTCGCACTTTCTGCCTCTAACTCCGTTCCCTGTTGGCTGCCTTGCCTGCCTGCCGGCTGGTCTACTGTCTCCTGCTTGTCCGGCGAAGCGTCAGCGGAGTCGGGCTCTTCAGCTCTTTCTTCTGTCTGCTTTAGGCTTAAGCTGATACGCCGTCTTTCTAAGTCAATGCTTAAAAGCTTTACTTTTACTTCGTCACCAACATTTATGAATTTATGGGGGTCGTTAACCGGTTTATAAGAAAGCTCAGAGATATGAATTAAGCCTTCCATTCCATCACCGAACTCAACAAAGACACCAAAAGGCAAGCAGCGTGTTACCTTAGCATCATAGATGTCACCGATGTTATAGGCCTCGACTGTTTTTTTCCAAGAATCTTCTTGTGTTTGCTTATATCCAAGGGAAACCCTGCCCTTTTCTTTATTGATTTCTAGGACTACTACGTTTACTTCCTCCCCCATTTTAACTACTTCAGAAGGGTGAGAGATATGGCTCCACGATAATTCGGAGATATGGATAAGTCCGTCTATACCACCAAGGTCAACAAAAGCGCCGAAGTCAACGATGCTCGATATTTTGCCTTTAATAATCTGGCCGCGCTCTAGTTTGTTGATTAGCTCTGCTTTTTCTGTTTTCTTTTCGCCTTCTAGTATTGCCCGCCTAGATAATACTACATTATTGCGCTGGCGGTTCATCTCAATTATCTTGCATTCGAACTCTTGACCCAAAAACTGGTCTAGCTCTTTTGAGCGATTAAAATCAACCAGAGAAGCAGGCAAGAAGCCTCTTACGCCTACGTCGAGAATTAATCCACCTTTTACGATTTCAATAACGGTTCCCTGAATTGGCTCACCGTTGCGATATGCAGCTCCAATATCATCCCAAGCTTTTTCGAAATCAGCTCGTTTTTTAGACAATATCAAGCGGCCGTCCGCATCTTCTTTTTGCAGCACTAAAGTAGTAATGCTCTGACCTACTTCAATGACTTTGTCTGGGGCGACATTGTGCTTGATTGAGAGTTCTTTTATGGGGATTACGCCTTCTGATTTGTATCCTACGTCTACTAAAACTTCATCTCGGTCGATTCTTACAACATTTCCTTCTATTAAATCGCCGTCTTCAAAAAACTTCATTGTTCCGTCGTAATCCGGAACAAGATTGCCATCCTCATCTAGCTTGTAACCGTCCTCCAAGTTTTGCGAGGGGGTGGCTTGCCCGCTAGCCTTTTCTTCCAATTTCATCACTACATACAACAACTCCTAAAAAGATTTTGTAAAACAGTAATAGATAGTATCACAGAAGAGTCAGTTAATGCAAAAGTTATTAGAGAGTTAGATCATTAGAGCGTTAGGTTTTAATGTGCAAAACGGCACCTAAAGCCCTAAGCCTCCTAAATCTCTAACGCTCTAGTCAAGCTGCTTTTTCGTACTTAGCTAGCCGCTCAGCGAAAGCACGCAGTTTTTTATCCACCAAGAAGTGGATGGTTCCTACCGGATATGTGCCGTCTTCTTGCTGCTCTCCGGCTTTTTTGCCGGTTAGCATCTCTATTCCTTCATCAATGGTTTTAATAGCATAAATTTGAAATCTCCCATCTTTAACAGCATCTATTACCTCTTGCTTAAGCATCAAGTTTTCAACGTTTTGCTTAGGGATAATAATGCCTTGTTCTCCGGTTAAGCCTTTGTGTTTGCATACATCGAAAAACCCCTCGATCTTATAATTAACACCACCGATAGGCTGGATTTCTCCTTGCTGGTTAACAGAGCCGGTAACTGCAAAGCTTTGCTTGATAGGGATATCTGCTAAGGCTGATAAAATAGCATAAAGTTCGGTGGAAGAAGCGCTGTCACCTTCGACACCGCCGTATTCTTGCTCGAAAGTTAAACTGGCATCTAAGCTTAAAGGCTTGTTATAGCCGTATTTGCCATGCAGATATCCTGACAAAATCATTACCCCTTTATTATATATGGGCCCACCCATTTTAACTTCGCGCTCAACATTAATAACACCTTTTTTCCCCAACGAGATACGAGCAGTAACCTTTGAGGGTTTTCCAAACGTATAGTCGCCGACCGACAAAACAGATAAGCTGTTTATTTGGCCAACAACCTCGCCTGCTAGCTCTATCATAAAGATATCGCGTTTAATATATTCTTGAATCTTTTCTTCTATCATATTGGAACGGAACTTTTTCTTACTCAAGGCCTTATTAACATCCTCTGCCTTCACGGTATCATTATGATTTTGGCTAGCCCAATAACTAGCCTCGGAGACTAAATCTGCAATATCGGCAAAACGCGTTGATAGTTTTATTTGATCACTTGCTAACTGTGAACCATACTCAACTACTTTCGCCACCCCTAAGGGGTTGAAGTGTTTAAGATTTTGGGTAGATACTCGGCTGGCAATAAATTGAGCATACTTTTCACTATGTTCGTCTGTTCTGTCCATCTCGGTGTTAAAGTCGGCCTTTACTTTAAAAAGCTTGCGGAAATCCTCATCTAACTGGAACAGAATCTGGTAGATATAGGGGCTGCCGGTTAATATTACCTTAATATTTACGTCAATAGACTCCGGTTTCAGTGTTGCTGCCGGAAGGGCCCGGTATTGTTCGCCCATATTTTCTATTTTTATTTCCTGATTACGCAGTACACGCTTTAAGGCATCATAGGAAAAAGGATTTAACAAGACATCAAGGGCTCTAAGTATTAAGTAACCGCCGTTAGCCCGGTGAACTGCACCGGGTTTTATCATGTTAAAGCCGGTAGACATCGCTCCCAGCTCGGCTCTAAACTCAATTTTTCCCATCAAGTTGTAATAGGTTGGGTTTTCTTCGGTTACAACCGGAGCTCCTTGCTGACTGCTATTATCTACCAGCACATTAACTTTATATTTTGAAAAATTAGGCTTTTTGGTTAAGAACTCCAGCCCTGGTATTTGTCCTTCCTGTTTGGCGGTAAAGTCTTTTAAGTTAAGAATAATATCTCGTTGGATATCATCTAAATAATCGATTATTTTTCTGTTATCAGCATATTTTTGTTTTAATTCTTCTAAAAGATGGCCGATAGCAAAGTTGGTTATCTCCTTATCTAGGTCTTTTACTTCTTGCCTGGCTTTTTTTTCGTTGGTTCTTAGTTTTCTAAATAGCTCGTTGATTTTAAGCTGCAAATCTTCGCTTTTTTCCTGAATGTCGGCTTTTTGTTTAGAAGGTAACGTATCAAAATCCTCTCTCTTTAGCGGTTTTCCCTGATGAATAGGAATGGTAACAATGCCGGCAGTTGTTATCTCGATAGAGAACCCTTGTTTTTCAGCCATTTTTTGCATTTTATTAAGTGAAGCATCTCTTTGTTCTTGAAGTGAGGCTAGGATACGGTTTTTTCTTTTTTCGTAATCTTCTCCCTCAAAGGCTCTGGGAATTTCGTTTTTAACTCCATCAATTAACTCATCCATGTCTTTAGCAAAATCGTTTGCTTTACCAGCGTCAAGAGATATTGCTAATGGACGGTCTGCATCTTTAAAATTGTAAACATACGCCCAGTCGCAAGGCACTTCCTCGGGTTGAGCAAGCTTTTCTACATGGGATTTAATGGTAGTTTCTTTTCCTGTGCCGGCAGGTCCGGCTGCAAAGAGATTGTAGCCTTGAGTCTTTACTTTTAAGCTAAAATCAAGGGCATCTACTGCTCTTTGTTGACCGATAGTGCCAGCTAAGGGCTCTACCTCTGAAGTATCTTTGAATTTAAATATTTTAGGGTCACAATAACCCCTTAATTGGTTAACGGATACCTTAAGATTATCTGGCATAGCAACCTCCTGATATAAAAAGATATCCAAAGACGTAGGCAGGGAAACATGTTAGAATATTGTCTGCTATGGCCAAGGTAAAACGCATTAATCAAGATAAAATCATAATTAAAGGGGCGCGCGAGCATAATCTAAAAAATGTAAGTTTAGAGATTCCCCGTGATAAGTTAGTAGTGATGACCGGACTCTCAGGTTCCGGTAAGTCTTCGCTGGCATTTGATACCATTTATGCTGAAGGGCAACGGCGTTATGTCGAATCTTTGTCGGCATATGCCCGCCAATTCTTAGGGCAGATGCAAAAACCTGAGGTAGACCACATTGATGGGTTATCTCCGGCAATATCGATTGATCAGAAGTCTACCAGCAGAAACCCGCGTTCAACGGTAGGAACGGTAACTGAAATATACGATTATTTAAGGTTATTATATGCGCGTATCGGTGTTCCACATTGCTATAAGTGCGGCAAGGAAATCAGCCGCCAAACCGCCCAGCAGATAGTCGACCAAATATTAAAGCTGCCCAAG
The DNA here is from genome assembly GCA_003599235.1 of Actinomycetota bacterium. Lineage (GTDB taxonomy): Bacteria > Actinomycetota > Aquicultoria > SURF-47 > SURF-47 > SURF-47. The sequence goes on along the minus strand of QZJE01000013.1, from coordinate 147,277 downwards.
GATTCTAAATTCCAAATATTAGCTCCAGTTGTTAGAGGACGCAAAGGTGAGTATCAAAAGCTCTTTGAAGAAGCCAGGAGGGAAGGCTTTAGCAGGGTCAGAGTTGATGGCCAGGTTAGGGATTTGGATGAAGAAATAGAACTTAAGCGCTACGAAGCTCACAATATCGATATTGTTGTTGACCGTTTGGTGATGAAAGAAGGCATCAATAAAAGACTAACTGATTCGGTTGAATTAGCCTTGAAAGTAACCGATGGCATGGTGACCATTGATATCATTGAGGGTGACTCGCTGTCGCACAAGGCTATGGCGGAGCAAGGGGAAATAACTTTAAGCGAACAGTTTGCTTGTCTGAAGTGCGGGATTAGCTATGAGGAGCTTACTCCGCGGATGTTTTCCTTTAACAGTCCCTATGGGGCTTGTCCGACTTGTACCGGCTTGGGGCAAAAAAAGCAGGTAGACGCTAAATTACTTATTCCTAATCCTAATTTAAGCATTAAAGAAGGAGCCATTGAGCCTTTTTATAGCCATACATCCCACATTTACCCGGCTATGATTGAGGCGGTTTGTAAGGAATATGGCATCGATATCAACAAACCTTATAAAGATCTTCCTAAAAAACACCAAAATATCATTTTATATGGAGCCGACCGGACAGTGCTGGTACGTTACCATAACATGGGTGGCGATGTGCGTAACTGGAAGATGCGTTATGAGGGGGCTATTGGTACTATTGAGCGGCGCTACCAGCAAACCGACTCCGATTACGCCCGCGATAGAATGGAGCAATATATGTCGGTTGTACCTTGCCAGGAATGTGGCGGTGCTCGTCTAAAGCCAGAGAGCTTGGCGGTAACAGTAGGTAGCAAAAATATTGCTGAGCTCACTATGCTTTCTTCCAAAGCGGCCTTAGATTATATAAACAATCTCAAGCTTACAGAGCGCCAGCAATTAATCGGGGTTAGAATAATAAAGGAGATAAAAGAAAGGCTGAACTTTTTAGTCGATGTTGGTCTAGACTACATTACTTTAGACAGGGCGGCCGGTACGTTATCTGGAGGAGAAGCCCAGCGTATAAGGCTGGCTACCCAAATAGGCTCTGGTTTAATGGGCGTTTTATACATTCTTGATGAGCCCAGCATCGGTTTGCATCAAAGAGATAACCAGCGCCTTATCAACACTTTAGTCAGATTAAAAAACTTAGGAAATACAGTTATTGTGGTTGAGCATGACGAAGCTACTATTCGCTCAGCCGATCATATAATAGATATCGGCCCTGGAGCAGGTATCCACGGCGGTAAAATTGTGGCCGAGGGCAGCTTATCTAAGATTACCAAGCAAACTAAATCTATTACCGGCCGCTATTTATCAGGCAAAGAGCAAATTGAGCTTCCCTTAGAAAGATTAGCCGGTAATGGCCATAATATAACCATCAAAGAGGCAGCTGAGCATAATCTCAAAGAGATTGATGTTGATATTCCCCTGGGATTATTTGTTTGTGTCACTGGAGTATCCGGATCTGGCAAGTCAACTCTGGTTGTTGATATATTATCAAAGGCTCTCTATCAGCGCTTTTATAAATCAAGATCGGTGCCTGGTTCTCATAAAGATATAGAAGGGCTTGAAAACATAGATAAAGTAATTGAAATTGATCAATCGCCCATCGGGCGGACTCCGCGCTCTAATCCGGCTACCTATACCAAGGTTTTCGATGAGATCCGCAAGGTTTTTGCTGCCGCCCCCGAGGCTAAAATAAGGGGTTATCAACCCGGGCGCTTTTCTTTTAACGTCAAAGGCGGACGCTGTGAGGCTTGCCAGGGAGAGGGAACAATAAAAATCGAGATGCACTTTCTCCCGGATATCTATATTCCTTGCGAGGAATGTAAGGGTAAGCGCTATAACCGGGAAACTTTGGAAGTAAAGTTTAAGGGCAAAACCATTGCTGACGTTTTATCGATGAATGTTGAGCAAGCCCTGGATTTTTTCAAGAACATCCCCTCTATCAGGCGAAAGTTGCAAACTATCTATGATGTAGGATTGGGCTATATCGAGTTGGGCCAGCCAGCTCCCACTTTATCGGGTGGTGAAGCCCAGAGGGTAAAGTTATCTACCGAGCTTTCCAAAAGAAGCACTGGCAGGACCTTTTATATCTTAGATGAGCCTACTACCGGCTTGCATTTTCATGATATCAAACAATTATTAGATGTCTTAAAACGCCTGGTAGCCGAAGGTAACACTGTTTTAGTAATTGAACACAACTTAGATGTTATTAAAAACGCCGATCATATTATCGACTTAGGCCCGGAAGGTGGAGACGCCGGCGGAAAAGTGATTGCAACCGGCACCCCCGAGCAGATAGCTAAGACCAAAGGTTCTTATACCGGGAAATTTCTTAAAGACGTTTTGTAATAGCTTTAGGTTTTTTTTAAGACTGTCTATATCTTTTTCCAAGCCGCGGTCATTTACCAGCGGTAAATGCCGCTTAATCTCGGCCAGCTACCCTGAAGTATGCGCTAACGCTTAACTTCAGGGACCATGCTAGCTGCCCTGCGAATACTTTCCAAAATATGTAGACAGTCTTTTAATCGAACGCCATCCCTTGGCCATCGCCAACTCGTCATTGCGAGGAGCTTTGCGACGAAGCAATCTCTTTCTTATGTAATTTACGAAATTCTAAATAAGAATAAACAATAGAAATTGTGCCGAATACAGCAATAGGTCCCATTACCATCCAGATGTTATATGGCCTTGGTAAAAAAGCTCCTATGCAGGTAAGTGCCCCGGCAACAACAAATAACTTAGCTCCTAAACGATGGGTTTTAACCCAGACGGTATCGTCAGCTAAGGTCCATGGCACCCTTATACCAAAAAACCAGTTTCTTCTTAAAGTACTCATTTGATTTCCTAATACAATTAACAGCAATCCTAAGCCAAAGTTAAGAGCAACATCGAATTTGAAGTTATTATTGATGCTGGCTACCAGGGTAATAGCGAATACGAAACTAAAAAAACCAATGACAAAGTCAATCATCAGATTATAGGCTTTTTTGAACTTTTCATAATTTTTTCTAAAAGGGTCTAGCATAGGAGCAAAAAGAAATAGCAGGTACAGCCCACTGCAGATCAACGGAGCCATAAAAACACTCCAGAATGATTTGGCAGCATAAGAATCTATTTTACCAGCCGCGTTCCAATGGGTAGGAATATTATTAGATAAGTAAGGGTAGGCAATAGCTCCGGCAATAAACATCAAGATAATTAAAATAATCGGTAATTTGGTAGCTTTATTAAAGTTCATTTTTCCTCCCAATGGTGACAGTGACCAACTGTTTTTGCAGCTTAATCTCTGTATTATTCATGACTGTCACCAAACATGTTGTACATGCCCAACATAAACTCTTGTAAAACAGTAATATTAAGCGAATATATGATTTCCTGGCCCCTTCTTTCGCTTAAAACGAGGTTATTTAGCTTTAGAATATTCAAATGATGTGATATTGAGGGCTTAGATATATTAAACTGCTCGGCTATTTGACCAGCCGTTAAGTCTTCTTTTTTAAGCAGTTGCAGTATTTTTCTTCTGGTTTCGTCGGCCAAAGCCTGATAAATGCTATCCATTGTATTAGATATTTAGAAAACTGTCTAAATATATAATAAGATATTTATAACTTGATGTCAAGAGTTCGTTAATTGATTATCGATTAGGCTAAGTTAGTCGTTCTTTCCACAGATGAAAGCAGCTGTTATGCCGCCATGGATCTTTCTTTTTCCGTAGTATAAATCGTAAGTATTTCCAATGCGAATCTTAGCTCCAGCTTTAAAAACTTTAAAAGAAGGATTATTAAGGTTGGTATAAGTTCTAAACCAGCCGGTATTCTTAGTCGATTTAGTTTTCTTTATTACAGGCCCTCTCCAGTCGAGAATCCACGAAGATCTTTTTAAATGCTGTAATCTGCTAGAAGCTCTGCCTGATATTTTAGCCGGAGCACTAAAGCAAGCATAAGTATCTGTCACACAATATTGCCAGCGGCTAAGATCATAACGGTACAACTTCTCTACCAGGTATTTAACTTTTACAGTTATTTTTGTTCGCGGAATAATAGTCGATTTTTCGACCTTAATGTATTTACAAGGAGGTACCGGCCCTTCGATAGCATTAGCAGAATTGCTAATTGTAAGAACTAGTAAAACAATAGTTAATAAGCTCTTTTTAAGATAGTTGGAATACATATGCAGAAATTATAAGCGCTTATAGTAGTTAAGTCAAATTACTATTTGTAAAACCTGGTCTCTTATATTAGAATGAGGCTTTGTGATTTTACCTAGGAGAAATATTTGAGCTCTGTTATCAAGAAAAGACGCAAGAAAATGCGTAAGAAAAAACATAAAAAACTTCTAAAAAAGACAAAATTCCAACGCCGTCGGGGGAAATAGTTATTGCTTCGTGACATCAAGTTAGCAGTTTTTGACTTAGACGGAACTCTTACCAAGCCTATCAGCAGCTGGGAGCACCTCCACCGCCACCTAGGCACCTGGGAAGCAAACGGCAAAGACAACCTGGTTAAGTTTCTTGCCAAAGAGATTACCTACGATGAGTTTGCTTACCTCGACGCTATCAACTGGAAAGGAACTCCGGTTACTAAAATAAAAGAAATAGCTGCTAAAATTGAGTATATTAACGGGGCAGAATTATTAATACGAAAGCTTAAAGAAAAGGGAATTGAAATAGCCCTTATCTCCGGAGGGCTTTCGGTAATAGCAGAAAAAGTTGCTCGAGATTTTGAAATAAAGTATTGGTGGGCAAATGAACTGGTTGAGAAAAACGGGGTTTTAACCGGCGAGGTAAAAGTCCACGTTTCTTTTAACGGTAAATTAATAATCCTTCAAAAACTTCTTAAAGCGCTAAAAATAAAGCCTGACCAGGTAATATCCTTTGGAGACACTGACGGAGACCTCTGTCTTTTCCAAAATAGCGGCATATCAATTGCCATAAATCCCATATCTGAAGATGTGGCCCAAGCGGCTGATTATGTAGTAGAAAGCTTCAAGCAAGTCCTAGCCTTAAAAATAATCTAGAGCCTCTCAACTAAACAACAAAATTCGGTTAACAAATTAACCACTATGAGTGTTTACCAATACTCTAATCAGCGGTATAATTAAAGATAGATGAAAGTGTGGGCGCTTAATTATCCGGCTAGCTTATTTTTAAGAATTGATAGTTATTTGCCGATAGTAAAGCAAAGGGTTAGTAAATAAAAGGAGCCGATCATATTTTCTGTATTAGAGCAAAGAAAGACAGTTAAAGAAATTCATTTATTGGTGGTATTCATCTGCATCTTCTTAATAGGTGCTCTTTTAACTAATTCTTTATCTTACCTTTTTATTGCTCACTCAAATGCTGATATCCAAACATCGACAGTCAACATCTCTAATACTGTTGTCAGCACTTTTAGCAATGATCTTTTGGGTGGAAATCTTTCCCCTTGGGGGGCAGGAAGCTTTTGGCCAAAAGATGAAAATAATGCTCTTATTAACCAGGCAGGGTTGTCATTAATGCGGGCTGGCCATGGTCAAAAAGTACGCATTAATATGGAAGAGCTTTATCCGGCTCATGGCGTTTGGAATTGGGATACAGGGACTGAAGGATCGATAAATAACCAGATTGCTTGGTGGAAAGATCTTAACATGCCGATTCTCTATACCTTAAATGACGAGATTAGTACGGCCATGTTAAATCCTGACGGATCACTAAACCTAGATGAAGTAGCTTATGCTTGGTCTAATTTAATCAAATATCTGGTCGATCAGGGAGTGAACGTAAAATATGTCGAAATTGGCAACGAAATAGACATTGCTCCTATGGAAGGCATCCAAAGGCCGCCTGTTTTTTATAAACCCTTAACGAATAATAATGTTAATCCTCATTTTACAGTAACCAATGAAGATGCAAGCTATAGTAGAAGAGTAAGAGTAGAGGGCGATTACCTTTACTTAGAACGTAATAGCTCTGGCTGGCAAGTTGAACATACAGTCAATTTACTCAACTCTGATGGTTCTTCTCGAAGTTATGGTCAAGTGGTAACCGAGATTAATAATTATACGGAATGGTCAGCGGTTGCTATCAAACCAACTTTTCCTACGGGCTCAACAAGGTATTCAAATTATATCGCAGATCAAACTACTCAATCGATAGCATTTAATGAAACTGCAAATGTAAGTGGATTTGGTGATTATTTATATATAAGGGACATTGCTGAAGATATGACGCTTTACAAAAATCTCTATAAAAAAGCATATGAAGCCATAAAATCTCTTACCCCCGATATAAAAGTAGGCCCTTTTCCAGCTGGCCAAGGGTCTAAAGCTATCGGAGTTCAAGAGTATGGGTATGAACCATACTCGACAATTTATTCTAATCCCTCATATAACGCTGACTTCTTTGCCTATCATGCGTACAGTTTCGGAGGAAGTCCTAGGAATTTTTCTGGGATTACTAATGATGATCAAGCTAAGCAAGCAATAGTGGATTCTACTTATAAATATGATGGCACTTATAAATGGGAGGGCCAAGAACCATATACTGTTCAGCAAAAACTTGCTGATTTTGGCAAACCTAATATTGATCTTTTGTGTACCGAGTTTAACTACGATGGTTTAGGCCAGTATCATTATCCCACAAATACTAATCAAGAGCCTAACTCTACTGATATTTGGAAGGCAATTTATTTCACCAGTGTTATTTCTAAAACCGCCAATGTAGGAGTTAAAGCCAATACATTTTGGGATATCTTCGCCGGCTCTGATACAGATGAGCTAATTTCGCCAACTCGTCAAATAACTTCCATGGGATATGCCATGAAGGTTTTAAGTAGCTTCAATTCTTCTAGCCGTCAGGTTTTATCATCCAATGTGACAACAGATGATAAGCCAAGTGTTTTATATCAAAGTTCTGGGGGTCAAGAGACTCATCCCACATTACTTGGCAAGGCTAAAAGAGTTGAGAGCTTAGCAACAAAAGACACTGCTGGTAACTATAAAATATTGTTACTAAACAAGAGCGTTAGCAATATTCATAATATAACCGTTAATCTGGATGGAGTAAAGAATGGAACAGCCAATATAAACTCATACAATGATTGGAGCGCTCTTTCTACTCAGACTCCGATAAGCTCAAGTGCTAGTATTAGTGGTGGTTCTTTTTCTGTTTCTATGCCGCCAATGAGCATGGCGGTTATTGATATATCAGACTACACAGCTGCTGATACCATTGACCCTGCAGTTTCTATAACAAGCCCGGCTGATAATGCGCCGGTTGCCGGCAATGTCACTATCAACGCTGATGCAAGCGATAATGAGGGAGACTCCGAGCTAGATAAGGCAGAGCTATATGTTAATGATGAATTAAAAGATACCGACATATCTAAGCCGTACAGCTTTACTTGGGATTCTACAACTGTCGATACGGCCAAAAAGCATATTATTAAAATTAAGGCCTATGACAAGTCTGGAAACAGTGCCGAGGACTCTGTATCGCTTATTGTCCAAAACGGCCCAATTGTCTCTTTTACTTTTGATGATTCAAATAAAGAGCAATACAATTATTTTCCGGCACTTAATGCCGAGAATTACCCGGGGGTAGTCTATGCTATTACCGGCAGTGTAGGTAATAGCGATAAATTAAGTTTGAGCCAGCTTAACCAAATGAAGACCGCTGGCTGGGAAATAAGTTCCCATACTACCAACCACTGGCCTGCATTAAAAGACGCCAATGGTGATGATAGATCCTATACTGCCGAGGATTATTTGCCGACTATTAGCGATGCTAAAGATTGGTTAATTTCTAAAGGATTTTCCAATCCTGGATTTGCGGCTCCCTTTACTAGAACTAACGAAGTACTAGATCCTCTTGTTGAGAGTTATCATCCCTATAATCGTAAAGTTTCTACTGTGTATAACAGTCTACCAGTAACAGATTCTTATAACCTTGGTGCTGTAGGAATAGATATTACATCTACAAATCCGCCTGATCCTGATCCGATTAAGCAAGCAAATAATGAAGCAGCAAGATTGCAAAAGATGAACAATATTGAAACTTATTTAACAAATGCTACAGAACAAAAAAAGTGGATTATCTTTGCTGATCACGGGTGGATGGATGATGCTCACACAGCTGATAAGGTAGAAATTTTTGAAGAAGTAATAGCTAAGGTTAAAGCTAAAGGAATTCCGGTAAAAACAGTGTTGGAGGTAGTAACCGGAGAAAAACAGTCTGGTAGTTCTTCACAAGAGGCTATTAACCCAACAGTAACTTTAACTGCGCCTTCTGATGCAGCAACAGTCTCAGGTAGCGTTAGTTTAAGCGCTACAGCCGCTGATAATGATGGTGGCTCAGGAGTAGAAAAAGTAGAGTTCTTAATAGATGACAGTGTAGCCAATTCCGATAACGCTTCTCCATATAGCTATAGCTGGAATTCCTCAACTGCTACTAACGGAAGTCATACTATCAAAGCTAAAGCTTATGACATTGCGGGCAATGCCACTGAAACATCAGCCATTACGGTGACTGTAAATAACAGTAGTAGTGGTGGAGCTACCTCGGATAAGCCGGTAGTTTCTTTTACTTTCACTGATAACAATAAAGCTCAGATAGATGATTATTATCCCATTTTAAGCGCAGCCGGCTACAAAGGTGTAACCTACGTAGATACGGCTCTTATTAATTCTACCTCAACCAGGCTAAGCACTACCAATCTGCAAACATTACAGGCTGCTGGTTGGGAAATTGGCTCTCATTCAGCTAATAACCTATCGGGGGGAGTAGCTAATTATCAATTTCAAGTAGAAGAGGCTAAAAATTGGCTAGTTGCTAATGGTTTTTCAAACCTAGGCTTCTCTCATGTTAATGCCCTTGATATAGATGCGCTTAATGCTATTGTACAAAGCAATCATGATTATAACGTTTGCAGTTACGGCACTAACACGTTTCCTGTTAACAATAAATATAATCTCAAAATAACTGGTCTTACCTACGCTTCTCTTGGCACGGTCCAGACTAAATTGGCGGAAATTGAGGCCAATGGTGGCTGGTTGATATTCCAGCACGAAGCTCCAGATGATGTCGCTAAAGTGGCTACTTTTCAAAGTATTGTCTCAGAAATCAAGAATAACCATCCTGAGATAGAAGTAAAAACCGTTAATGAGGTTCTTAATCCGTCACCTATTCTCAACCATATAGAAATAACACCATCAGCTCCTCAGACTATTGATTCTGGAGATACCATTTTATTTAGTGCTAAAGGTTATGATGTTTCAGATAATGAAATACCTGGGATTACCTTTACCTGGTCAGGCGCCAACGAGTTTGGGCTGTTTAATAACATAGTTCCTGATAATTACGATGTTAAAGCTTCTGCTAATGGAATAGAAAGCAATGCTGTAACTGTCACTGTTAATCGAATACCAGCTACTTATTATGTCGCCAAAACAGGCTCTGATTCTAACCCAGGCACGCAAAGCCAACCCTGGCTGACAATTCAAAAAGCAGCTAACGTAGCCCAAGCTGGAGATACTGTTTATGTGAAAGAAGGGACTTATAATGAGAGGATTAAGTTAAGTGTATCGGGTCAGGCTGAAAACTATATTACTTTTGAGGGATTTCCTGGTGACGATAAGCCTGTTACTCAAGGTTTCACTATAGGCCCAACCCGGAGTGCATTAACTTCATATATCAAAATTAAAGGTTTTGAAATTACCCAAACACCTCCAGATTATTATGATCGGTGGGGCATTACAATCAACGGAAGTAATAACGTTATTGAAAACAACTATATTCACGATATTCGTTGGAATGGTATTGGAGCAATGTATGATTGTTCAAACGAACCTGTCGGAAATATTATCAAGAATAATACAATCACAAACCATTGCAACTCTGCTATTGAGGTTGGCGGGAGTAATTGGCTAGTAGAAGGAAACGATCTTTCTCATGGGCGTGTTAAGTATCAAGGCCAAGCTGTTAACAGCTCAGATACTGATGCTCACCGCTTTTCAGGAACAGGGCATATTATTAGAAATGAGAACATCCACGATTATTGGTTGTCTGACAATCCCGATTCTGCACCCCACATAGACGCTTTTCAAACTTTTTCTGATGCAAGCAATATTATCTTTGAAGGAAATTATGTCCATGATGCTCAAGTTCAATGGGCTCAGATAACTGGAGGATATAAGGATTGGCAGGACATTGAGCACCATGTAGATCACCTTACTTTTAGAAATAATGTCTTTGAGGGAGCTATTAGTGAAATTTATAATGGGTTTACGATATACAATGTGCCTTATCTGACGTTCGTTAACAACACGTTTATTAATGCAAAAGTTTCAGATATCTATATTGCAGAGTGGGATAATGGCAGCAATGCTGTTGGTCATCCCTGCGACCATGCGGTAATAAAGAATAATATTTTTTATAAGAACAACGGAGAGGTTTTCAACAATGGCGGTCATCTGCCCTACACTATAAATCAAAGTTTTATTCAAGAGGCAGACAATAATCTTTACTATCCGGTTGATTTATCCAATCCACCCTTAATGTCGCAACAAGAAGCACATAAGGTTTGGAATTTAGATCCTAAATTTGTAAGTACCAGTGCCAAAAACTATCATATTGGAGCAACTTCTCCGGCTATTAATGCTGGCATCTCTGATGCTAATACCCCAGCAACTGATAAAGACAGTAATGAGAGAGTTGGAGCACCCGACATAGGGGCCTTCGAGTATCAACCAAAGACTTACTATGTAGCCAAAACAGGTTCTGATTCTAACCCAGGCACGGAGGCCGAGCCATTTCTAACCATCCAAAAAGCAGCTTATGCAATAGAGGCAGGGGTTGTTCAAGACGGCGATACTATTCAAGTTGGTCCCGGGGACTATAGGGACGACCCGGCACCTACAACTTATCCCTGCAATGGAGATTCAGCTTACGCAGGACGGGTTGCTTTACTCAAATCCGGTTTGACGCAAGGAATAACCTTTAAGGGTGTGGGGATGCCATTAACAAAAGGTTTTCTTATCGGCAGAACAAGTATTCCATGCGACCGTATTACAATCGACGGTTTTGATATTCAAGCAACCAGACGTATATCACAGGTCAATGCTGATGCCGGAATAGCTCTGAATGGCGCTTACGTAACTATTAAAAACTGCAACATTCATCACTGCCCCAAGGGAGGTGTTAGATCTAGCAATGTATCATCTGCACAAAACGTCTCTAACCTCACTGTAACCGGCTGTACTTTTTCTTATAATTACTCTGATGCGCTGGAAATATGGGGAGATAATGGCACTGTTACCAATTGCGATTTCAGTCACGGTCAATCTATAGTAAATAGTGCCTTTGTAGAGGATACTGATGCCATTGATAACTCCGGGGAGAGTGTTTATATAGCCAACAATACATTTCACGATTATCTCGATAGTGAAAATACCGGGACTGGGGGCAGTCCCCACATGGATTGCCTGCAGCAAGCCTTAGGTGGAGATGGCGGTGGCATTATTGAAAATAACCACATGTACGATTTTAATGGCGCATTTGCAATGTTAGCGCAAGCTACCGGTAAGACAATTTCCTATATTATTCGCAATAATGTTATCGAAGAGGCAGCCGGCTCTATAACCGTAACTTCCGGCACAGTGGAAGTCTACAATAATTACCTGCATAATGTGGCAAATTCAGCTATTAACACATACGCAACTAATGGTCCGGCAACAGTTACAGCCAAGAATAATGTTCTCATTAGAAACGGCAATCAGCCCGGGTGGTCATCAGTGCATAAACCGTTTATGGATGCGGGCGGAATAAGTAATTGGACGACTGATTATAATCTTGCTTGGCCATGTACCAGTAGCCCAGACGCTGTTTATGCTGCAGGTACGTATAACCAATGGAATGTTGATCCTTTAATAGATTCAAATTTCAAACCGTTGTCTGGCAGTCCTCTTATCGGAGCCGGTATCGCTATTAGTGGAGTAACAGCTGACTACGAAGGCAATACTCGTTCTGACCCGCCAACTATCGGAGCTTATGAATATCAAGGCTCAGACCCTAATGCAATTTATGTCTCTACTACCGGTAATGATACAACCGGTGATGGCACAACAACGAATCCTTACCGCACCATCCAAAAAGGTGCTGATGTTGCTACCGCTGGAAAAACTGTTTATGTAAGAGGTGGAACTTATAGTGAAACAGTCACTCTAACTAAGACAGGAACGCCTGGCAATATGATCACTTTCAAGAATTTTCCCGGGGAAAAACCAATAATTGATAATAACAAAACAAATAGAGGTTTCTATCTAGATGGAGACAGCAGCTATATCCGAATCGAAGGGTTTGAAATAAAAAACTGCTATCCTGCTGCCATCACTACTAATTCGTACGCCTATCATTCTAACCCTCACACTGGAGTGGAAATTGTTAACAATGATATCCATGATACTGATGGTCCAAGTCCCGGCGGAGCTTTCTCTATTAAGTTCCAAGAAAGCACAAATTGCTTAGTAAAAGACAATAAAATTGGACGAGCTAATTATGAAGCGGCAACAGATACTACTCACCCAAGTGGTAAAGGAGTAGATCTGTCGAGGGTTTGCACAAACTTTATTATTGAAGGAAATGAAATCTATGACGTAGAAGACGGCATTTGGATAGATAGCACTGAAACCAATAATATAATTCAGAATAATTACTTTCACGATATTGATGCGATATCACCTGCTCACGCAGACGCTATTCAAATGTATGCTTCTGATAATGAAGTCAGCAATAATTTGTTTATAGGCAATCCTGGCAAAGACGGCTCACATTTAGGAATCTATGTACAAGTGGACAGATTAAAACTAATTGGAAATGTTTTCTCAGGCGGCGGAAATTACCATGTCAGAATGGGCGGCGAAGATTTGACTGTAATGAATAATGTATTTGCCAACGGTCAATATGGAATAAGGATTTATGATACTAGAGATGCAAGCTGGGCCTCTCATGCAGGAGATCCCAGTGGCGTTTTTAAAAATAATATTTTTTATGGTGACAGTTGGGACCCATACCAAAATCAGTTCTTTGACGTTGATTATAATTTGTTTTATGTTCCAGGTGGCACTCCTACAACACATAATCAAACTCATAGTATATGGGCAGATCCTAAATTTGTAGATATTAATAATTCAGATTACCTAGCTAGAGATTTCCATCTCCAAGCAACTTCACCTGCAATCAATGCCGGTACCTCTGATGGGGCACCGGATAAAGACAAAGACGGCAATCCCAGAGTGGGAGCGGTTGATATTGGAGCGTATGAATATCAGGGAACACCTACTACAGATTTAACTAACCCAACGGTTTCAATAACTAATCCAACTGGTGACGCAGAAGTTTCTGGAACAGTTGATATTATTGCTGATGCCAGTGATGACGCAGCAGTATCAAAAGTAGAGTTTTTAGTTGACGGCATAAAAGCAGGAGAAGACACCTCTTCACTATACAGCTATGCCTTAGACACAAGTTCTGTTTCCAATGGTAATCATACTATAAAAGTTGTTGCTTATGATTCGTCGAATAATACAGCAGAACAGTCCATTAGCATTTATGTGAGTAACTCAGTTCAATCGGGTGATAATGAATATCTGTGGTTAGAGGCTGAAAATGGAGCTCTAGCAGCTCCCATGACAGAAAGGAGCGATGTTCTAGCCTCCGGTGGAAGCTATACATCCTCATCAACAACTAATCAAGGAACGGCTATCTACAAATTCAATGTAACAACTGCGGGTAATTATCTGATATGGGGCAGAGTTATTGCCCCTACAACCGGTAATGACTCAGTGTTTATCACAGTAGATGGTTTGCCGGAAGATGTTTGGGATGTTTTACTAGCCGAGAACTCATCTAACTGGACTTGGGATAGAGTTTGTTTAAGAGGCGCCGGTAGTCCTGTAGCACCTGAATATGATCCCAAACTCTTTAACCTAACAACTGGTACCCATACCCTAACTATTAGAGGAAGAGAAGCTAGCACTTATCTAGATAAGCTACTTATTACTAACGACACAAGCTATGTTCCCACAGGTACAAGCGAAGAGATTTCATCTCCGCCGGCAATTGATATCGCACCACCAGCAAAGCCAGAGGTTACCTGCAACACTCATCAATTAGGCTCAAGATATTATGCAGACAGAAGCCCCTCATTTAGTTTCTCTTCATCTGATGATTCTGGTGTTGCCGGTTACAGTTATGAAATAGATAAAGTTGAGACAACACATCCGGATAATGAAATAGACCAAACAGCTAGCAATAAGCAGTTTAGTAATCTCTCTGATGGTATTTGGTATTTTCACCTAAAAGCCATAGACACCAAAGGCAATGCATCAGAGACTACCCATCAAAAGATAATGATAGATACCACCGCTCCCCAGGTAAGCTTAGGCAATATTGATGACAACAGGATATACAAAGGACTAATCGATCTCTGGGTTAATTCTAGTGATGGTTTGTCTAAAGTAAAAGAAGTAACTCTACAATGCAACAATCAAGATATTCACAGCTTCTCTTTTGGTCCTAATTATTACTCGCTTGCCTCTAGCTCTTTTATTTGGAACTCATCTAAGCTTAATGGTGAATGCAACTTAACCATTAAAGCAGTAGACAATGCCGGCAATATCAGCATCCAGTCTCAGAGCATAAAACTAGATAACTACAAGCCAAAGACTAAAGCGCTTAGAAAAATAATGGTTAAACGGGGCAAGCTAGCTGCTCTTAGGTACAAAGTAATAGATCCATATACTAACAACAAGGCCAGAATAATAATCAAGATTAAAAGAGGCAAAAGAATAGTTAAAGTCCTAAGACTAGGGCTCAAGCCCATTAATAAAATCTCCATTAAAAAGCTAAGAGTAAAACTTAGAAAAGGCAAATACCGCTACTATATCTATGCTACTGACCTAGCCGGTAACAACCAGCATAATATAGCTGGTAATTGGTTGGTTGTAAGGTAGAAAAAAGTGTTTTCTATGATTGAAAAGCGAAATACAATAAAGGAAATCCACTTAGCAGTAGCTATTATCTGCATCCTTTTAATCGGCTCTTTGCTAACCCAGTCATTATCGACTTTTTTTATCAAACAATCAGTGGCTGAGGGCTCAAAACCTAATCTAATAGAAAATTCCAGCTTTGAGGTAGGAACTGGCCACGGCTGGGGACTCTCAGGAAACGTTCAATTTCCGCTTTCTTCAACTATGATAGATGGCACAACGGCTGTCCATGGCACTAAAAGCGTAAAGCTTCCCTACGATACTAACTACAATGCCCAGAAACTAATCTCGAAAATATATAAGGTTAGGTCCAGCACAGATCACACCTTATCCTTATATATGAAATCCAATCTTAATAATGGAGCTATAAGAGTTAGGCTAGAAAACACTAACCAGGCGGATGGAAGCTTTGACTACAAAGAAGCAAGCTTTAATCTAACAACCGACTGGCAACGATATTCGTTGTCGGGTAATCTGGTGGCTGATCCCGAAGCAACGTATCAAGTTGAAATAATTCCCCAGCACCAAGGTTACCCTGGCAAAAGTGTTTGGGTAGACGCTGTGCGGTTAGAAGAAGGTTCCTTAAGCGATTACAATCCGTCCTCAGATGTCGAACTTGGCTTATCTTCTTCTCACGACGGTAATCTATTTTACGAGGATGAAGCCGCCTCTATGCAACTGTTTCATTATAACAACAGTCAAGCAGTTGAAGTTAAGACAAAATACGAAGTATATGATTATTACAATAAAAAAATTAAATCCGGAGAACTAAACTCTTCTTTAGCGGGCCAATCACTAACAACAACTAACCTTGATTTAAGTCCGAACAAACGAGGGGCTTTTAGGGCTATCCTGTGGCTAGAAGGATATCCTGATACCATAGAAGAGGTTAATTACTCGGTAATTCCCAGGTCTCAAACTGCTGCTGTCAATGAAAACTCGATCTTTGGTTCCCATGTTCCTTTTTATGATTACTGGCTAGCCCAGATGCAAAAAGTTGGCGTTAAATGGAATAGGAGCTTAAGTACCGGCCAAGAAATGTTCAGATGGTATTACGTCGAGCCAACAGACAATAGCTTTGTTTGGCAAGATTCTAAAGTAGCAAAGCCGGCACAATATGGAATGAAAATAATGGGAACTATCGGTTCGGAAGTTGCCCACATTCCCACCTGGGCCCTGCCTAAAGGTACTAGCGATGTAAGTCAGTGGGACGATGAATCATTTAATGGCTTCTTGGCTAAGTGGGATGATTATGTCTATCAAGTAGTTAACCACTACAAAAATAATGTCGATTACTGGGAGATTTGGAACGAACCAGATACTGAAGGTGGGCTAGGAAGCTATCCTCAGTATTACGCTAAAATACTGCAAACAGCCCATGATGCTGCCAAAAGAGCTGACCCTGATACTCACATCGTTGGAATGGTGGCCTACTACACTAACTATGTCCAAAGCGTCCTAGACACGATTGGCAATAACTATGCTGATATATGGTCTTCTCACCGTTATCCTCCGATGAACAGCTCACACACACCAGGTTATTTAAGTTTAGCAAGCAGCTCTAATAAAGATGCCTGGAACTCGGAAACCGGGGCTAGAACCGACACCTTTTATCAATCTCTTTTGTGGGAGAACTTAGATATTAGCTATGCCAGGCCATCTGACTGGGGCAGGGATTACCGTAAAAGAACCGAATGGCAAGTGCAAAACTTTGCTGAAAGTATTGGTGCCGGCTTTAAGAAATATTTTTATTACGATGCCAGAAATACAACTTCTCCAGATTTTTTGATATCTTATTCTCTTTTTGAATACGATGGGACTCTGAGGCCAAAAGGAGTGGCTTACAGCGTACTTGCTAAGCTTTTTGATGGTTCAGTTGGCCAAGGGGAGGTTAACTTAGGAACAAATGTTAAAGCTTACCTCTTTAACCGGTTGGCCACACCGCTTATGATAATTTATCCGAGCACTGACGATAATTCTAAGCGAAAAATTACTCTTAATTTATCTTCTGAAAACATCAAAGCTTATGACTTAATGGGCAATGAAGTAAGCAAAGTAGTCAACGGTAACAGCGTAGAAATAACTTTTGGTCGGTCTCCACTGTATTTAGAAGGAGTAGGTATAAATAGCAGCCAATTAACAAGCAGCATTCAAGGAGTAGCTGCTACTGCAGATGTCCAAGCACCCGATATATCACTTGCAACCTTTCCCACAGCTACATTGGCCACCGATAATAGTGATGTAACAATGCGCTGGTACGGAACAGACGATGTTTCCCTTTCAACCAGAGCAGAGACTACAGCCAATAGCATACTTTATTCATACCGGTTAGTTGGCCAAAATAATTCTTGGTCAAGTTGGCAAACCCAAGGAAAAGCAGTTTTGGCAAGCCTGCCTAGAGGCAGTTACACCTTTGAAGTAAAAGCCAAGGATGCGGCCGGCAATGAGTCGGCTGTTTTATCCAGGCAGATAAAGGTAGGCTTGCCGAAAAACTATTATGTAGCCAAGACCGGTTCAGATAGCAATGATGGCTCTGAGACCAGCCCTTTTTTAACTATCCAGAAAGCCGCCAACACAGTTCAGGCTGGGGATACTGTTTATGTCAAAGAAGGTAACTATGATGAGCGCATAATACCAGCCAATTCCGGCACTGAAGGGTCAAAAATTACCTTCAAAAACTATCAGAATGATGTGGTAGTTACCAAGGGATTTACGCTATTAAAAGACTATATTAGGGTTGAGGGTTTTGAAATAACCAATACCTTAAACCACTGGAGAGATGGGTCAGGTATTTGGGTCCAAAGTAGTCACTCAGAGATTATTAATAATTATATTCACCATACTTTCACAAATGCCACAGGCATAAGGTTTGCGTATCAAGCAATTTTTGGTCAAGACTACGGAACAATCTCGCCTATTTATGGCTCGATTATTAAGGGCAATACGATTACTTATGCCGGTGGCCAAGGGATAGAGATACACGGCTACGATATCTTAGTAGAAGATAACGATATTTCTCATCCTCTTAATGAAGATGGTTTGAGATTTTTTGGTAAGAATCTAATCATTAGAAGCAATTACATTCATGACATTCTTTTATCAGAGGTACCACCAACTGCACATACGGATGCTTTCCAAACATTTGACAAGGTCGATAATGTTCTTATCGAGGGCAATTATGTTTACAATATTGGCCATCAGATAATGATGCTAAGCGGTAATTACCGTGGACCTGTAAGCAATGTAGTAATCAAGAATAATATATTTGAAAAATGTGGTTCTTATGGTTTTTACTTAATGGCTGGTCAAAACCTGTCTTTTTTAAATAATACTTTTATAGACATGAATTTTGGCTCGATTATTACAAGAGCTCAAAATGGAATGGAAACGACTGGAACGGTTATTAAGAATAATCTTTTTTATCAAAGCGGCAGCTGGACCTATACAGATAACTCAATTCCAGCTCAAGCAGACTATAACCTAGCTTATCCTACGAAAACTTGGAATCAACCACCGGAAGCTCATGGCAAAGTAGGAATTGATCCTCAGCTTACTAATTATGCAAACCACGATTTCCATCTCCAAGCAACCTCTCCTGCCATCAATGCAGGCACCTCAGATGGTGCTTCAGCAACCGACAAAGACGGCAATGCTAGAGTTGGTACTCCAGACATCGGTGCTTATGAGTATCAAGGAGAAGTTACTCCTCCTACGCCTGAACCAGAACCAGAAGAGCTTCCTAAGGAAGATCCACCAGTTGATAATCATCCAGTTAATAATACAGTAGACAATCAACCGCCAGCTAATATCAAAATAGCTTGTCCTAATCATTTCTCAAACACGGGATATTATAAAGATAACAATCCTACTGTATTGTTCTCTGCTGATGATGTTTCAGGAATTGCCGGCTATAGCTATAGCCTAAGTAAGTCGCCCTTTAGTGTTGCTGATACTGTAAGCGAAGGTATCGAAATATTTAAAGGATTCAATGGCTTAGGTAACGGAACGTGGTATTTCAGCCTAAGAGCAGTTGACAATAACGGCAACTGGAGCGAACCCTCAACCTTTATTATCAAAATAGATAACTCCAAGCCAAGGACTAGAGCACTTAAGAAAGTAGTAGTTAAGAAAGGCAAGATAGCCACTTTAAAATACAAAGTAATTGACCCTTATACAGATAATAAAGCAAGGGTGACCATAAAAATTAAAAAAATTGTAAAGGTCATTATTAAAAAAGACCGTAAGAAAAAGGCTAAAAAAGTTTGGAAGACCGTTAAAATCCTAAACTTAAGAGTAAAAAACATCAACAAGCTTAGTGATTACAAGTACAGGGCTAGATTAAGAAAAGGCGCCTACCGTTACTTTATCTATGCTACTGACCTAGCCTGTAACAACCAGCATAATATAGCTGGTAATTGGTTGGTTGTAAGGTAGCGCTAAGGTCTTAGACAAAAAAATAAAGCCTCTTTTAGAAGGCTTTATTTTTTTGTCATGCTTTGGATTGGTATTAGTATCCAGGTAACCTAACAATACTTCTTCCATTCCATTTAGTAACTACAGAACGAAGTCTACGGGTAGTTTTAGGTCTGTAGACAAACCTATAAGTCTGTCCCTTAGAGCAGCGTGGGAAATAAGCAATGTTAGTTGTTTTGTACCACCTCATAGCTCTCTTTGACATAAGAACCCATATATACCTACCTGTTTTAGGCGACAGCATTTTCCAGTACTGTGTTACTACTACTCCACTATTTTTTTTGTATGGCATAGTAGCTTTTAGGGTTTTGCCGTAAGCAGAAGTAACAGAAGCGCAAGCTGCTAATAAAAAAACAGAGATTAATAAAACACTAATCAGCTTTTTCATGTTTTCACCTCCTTCAAGAAAGCGATTAATAGCTTAGTATTAATATCCTACACTACTATAAGCGCATGGTCAAGCACCTATCGGTTCTATGCTTTACCAATATCCTGTCCGGTCTAAGCTTGTTTGCTGATAACCATAGCTTTCATTGATATAATTTTTGATATGGAATCAAAGCTTAGGTTTAAGGCTAAAATTGCTCCCGAAAAGGCAGGGGTATATATATTCAAGAATGGTAGAGGCGAGATACTCTATGTTGGCAAGGCAAAAAATATCTCAAAAAGGGTTTCATCTTATTTTTCCAGGTTACTTGATAGAAAGACAGCTGAAATGGTGTCCAAAGCTGCCGATGTTGATTTCATTATCACTGACAACGAAGTCGAAGCCCTAATATTAGAGAACAATCTTATTAAGAAAAATCAGCCGCCATATAACATTATGTTCAAAGACGGCAAAAGCTATCCGTATCTAGCCATTACTTTAGCAGATAAGTTTCCCCGGGTGATGATTACCAGGGATACGCATAAAAAAGGTGTTAAGTACTATGGTCCATATACCAGTGTCCGGGCGCTTCGAGCAACCCTTGATACCATTCGCCGTATTTTTACCGTTCGTACCTGCAAAACACTGAAACCTGGTAAAAAGACAGGCTACCCATGCCTAAACTATCATATCGAGCGCTGTCTTGGCCCTTGCACCGGCAAAGTTGATGAAGGGCTATACGGTCAGGTCATAAAACAAGTGATTGATTTTTTAGAAGGAAAGCCTCAAAAGGTCATCGCCAGCCTAACTGCACAAATGCAGACTGCCTCTAACGATATGGAGTTTGAAAAAGCAGCTCGCATTAGAAACCGTATTATTGCTGCTAAAAAGATGATGGATAAACAAAAAATGGTCAGTGACAATGGCGAGGACCAAGATATTATCGGAATAGCGATAGATGAAGACTTGTTTAGCGTTGAGATTTTCAATATCAGAGGTGGCAAGTTAATCGATACTAATGATTTCTTTGTTAAGAAAGGCTTAGAAGAAGATACTCTGGCTTCTTTTCTAAAGCAATACTATAGCCGGGCAGGATTTATTCCTAAAAATGTTATTTTACCTCAAGCAATTTCTGAACAAGATATATTTGCTAATTGGCTAAGAGAGCAAACGAAGATGGCAACTAAGATTGTAGTGCCTCAAAGAGGGAAGAAGAAACGTCTGGTAGAACTAGCTAATACTAACGCGTCGCATTTTTTAGAGATGAATAAAAAGAAACTAAACGTAGAAGCGCAAAGAACTTTAGAGATGTTAAAAGAGCTAAGCGATTTATTAGGGATACCAATACCTCAACGAATAGAGTGCTTTGATATTTCCAATATTGGCGGCACTGACGCGGTGGGTTCGATGGTGGTTTTCTTAGAAGGATGGCCCGCTAAAGACCAATACCGCCGCTTCAAAATATATAAAACCCAAGGCCCCAATGATTTTGCCATGATGAAAGAAGTGATAAGCCGCCGTTTAAAGAATCTGGTTGAAAGCCAAAAGAGTAGTTTTAAGGAAAAACCCGATGTGATTATTGTAGACGGAGGCAAGCCTCAATTAAGCGCTGCTTTGTCTGCCTTAAGTGATTATACTCTATCAATTCCAGTTATCGCTATCGCAAAAAAGCAGGAAGAGTTATATATTCAAGACAAAAACCCGGTGGTTTTAGAGTCCGGCTCCAGGATTCTTCACTTGATTCAACAACTAAGAGATGAAGCCCATCGTTTTGCCGTTTCCTATCACCGGAAATTGCGCTCCAAAAGGCTGTCAGTTTCGGCCCTAGATGGTATCATTGGCATAGGTGAGAAACGTAAACAATTATTGCTAAAAGAATTCGGTTCGTTGGCTAATATCAGAAAATTATCAGTCGGCAGATTGCAGCAAGTACCAGGTATTGGAAAAAAGACAGCCAAACAAATAATTTCGAACAACGAAGTTTCAAGCTTGGACAACGAATAATTATGAGCACATATTTTTCATTTTATGACTATGATAAAAAAAGGGGTGCAGTGGTTTTTGAAAACGACCACTTGGTTAAACATTACTTGCCACAAAAGGGCGAAGCAGTGCATAAAAAGTTGATGAATGATTATCCCAAGGCTACTCAGAAAATGAACTTTGACGTGCTAAACCAGCTTATGGCTTATTTTAGGGGAGAAAAAGTTAGGTTTAAGGTCAAAATCAAACTAAAAGACCTCTCGGATTTTGAATCCAAAGTGCTTAAGGCATGTAAAAAAGTCGGATACGGCAAAAAAGTAAGTTATCGCGATATCGCCCAAAAAATCGGCAGTAAATCATATCAAGCAGTGGGTAACGCTTTAGGTAAAAATCCTCTTCCAGTTTTTATTCCTTGTCACCGCGTCATTAATGCTGATGGTAGCATCGGTGGTTTTAGTGGGCCAGCCGGCATGAAGCAAAAACTCCTTAAGCTGGAGGCAGACAAATGACAAAAAAAGTAGAGGTTGTTTTACTAACCGGAATGAGCGGAGCAGGGAAATCAGAGGCTATTAAGAGTTTTGAAGACATGGGCTACTTCTGTATTGATAATCTTCCGCCTACTCTTATCCCGCGTTTGGCCGAGATGGCTATTTTGCCTGGGAGTAAGATTAAAAATATTGCTTTGGTTAGCGATGTACGCGCCGGTGAGGATTTTAGCGAGTTATTTAAATCGCTTGATTACTTAAAAGAACAGGGTATTTTCTTTCAGATATATTTCTTAGAAGCTGATGATGCAACACTAGTTAAGCGGTTTAAAGAAACCAGGCGCAAACATCCGTTATCAGCTGCGGGAAGAATTAGCGAAGGCATTAAAAGAGAAAGAATTCTCTTACAAGATCTTCGGGGCAAAGCTGATGTTATCATTAACACTTCTAACCTTCAGGCTTATCAGTTAAAAGGTGAAATCCGATCCCAGTTTTTGCGCGGCCAAGAGCAAAAGGGTTTGATAATCTCAATCCTTTCATTTGGCTATAAATACGGCATTCCCACAGATTCCGATTTGGTAATAGATGTTCGTTTCTTGCCCAACCCCCACTACATTAAAGGGTTAAGCCATCTAACTGGAGAAAATAAAAAAGTTAAGGATTTTGTTTTAGGCCGCAAGGAAACTAAAGTTTTTATAAAAAGATTTATGCCATTAATCGATTTCTTAGTGCCCAATTATTTTAAGGAAGGCAAAACGCATCTTAGCATCGCTATCGGATGTACCGGTGGTGCTCATCGCTCTGTTTGCTTAGCAAATGAAACGGTAGCTTTTCTTAAGAAGAAGAAATATGATGTTATTGTGCGCCACCGTGATATTGGCAAAGACCTGGCGAGAATATAATTTCCTTAGATGTCATTTACCTCCGAGATAAAAACCCAGCTAGCAAAAAATAGTCAAAGTAAAAAGTGTTGCCAAAAAGCTTTGTTATCAGCTTTACTAAAAGTTGATGGAAGTCTCCACATAGAAAATAAAAAACTGTCTTTAGAATCTCACACAGAAAACTCAAGCGTGGCCAGGATGCTAAAAAAAATACTTACAGAGTATGGGCTTAGTGCCAACGTATCTATAAGGCGCTCTGTGTTACAAGGACACACAAATTATGCAGTCGTAGTTGCAAGCCAGCCAAAGTTAGAGCTATTACTATCCGATCTCGGTTTATTAGTGTCGGGTTCAAAGTACAATTATGGTATACCTGAAAAATTTATAAATAGTAAATGCTGCGCTAAATCTTATCTAACAGGGATTTTTCTAGGGGCCGGCTACTTGTCTCATCCTAAGCAGAGTTATCACTTGGGATTTGATTTAGCTAATGCAGAGCTGGCAACCGACATTGTAGGGGTGCTTAGCTCTTATCAAATAAAAGCTCATGTATCGCAGAAAAAAAATAACATCGTATTATCACTACAGACCTTCGACGACGTATGCGATTTTTTGGCTTTAATCGGCGCTTCGGGGCCTCTTTTTTATTATCAAGATATAAAAATAATTAAAGAGATAAAAAACAAGGTAAACAGGTTAATTAATTTTGAAACGGCTAACGTGGAAAAAGTTATAAAAAGTGCCCGAAGGCAAATAAATAACATAGCTGTAATTGATGAGAACTATGGTTTGGAGAAATTAAGCCCAGCGCTTAAGGAAATAGTGTGTTTAAGGGTGGACAATCCAGAAGCTAGTTTAGAAGAATTAGCTGGGCTTGCTAATCCGAAATTGTCAAAATCAGCTGTTAACCATAGGTTAAGGCGAATATCAGAGTTAGCTAAGATTTACAAAACCTAGTAAGTGATTGTTTGGTATAATTGAAAAGTTGAAAACTTGAAGGAGGATTTTTAATGGCAATTAAAGTTGGAATCAACGGTTTTGGAAGGATTGGAAGGAATTTTTTTAGAGCAGCAATGGATAATCCGGAAATTGAGATTGTTGCTGTTAACGATTTAACTACTGCTTCAACTCTAGCATATCTTCTTAAATACGACTCGGTGGCCAGGGTGCTTCCTAATAAAATAACATCCACTGATGATTCTATTAGTGTAGATGGCAAAAGTTTTAAGGTATTAAGCGAAAAAGATCCAGCGGATCTGTCTTGGGGGGACTTAGGGGTAGAAGTGGTAATTGAATCCACCGGCCGTTTTGATAAAAGGGCAGATGCCGGCAAGCACATCGAGGCCGGGGCCAAAAAGGTAATCATCTCAGCGCCTTCCAAAGACCCCGATTTTACAGTGGTTTTAGGTGTAAATGAAAAGATGTATGAGAAAGACAATCATCACATTATCTCTAATGCTTCTTGCACTACCAACTGTTTAGCTCCGGTGGCAAAAGTGTTGTTGGAGAACTTTGGAATCGAAAAAGCTTTGATGACGACAATACACGCCTATACTAATGACCAGAGTATCTTAGATCAGCCTCATAAAGATTTAAGAAGGGCCAGGGCAGCAGCTATTTCCTTTATTCCCACTTCAACTGGTGCAGCTAAAGCAACTGCTTTGGTTTTGCCGGAGTTAAAAGGCAAAATGGATGGTGTATCCATAAGGGGCCCGGTTATTGATGGTTCGATCGTTGACTTAGTGGCAGTTTTAGAAAAAGAAGCTAGCATAGAGGCTATAAACAGTGCTATGAAACAAGCATCTGAAGGCCCACTCAAAGGTATTTTGGAGTACACCGAAGACCCTATAGTTTCTAATGACATTATCGGTAATCCTGCTTCTTCGGTTTTTGATTCCGAACTAACCATGGCTGAAGGCAAGTTTATTAAGGTCTTTTCCTGGTACGACAACGAATGGGGATACAGCAATCGGCTTGTTGATTTAGTGCAGTACATAGTTTAGTCAACCCTCGTCATTGCGAGGAGCTTGCGACGAAGCAATCTAGCGACAGGGATTGCCACGCCCCTTTGGGGCTCGCAATGACGGTATGTGTGAGACGAGGTTTTTGTGAACCATAAACTTAGTGTAAAAAGCATAGATGTCAGTGGTAAGCGGGTTTTGGTAAGGGTAGATTTTAATGTTCCCTTAAAAGACGGTCAAGTAGCTGACGATACTAGAATATTAGCCGCCCTTCCTACTATTAAATACCTGGTTAAGCATAATGCAAAGGTTATCCTTATGACCCATTTGGGGCGTCCTAGGGGAATAGAAGAATCTCTTAGGCTAGACCCGGTAGCAAAAAGACTTTCTGAAATTTTGAAGCGCCCGGTACAAAAAGTAGACCACACTGTTTGTAAAGTAACTAAAGAAGCTGAAGCAAAAATGAAACCGGGTGACATCTTAGTTTTAGAAAACCTGCGCTTTAACCCTGGCGAAAAAGCAAATGATTCTGATTTTGCTAAAAAACTGGCCTCACTAGCTGATATTTATGTAAATGATGCTTTTGGCACAGCCCACAGAGAGCATGCTTCAGTGGCTGGTGTTCCAAAATACGTACCAGTGGCGGTAGCTGGCTGTCTTTTAGAAAAGGAACTAAAGATTCTTAATCATATGCTGGAAAAACCCGAGCACCCTTTTCTAGCCGTTTTAGGCGGCAGCAAAGTCTCCGACAAAATCAGTGTAATCGACAAATTTTTAGATATTGTTGACGGTATTCTAACAGGCGGAGGAATGTGTTTTACCTTTTTAAAGGTTAAGGGTTACAACATCGGCAAGTCAATTTTAGAAGAAAACCAGATTTTACAAGCTCAAAAAATATTAGAGAAAGCGCAGAGTAAAAACATCCCTCTTCAATTACCAACAGATGTTGTTATTGCTAAGGAGATCTCTGAAGATGCTGAGTACAAAGTAGTGCCGGTAGAGCAAATACCTGACGGTTGGATGGGTGTTGATATCGGGCCTGATACAATCAGCACATATACAGGTTTAATCGACACCGCTCACACTATTTTTTGGAATGGCCCAATGGGAGTTTTTGAGATAGACCAATTTGAAGAAGGTACAAAAGCAGTAGCTGAGGCCATAACCGATTCTGCTGCCACAAGTATTGTAGGTGGCGGAGATTCTGACCGGGCGCTACGTAAATGGGATTTAGAAAGACAAATTACTTTTGTTTCTACCGGTGGCGGAGCTTCAATGAAAGTGTTGGAAGGCACGCCACTTCCTGGAGTAGAAGCTTTAGAGAACCGGCCGGTAGTTGGAGCTAAAGCTGGAAGCTAGGGGCGTATTGCAATACGCCCGTACACATGGAGATGATAATGGATAGAAAACCGGTAATTGCGGGAAATTGGAAAATGAATATGACCACCTCAGCGGCGGTTAAGCTAGTTCAAGACTTAGAGTATAAGTTAGAAGACAAGGGAAACCTAGATGTTGACGTGATAGTTTGCCCTCCATTTACTTCTTTGCGTAGCGTATCTACTGTCTTTGAATACGATAAACCAAAGATTGCCGTAGGTGCTCAGAATATGCATTGGGAAGAAAAAGGAGCTTTTACCGGAGAGATTTCTCCTTTAATGTTAAAAGATCTTGCTATTCGCTATGCTATTATAGGCCATAGCGAACGCAGGCAGTATTTTAGCGAAACCGACGAGATGGTAAACAAAAAAATCAAGTCGGCTTTAAACCACAAGATTACTCCTATTGTTTGTGTTGGCGAAACTCTAGAAGAAAGAGAAGAAAACAAAACTCAGGATAAGATAAAAAAACAAGTAATAGCTGCCCTAGAAGGTTTACAAGGCTTAGAAGTTAGAAAACTTGTTTTTGCCTACGAGCCTATTTGGGCAATCGGTACCGGTCAAACAGCTACCCCTGAGCAAGCCAACGATGTTATCAGGTTTATTAGAGCAACCATTGCCTCAGCTAGCGAACCCGAAGATGCTACCCATGTACGGATTTTATATGGAGGAAGCGTTACTGCTGATAATATCAAGTCTCTTATGGCTGAGCCCGAAATAGATGGTGCTTTAGTTGGCGGCGCTAGCCTTGAGGCGGAAAGCTTTGCCGGTATTGTCTTGGGCGCAAGACACAGTTAAAGTTAAAACATGCAACCAAAACCACTAACTTTAGTAATCCTCGATGGCTGGGGAGCAAGCGATTCTAAACAAGGCAATGCCATTTTAGCTGCTAATACTCCTAATTATGATGAATTGCTTAAAACTTATCCGAATACTTTAATTGGTGCTGCCGGAGCCGATGTAGGACTTCCTGCCGGTCAGATGGGAAACTCTGAGGTAGGTCACCTAAATATTGGCGCCGGCCGCATTGTTTTGCAAGATTTAACCAGGATTGATGAAGCTATCGAAAATGGTACTTTCTATGAAAACCCCTTTCTTTTAGAAGCCATAGAAAATGTAAAAATAAAAAAGAGCAACCTCCATTTTATGGGCTTGGTATCTGATGGAGGAGTACATTCTCAACTTAATCACCTATATGCCTTACTAGAGCTTGCTAAATCTAAAGGAATTAATCCTTGTGTCCATGCTTTTCTAGATGGCCGTGATGTTGCGCCTCAGTCAGCTAGGATTTTTTTGAGCCAGCTCGAAGATAAGATGGCTGGTTTAGGAACAGGAAGAATAGCAACTGTTAGCGGACGCTATTATGCAATGGATAGGGATAATCGTTGGGAGAGGGTTGAGAAGGCCTATAGAGCTTTAGTTGATGGTCAAGGGGAAGTGGCTGACAATGCAGGAGAGGCTGTTGAAATTGCTTATAGCCGAGCTGAAAATGACGAGTTTGTTAAACCTACAGTGATAGAAGCGAGAGGCGAGAGGCGAGATCGAATAAAAGAGCATGACTCAATCATCTTCTTTAACTTCCGTCCTGATAGGGCGCGTGAGCTCACAAGAGCTTTTATCGACCCTGATTTTAAAGGATTTGACAGAGGCTCTCATCCACCTCATGTCTTTTTTGTCTCCATGACTCAATATGATGCTACTTTTGATATACCGATTGCTTTCCCCCAAAGACACTTAAAAAATATTTTGGCCGACGTGCTGGCCAAAAACGGATTGAAACAATTACGAATCGCCGAGACGGAAAAATATGCTCACGTAACCTTTTTCTTTAACGGTGGAGAAGAAGACAAGCGGCCAGGGGAAGATAGGATATTAATTCCCTCACCCAAAGTAGCTACCTATGATTTAATGCCTGAAATGAGTGCACATAAGGTAACTGATAAAGTAGTAGGAGAAGTGAATGGCGATAAATATGATGTGATTATCCTAAATTACGCTAATCCTGATATGGTGGGCCACACTGGTTTTTTTGATGCAGCTGTTAAGGCTATTGAAACCATCGATGAATGTGTTGGCAGTGTTGTAGGGGCAGTAAAAGAGAAAGGTGGAGCGGTTTTAATTACCGCAGATCACGGCAACGCCGAAGCTATGGTAGATATTGGCGGCGGTCCTCAAACTGCTCATACCACAGATAAAGTGCCTTTTATTTATATAACAAACCATGTAGAGGCACGGCGCGCCGTGCCTCTACGAAATGACGGCATCCTAGCCGACATAGCACCTACCATGCTTGATATACTGGGGATTGAAAAACCGGATGAGATGACAGGGAGGTCGTTAATTATCAAATCCCAAGCACCAAATAGCAAGTAAGCACCAATAACCAAATACCAAAAGTGTTTGGAATTTATAATTTGGAGCTTGCCATTTATTTGTATTTTGGGATTTGTAATTTGGGATTAATGAAAGTTTATAATACGCTCTCACAAAATAAAGAGGAACTTACTCCGCTAAGTGATAAAGAGATAAAAATGTATGTTTGTGGGCCGACGGTCTATGGTTATATCCATATTGGTAATGCCCGGGCCTACATTGCTTTCGATGTTATTTACCGTTGGCTAAAACATAAGGGTTTTGATGTTACTTATGTACGCAATCTAACAGATGTTGATGACAAAATAATTAACCGGGCCAAAGAAGAAAATACTACGGCTGGGGACATCGCAAAAAAATATATCGAGGCTTTTCATAATGATATGGATGTC
This sequence comes from Actinomycetota bacterium, assembly GCA_003599235.1. GTDB lineage: Bacteria > Actinomycetota > Aquicultoria > SURF-47 > SURF-47 > SURF-47. The sequence continues at coordinate 117,905 of QZJE01000013.1, read as the reverse complement.
TTAGGAGTTTTGCCGCCTGATATAGAGCCTACTGCTACCGAGACTATCCCCAAAATGCTTGAGATAATTGAAGGCCTAATAGATAAAGGTTTGGCTTATGAGGCCGATGGTGACGTTTTTTACCGGGTGCGCTCCTTTAAGGATTACGGTAAATTATCTAAACGCAGTATTGATGAGTTAGAGGCTGGGGCCAGGGTAGAAGTAGATGAGCGAAAAGAAGATCCTTTAGATTTTGCCCTTTGGAAGAAAGCTAAAGAGGGGGAGCCGGCCTGGGATAGTCTGTGGGGCAAAGGTCGTCCCGGATGGCATTTGGAGTGTTCGGCTATGTCGCTTCAATATCTAAAGAGAGAGACAATTGATATCCATGGCGGAGGCCACGACCTAATTTTTCCTCATCATGAAAATGAAATTGCCCAGTCCGAAGGTTACACTGGTAAGCCATTTGTTAAATACTGGCTGCATAACGGCTTTGTAAATATCAAAAAAGAAAAAATGGCCAAGTCTGTAGGCAACATCGTGACCATCAAAGAGTTGGAAGAACGATATAAGGATAGGCTTAATGATTTAAGAAACAGCTTTAGAATGCTTTTTCTAAAAACCCACTATAGAAGCCCTATCGATTTTGATGATGAATTATTAACAGAAGCCGAGGCTTCTGGCGATGGGATTAGTGAAATATATAAGAGAATTGCTTTCATAATTGACGAAGCTCCTGACATTAATGAGGATAAGAGCGTTGAGTTAGAAGAACTTAGCTCAAAATTGGAGCAAACTTTTACAAGTGCAATGGATGATGATTTTAATAGTTCAGTTGCCATCAGTTTAATTTTTGATTTTATTCGTGATTTAAATATTTTTTTGGACGATAATACTAATCTTTCTAGGGCAACAAAGGGAGCTTTGGTTAACTCAAGAAATTTAATAAACAAACTATTGTTGTTGCTAGGCTTTAATTTTCCGATAGAGATAAAATTAAACCTTCCTCCTAAAATAGCCAATACTTATGAAGAATTTGCAAAGAAAAAAGCATTAGGTGATGTTGATAAGATGCTTCAAGAGTTGCTAGAAATTAGAGACAAAGCTAAAGCTAATAAAGAGTTTAGTAAAGCAGATCAAATTCGCGATGAGCTTAATGCTATCGGCATAAAAATTGAGGATACACCTTTGGGGCCGGTTGCTTCTCCTAGCCCTGAGCCAAATTATGAAGACGAATAATAAAAAAGGGCGCCATCTGAATGACAGCGCCCTAGCTTACTACTTACGGCTTATAGCTTACTGCTTACTTAACCGCAATCGCTTTCGATATCGCTGATAAATAATTGGATTTATCTTTCCTGGATTTAGGAATCCACTTAGTTCTATAAGATGTTTTCTTAGAAGGCCTAATATAAAAGTAGAGAAGACCTTTTTTGTTAGTTCTTTTTCTTGCTATAAGCCTCCATACCCACACCCATCTTTTGCGTTTTTTTATGCGTTTACGCACTTTAACTTTTTTATAGAGCCTAATCAAGCGGTTTCTTAAGGCTTTTTTTGTAACCTTGTCTTTGAGCACAACCTTTATCCTGGATTTGCCCTTTATCTTTCCTTTTTTAGCTATGGATAAGATGGCTTTTGATTTGTAAGCAAACAATCCTGTATTAGAGCCGCTTACCAGGGCATCAAAAAGCAAGGCATTAAAACCCTCATCTTTTAAGCCAGTGTAGTATTTACCCCAACTGGCACCATCATCCATTGACTTATAAATATAGCTGGTACCGGCTGGCCGGCTGGTAGAAACATATAAAGTAGAACTACCGCTTTCTCTAGCTAAGGCCTTAAACCAGCCGTCAGTTGGCAAACCCTTCTTAAGCTCAGACCAGCTGGATCCGTTATTGGTTGATTTAAACACTCCTCCCTGGCCTGTTTCTCCGCTGGCGGCATATATGGTGCTGCCTACACCTAAAAGGTCGTTGATGAGTTTGCCGGCGGTATCATCGGCTAAGTGTGTCCAAGAAGAGCCGTTATAACGATAGATTCCCCGGGTTGAAGAAGTACTAGCAAACTCCCGGCCGCATCCGGCATATACATAACTACCAGATATGGCAATGGTATTTACTGGCGGTCCTGATAGACCGGCACTAGACCAGCTAGCTCCGCCATCGGTGCTTTTTAATACACCGCCCCCATTTTGACCCCCAACTGCCGCATAAATGACGCTAAGATCAGATTTGGCTTCAAAATCCTTAACATCGCCCGTTAAGCCGGTATCAATCCCAGTCCAGCTTGAGCCACCATCAGTTGTCAGCCATATTCTTTGAAGCGCTCCTGCTAGAACGGTATTTGTATTGCTGGGATTAACCCATACGGAGGTAGCTGAGTCTACTGAAACAGAAGGCAGAATTGGAAAAGTCCAAGTAGGAGAGGAAGATGTAAAATTACTACATCTTGCCAATCCCCCATAAGCGGCTATCCAGACAACATTTTTGTTTCTGGCTTGACTAATATCGTTTACGGTAATGCCGGTCATCCCAGAGCAGATATCTGTCCAGTTAGCACCACCATCAGTTGTCTTGGCGATACCCCGCCCTGATTTAATGTACATAATATTGGAATTGGAACCATCTACGGCAAAGCTATCACCTTTTAGAATACTAGTGTAGCTTGCTGCTTCGTTTTGCAGATTGTGCCATGTTCCACCATCATTATCAGTCCAAGAAGGGCCGATATAAGTGCGGTTTGAGCTAAAGGTAATATGTCCTGAACCTCCTGTGCCCATAGACGACCAGGCGCCTCCACCGTTATCGCTATATTCATTTGTGTTTCCGGCAAGCACAATCCTGCCACTAGTTTGATTAACTCCAACAACTGAATAATCACCAGCCTTACCAGTTGGAGCCCAGGAAGCCCCGCCATCAGTACTGCTGTAAAGTGTGGTTGTGCCACTGCCTACCAGGGCATAAAAAGTTCCGGCAGTAGGCGATGATGCTAAAGATGTAATTCTTTGACCGGAGGCAATAGTTACATTGGAAAAAGATGATCCGCCGTTAGAGCTTAAATCAATGCTTCCGTCTCTTGAGGGAACTAATAATTTATTTTGAGCATAAAGCATGGTTTGATCATAATTGCCTTTGCCTGAACTTAGTTTAGACCAACTGCTTCCATTATTAGTGGTTTTATAAAGGTCTATTCCGGCAATTACGTAAGCATTAGAAGCACCATCAACTTCAACATCGATAGGGGAGCCCATATCGGCGTTTCCAGAAGGCCCATGCCAAGAAGCGCCCCCATTAGTTGAGGCAAAAATTCCATTGGGTGAGTTAGAAGCGGCATAAATAGTGCCGTTTGGTGCAATGGCGATATCTTCGACATAGCCACCCTCTAGATTAAGATCAGTTCTAGCTGAGCCTGACTGGGTTGCTTCAAAGGTGCTGATGGCATCCAGGTGTAAAGGAAAAGATAACAACGAAATAACAACAATAACTGCTAAAAGTTTCTTCATGCTTGCCTCCAAGGTTGCTACGATTAATACTGCTACCTTAGTAATTATATCAAATATAGGGCGTTATCCAAATGACAACGCCCTATATTATGGCTTACAACTTATAGCTATTGCTGAATTACTGCTGTCCCAACATGATGTCGGCGTTGTCAGAAAATATCTGAATACCTCCAAACATTATCCCCTTAAAGTGTTCAGCAGGAACGAAGGAAAAACTGGCCTTAGGGCCAATTTCAGTGTTAAGAACATCTACTTCTTCGCCCCCTATATCAGTCAGCCTGATTTTTGCTTTAGCTGGGTGGTCGACATTGCTAGTAATCACTAAAGGATCTGCGATATTTTTATCAACGTAATTGAGATTATACTGGAACTTATTAGCCTCGATTGTTCCGGTTATTCCCTGATATGCTATTGTTAGCATTGGCGGAGCAGTGATAGCCGGAGCTGCTACTACTGGAGTTGGTATTGCGCTGACTTGGGTTGGTGCCGGGGCTTCTGCCACAGTGGGTACTGGTGGAGCTGGAGCCGGCGGCTTAGGCTTTGGCGAATGGACACCGAAGAAATCTTTTAGTCCCTTAAATATTGCTTTTGCTTGAACCTTTTGATAGTTAACATTTTTTAGCTTTGCAGCTTCATTTGGGTTAGAAATAAACGAAGCTTCCGTTAAAATTGCTGGCATATCGTTTTTGTTTATAACGGCAAAACTAGCTGTCCTTATCCCACGTCCTTTTAATTTAAGGTCATTTACCAGGTTATTATAAACGACACTGGCTAGTTTAGCTGAGCCGGCACTGTAATAATAGGTCTCGGTTCCATTAGAAGCCGGACTAGTCGAGCTATTCAGGTGAATCGATACAAAAGCATCAGCTTTACGCTGGTTTGCTATGGCTGGACGTTGCTGTAAATTAACAAAATAGTCTTCGCCGCGAGTTAAAACAACTTCAGCACCTTGCTCTTTAAGCATTACTGTTAGCATCCGGGCCATACTTAGGACTAGATTAGCCTCAGTTAATCCGCCACCAGGAGATGGTGCTCCCGGGTCTGAGCCGCCGTGGCCTGGGTCGATGACGATTCTTAAACCGTTAAAATTAGTTCTTCGGGCAGCTTGAACTGCAGGAATTGATCCAGGAACAATGCTTATTACCAGCAGAGAACTAGCTGCGGTGATTGCTGCTAATTTTTTAATAATTTTACTAAAAATAATAAATCTCCTCCTAATGTTTTTTCGAACAACGAAATCCGAATTGGCTATGTTACAGGGTTTAAAATTATTGTCAATAGGGTATAGCGCCGCAAATAGTTTAGCAGTCTTAGCCTACAGTTTCAAGCAAAATTTAAAGAAAAGTGCAGGTAGATAGGGGTACAAGCGAAAGCTAGGTTGTAGCAGGCCACAGTCTAGGAAGAGACAGGAAACAGTCTTGAAAAAGAATTAGTAAACTTCAAGGTTATACATTTTTCGTAAATATCCAAACTCTTTTTTATTGTTTTCAGCCTTAAGTTCGGTTGACAGAATATAATTATCTTTTTTGTTAACGGTCAAGGTGCTAACAATGTCCTGAGGTCGGAAAATTAATTTATTGTATCGTTTGTTAAATGAAAATATTGCAACTGGTTCCTCTTTGGTGGCTGATTTCCAATCAGATGCATTAAATAGTTTAATTTGTAGGCTAACATCTAAAAATTGTTCTGTTCGTGGCTTATAGAATAGCAGATTTAATTTTTTGTCAGGTACCACATTTATGGATTTTGGTAACTTTGCTGAGCTGCCTAAAGCTGATTTTCGGCCATTAAAAGTCCAGGAACCGCTAGTTACTTGCCCAGCTACCTGCTTATTATTATAGGTAATAATAATATCGGGGCTGGTGAAATCATTTTTTGAGTTAGTTGTCTTAAAAGAGGTAACTTGGACAGGATTGGAACAAGCGGATAGTAACAATGTTAATAATACTAAGACTATTAAAAATCTTTTGTTAATCATAGTATGTCTTTAATAAGTTCATGGCTGGCCATTTTGATAAACTTAGCGGCGTTTTCAGTTGCTATTTTGCCTCTTAACTGGCCTAAGTTCATATTGCCTCCAATTTCCAGGCTAGCCATGTTTGCTCCTTCTACCAAAGAAGCTAAAGAGATAATTTTTATAGCATATTTCCTTGCTTTTTGCCAGCCCTCTCCTAGTTGACCCACAATAAATCCTACTGGTTTATCAAGCGATAAAGCCATTTTTGCCAAAGCAATAGGAGCTTTGCCAGATAAAGATTGTTCATCCAGCTTACCTTCGCCAGTTATAATTAAATCAGCTTTTTTAATTTTATTTTTTAGATCTATTAGCTTAGAGACCACCTCAAAGCCCGGTACTATTTTGGCTTGCAAAAAAGCTACCAACCCCGCTCCTAATCCTCCAGCAGCTCCGCCCCCTTCCAATTGGGACACATCTATTCCTAGCTGCTCTTTTATGAGGTTGGATAAGTGAACTAAGCCTTGCTCCAGTTGGTTGATTTGGACAACCCCTGCTCCTTTTTGTCCAGCATAGACTTTTGCGGCGCCCCTTGGGCCATAAAGTGGATTATCAACGTCGCAAGCAGCGATTATCTTTCTGCTTTTAATTCTTTTATCTAGATTGCCTATATCGATAGTGTGAATATCCAAAAGAGATTTACCCCCAAGACCTACCGTTTTGCCTCTTTTGTCTAGAAACCTAACTCCTAATGCCTGAGCCATTCCTGTGCCACCGTCACAAGTAGCGCTTCCTCCCAGGCCAATAATAATTTTACGGCAGTTGCTATTTAAAGCAGTTTTAATTAATTCTCCGGTTCCAAAAGTGGTAGTTTTAAGAGGATTTCGTTTTCTTTCGGGTACTAAACTTAAGCCCGAAGCAGCAGCCATTTCTATTAAGCCGACTTTTTTATCCCTTTCTGTAAAAATTGCAAAATAGGATCCTAATGGTTTGTTTAAGGGACCGGTAACATTGGTAAGCATTTTTCTGCCTGTCTTGTTAGCCAGCACTACGTTGATAGTGTCATCTCCACCATCGGCAATGGGACACAAGATTGTTTCAAGGTCGGGATTAACTTCCTTGATGCCTGTGATAATACTTTTGGCAACAGATTTTGAATCAAGCGTTCCTTTAAATTTATCGGGGGCTACTAATATTTTCATTTTGGCTCCGTCAATCTAGGCAATTACTTTGCTTACAGGCTCTATTGTATAACCACTTTGATGCAAATAGTCAATTATAGCTGGTAACGCTTTAACTGTGCTTTGTCTGCTTCCGCCTTCTTTTCCAAGAAGCGATCCTGAGTCATGGAATAAAATAATACTACTTCCTTTAACATACTTTTTAACTCGGTTGATGATGCGGCTTGGTGGTGGATTTTGCCAATCAACTGAACTTAAGCTCCACAAGATAATTTTGTAGCCTTTCTCTTCAATCAACTGACGGCTGGTTTTAGAATGAAGTCCTCTAGGCGGACGGAAAAGGTTGGTTGATACACCCGTTATATCAGCTATAGCCAAATTGGTTTTATCAAGTTCTTTGACTATTGTCTCTTTGCTAGACCTTACTAGTTCCCGATGGTTATAAGTGTGATTAGCTATGTCATGGCCATCTTCAACAATACGACGAGCAATATCTGGATAGCGTTTGACATGGGATCCTACTACAAAAAAAGTCGCTTTAACTCCTTTGTTTTTTAAGATATCTAGAATATCCGGAGTATATTTGGGATTAGGGCCGTCATCAAATGTTAAGCTCACAGCACTTTCTACATTGCCGCTGCGAACAATCTCATTTTGGTCACCAAAACCGTGATACTCGTAGAATGTTATTAGACCAGCTATAACTAAGCCTAATAGGGCAATCCAAATTATGAGGATCATTTGCTAATTATATCAACTATTCGTCTTTTTCAGGCTGCCATTTAGACTTTAAGTCTTCCATCAACTTAGGCATAGTGGTGTATTCCAAGTCCTCTAAGCTTAAGCGATGCGGCTCGAATGGACCTTGTTTTCTGAAGTAGTCAGCAGCCCATAGAGCTTCAGCTCTGGCATTATCGTAGCTGACATCAGCAAACATATCTCTTGGTCCAATAAAATTACCATTTGCCATCTGGAATCCGTAACAGACAACTCTTGGTGGACCATCAAACCTGGTTGGAGTAGAATCCTCAAAACCAACTGGCATCATGGGGCCATGATGGCTGCCGCGCATCCAGCCGGCTACCATATAAGCGTGAGCAAATGGGTCTAAAGCTTCACCTACTGCCGGTAAGCCGTTTTGGCAACGAACCATCATTACCGGGTCGTCTTTTCCGACATACTTACCAGCTATCAAGCTTAGACGCTGGGTAGAAGTAGAAGCAGCAATCATGCCGTCTTCTTTACGAAAGACGCTTTTTATTACATATCTGCCAGGAGCGCCAATAAAAGCTAGCATAGAATAAGCTTCTTCGGGACAGCTAAAAATAATTTTTCTTTTCTCGATTAAATCGTGAACTTCAAAATTGAACCCATCGTGCATGCTGGGGTCAATTACTAAACCGGCAGTCGTGAATGGATCGCAAAACATCTTGTAAAGTGGCATATTCCAAGCACCGGGCTCGGTTTTATCAGCTAAAAAGCAAAGTAAGGGTTCAGCTTTTCTTTCTTCAATATCCATCTCAGCTACACCTGGTCCCATGCCTCTTACATTTCCGGAAAAGGCAGTGGATAATAAATCCTGGCCGGCACCGTACTGTTTTAGTTTTTGTGCTACCTCAGTCATAGCCTCAAAAGTTTTCCAGGCGAACTCATGAATATTTGGGGCGTCTACACCATGTTCGTGGCTCATGATAAGAGCTGTATCGTCTCCTACCAGACCACGGCAATAATCTACTATCAGACCATCTTTTTTGGCTTTAGCTAATTGCTCGTCGGCTTTAGCTAATAATTCAGGATGAACGGAACTGTGTCCCACATCGCCACCAACGTCTGCTTTGATGATACTTAATGTGTACTTCTCTACCATTTAAATCCTCCCATTTTTATTAACCTATAGTTAATTTTGGCTAATTATTCTTATTACTTTTTATATCTAAAATGATGGAAAATAAACCAATAAAGCGGTTTGTTTAACTTAGTCTAACAAGCTATTATGAAACCATAATTGGAGTAAGGATACAAGCGCTGGCTCTAAAGGCAGGCTAGCCCATCTTTAGAGCAGGGACAAGGAATGAGGATTAAGGGATTAGTGGATAATAATTGGTATCAAAAAACAGCTGAAGAAGTAATAAATACACTAAAAACTGACGCTTCAACTGGCTTGAGCCAAGACGAAGCCAGTGCGCGGTTGGCTGAGTTTGGTCATAATAAGATTAAAGAGGCTAAAAAGAAACATCCTGTCTTTATTTTCCTGGAACAGTTTAACGATTTTATTATCTGGATTTTAATAGCTGCGGCAATTGTATCGGCTTTTATTGGATTTAAATCAGGAACCTCGGAGGAATTAATCGATGCATTTGTTATCGGTCTTATCCTGTTTCTAAATGCAATTTTGGGTTTTGTCCAAACCTTTCGCGCCGAAAAAGCTCTAGAGGCTCTTAAAAAATTATCAGCACTAAAAATCATTGTAATTAGGCAAAAAGAATACGAAATAAGTACCGAACTTCTGGTGCCAGGAGATATAATAATGCTTGAAGCAGGAGACAAAATACCAGCTGACGGCCGAATTATTGAGGCCGCTTCTTTTGCGGTACAAGAGTCCTCTCTAACAGGAGAATCCCATGCTGTTGAAAAGAATCCCGAACCTGTGATTGGTAAAAACCTGCCCCTTGGTGACCAATCTGACATGGTTTTTTCCGGAACGACAGTAGTTAGAGGCCGAGCTAAGGTTGTTATCACGGCAACAGGCTCGAATACTCAAATCGGCAAAATCGCCAAGCTAATTCAAGTTCCCCAGGAAAAAACGCCTCTGCAAGTTGAGCTTAAAAAGGTTGGACAACAAATCACTATCGCTGTTCTTTTCATAGCTTTTTTTGTTTTTGTCTTTGGAATAGTTGTTAAAGGTAATCCGGTTACTTTAATGTTCTTAACTGCTGTTAGTTTGGCAGTAGCTGCTGTTCCTGAAGGTTTGCCAGCAGTTGTTACTGTCACTTTGGCAATAGGAGTCCAGCACATGTCAAAGGTTCACGCGGTGGTAAAGAGGCTTCATGCGGTGGAGACTTTGGGTGCAGTCGACTATATCTGTAGTGATAAGACTGGCACTATTACTTTAAACGAGATGATGGTAGAGCACTTCTACGTTGATGGAAGTTGGGCTGAAGTCGGAAGTCTGAAGTCTGAAGTCAGTGCCCCATTAGCTAAGCTATTCCAAATAGCAGTCCTTTGTAATGATGCCCGGATATCTGGAGAAGAACTACTGGGTGATCCCACTGAGACGGCCTTGATAGCTGCAGGAAAGAAAAGCGGCTTTGATAAAAATGAGCTTGAGAATCTACATAAGAGAGCCGATGAGTTACCTTTTGATTCCGAACGCAAGATGATGACCACCGTCAATAAGTTCGGAAATGACTTTCTATCATTAACCAAAGGGGCACCTGAGGCTGTAATCGGTTTATGCCGGCAAATACTTATTAATGGAGAGCTCAAGGATATTGATAGTAATGAAGCAAAATGTTTGTTGGAGGAAACTTCTCATATGGCCTCCAAGGGCTATCGCACCCTAGCTTTTGCTTACCGCCAGTTTAGCGCCAAGCCTTCTAAAAATGATTTAGAAAAAGACCTTGTTTTAGTAGGTTTTAGTGCTCTCATTGATCCTGCCCGTCCGGAGGTAATTAAAGCTCTTGAGGTAGCCAAGCGAGCTGGTATAAAGGTAATTATGATTACCGGCGACCATCAGTTAACTGCCCAGAAAATTGCATCTGATATCGGTTTGCTTGATAACCGCAAGGTAATGACTTCTGTTGAACTAGAAAAACTAAGCGACCAAGAATTAGTAGAGCAAATTGAAGGCATTGGCGTTTTCTCTAGAGTAAATCCAGAGCAAAAAGTAAAGATTCTAAAAGCCTTAAAAGCTCACGGTCACATAGTATCGATGACAGGTGATGGGGTAAACGATGCTCCGGCTCTCAAAGGGGCCGACATCGGGGTGGCAATGGGAATTACCGGCACCGATGTAAGCAAAGAAGCCGCTGACATGATATTAACTGATGATAACTTTGCAAGCATTGTAAAAGCAGTCAAACTAGGCAGAATGATTTTTGATAATCTAAAAAAATTCATTTCTTTTCTTTTATCGTGCAATGTTAGTGAAGTGCTAACTATCTTCTTTGCTTTTATCGTACTGAAAGCCGGGGTTCCTCTGCTTCCTATTCAAATTCTTTGGATAAACCTAATAACTGACGGTTTGCCTGCGTTGGCCCTAGGAGTAGATCCGGCCGAAGAAGGCTTGATGAAGAGGCCGCCAAGAGATAAGAGCGAAGGGATTTTGTCTAAGCAAAACCGTACAAAAGTTATCCTTGAGGGAGCAATACTTACGGTGATGGCTGTAGGCGTTTTTCTAATAACAACTTTTGTCTTTAAAACAAGTATAGCAGTAGCTCAAACTTCGGTTTTTACGGCTTTAGTTCTGGCCCAGCTGGTGCACTCATTTAACTACCGCTCTTTTGATAAAACTTTCTTTTCCTTAAACACCTTAAAGAATAAATGGCTGCTATTAGCTAGTTCTGCCTCGGCTGTTTTGCATTTAGGGGTAGTCTATATTCCTCTGGCTCGCCCAATATTTAAAACAACTCCGATTGATTTAACCCAGTGGGGGCTGATTCTCATTTCTATATTTTTTATGGAAATAGCTCTAGATCGGGTAAAAATCCGTAAGTCTAGCTCTTTTTCTTAAGTAACTCTAATGCAATAGGTACAACCGAAATAAGGATTATGACCACAACGATAAGGCTGAAATTACTCTTTACAAAGGAAATATTTCCAAAAAAGTAACCTCCAAAGGTAAAAAGGCTTATCCACACAAATCCACCCACCACGTTAAAACTAAGAAATTGACCGTAATTCATTTTGCCCACTCCGGCAATAAAAGGGGCAAAAGTACGAACAATAGGGACAAAACGGGCGATTATAATGGTTTTTTTACCGTGTTTTTCAAAAAATTTATTTGTTTTTTCCAGGTGTTTTTGCTTGATAAAAGGTATTTTTTTGTTTTCTAGAATGCGCTGGCCAAATAGATTGCCAATTGTGTAATTAACCGTATCTCCCAGGACAGCTGCTAAAAATAACAGAAAAAACAACCAGCTAATATTAAGAGAGCCGATAGCGGCGATGGCTCCGGCTGCAAAAAGAAGAGAGTCTCCTGGCAAGAATGGTGTAACTATTAAACCTGTTTCGCAAAATATTACTATGAAAAGTATCAAATAAATCCATAAGCCATACTCATTTGTTAATGAGCCCAGTTGTTTGTCTATATGTAAAAAAATGTTTAACAAGCTAATAAGAGTTTTCATCAGATAATTTTGTAGTATAGTTCAGATATGAAAATAGGAAAAGTAATTGCCGGCGATATTGGTGCTTCTAAGATACGAGTTGGTTTGGTTAATAACCAAGGTGAAGTATTAAAGCGAGTAGAGGAGAAGACTCCTCAAACTACTGGTCAGGCTATTGTAGAAAAAGTAATCGAATTAATAAAACGAGTTGATTCAGCCTCAAAAGCTGAAGCTATCGGTTTAGGGATAGCCGGTTTGGTAGATTGTCATCGGGGCATTGTAGAGCACAGCCCTAATTTACCCTTAAGCAATTTTGATTTTGTAAAACCAATACAAAATTGCTTTAGAATTAATACTTTTATTGATAACGATGCTAACGTTTCAGCCATTGGCGAAAAAGTATTTGGCTCGGCTAAGAAAGTTGATAATTTTATTTTGCTAACTCTTGGTACCGGTATTGGCGGAGCAGCTTTTATTAATGGCCAGATATACCGAGGAAGCCATGGTTTTGCCTCTGAGTTTGGTCATATGACAGTATTGATTAACGGTCCGTATTGCACTTGCGGAAATGATGGCGATCTAGAAGCAGTTGCTTCAGGCACGGCTCTTACTTCTATGGCTAGGCAGGTTATGGGATCAGATAAAATAACCGCCCCTATGGTGAGTCAAAACGCTAAACAAGGTGACGAAATCGCTATTAATTTACTAGCTGAACTCGGCGAATTATTGGGCGTAGGCATAGCAAATCTTATTAATATCTTCGATCCCGAGCTAGTAATACTAAATGGAGGCCTATCTGCCATAGGTGATATGTTAATCGAGCCTGCCAGAAATAAAGCTTACAACCGCGTACTATTTAAAAATCGGCCACTTGTGCCGATAATTAAAGGAGCGCTAGCAGAAGATGCTGGCATTATCGGTGCTGCTGCTCTAGCTCTTGAAAATGTCCATACTACCTGAAGAAGTAAAGAAACAAATAAAAAAGATTGGCTCAGCTGATATTTTAGTTGGAGTCCCTAGTTTTCGCAATGAAGATACTATCTCCAGTGTTGTAAAAGCAGCCTCTGAGGGTATGACTAAGTATTTTCCTGATTTAAAGCCGGTTTTAGTTAACTCAGACGGAGGCTCAACTGATAATACCAGGGAAATTGTATTAAACACGCCGGTTGATAAAAAAATACAGAAAATTGTCACTCCCTACCAAGGTATTCCCGGTAAAGGCAGCGCTTTTGCCACCATTTTTGAGATTGCTGACTGGTTAAAGGTAAAAGTCTGTATTGTGGTGGATTCTGACTTAAAAAGCATTACTCCTGAGTGGATTAAGCTGTTGGGAGACCCTATCTGGAAACACAGTTTTGGGATGGTTACTCCTTACTACCGGCGCTATAAATATGACGGCACCATCACTAACAATATCGCCTATCCTTTAACTCGGGCACTTTACGGTCAGATAATTCGGCAGCCAATCGGGGGCGAGTTTGCTATGAGTGGCTCGCTAGCCAAGATTTTAGCTCATCAAAGAATTGATAATGCTAATATTGCCAAGTTCGGTATCGATATTTGGATGACAACGACGGCAATTAATGAGGGATTCAGGCTTTGTCAAGCAGCAATGGGAGTAAAACTTCACAACCCGAAAGATCCTGCTAAAAGCTTAGCTCCGATGTTTGAGCAAGTTGTGGGAACGCTGTTTAGCTTGATGAATAAATACGAAGTAAAGTGGAAGGCATCCCGGGGCAGCCAACCGGTTGATTTATATGGCGAAGAAACAAATGATATAGACCCCGAAAAGTTTAATGTAGATTATGCAGCTATGATTCGGAACTTCGAAGTAGGATTTCGAAAATACAAACAAGGGATCAAGTTGATATTAAGTAAGGACAATTTTACAGAAGTTGAGGCTTTAACCAAATCCAATCTTAATAAGTTTGCATTTCCTGAAGAACTGTGGGCAAAAGTAGTTTATGATTTCGCTGTAGCCTATAACTTTGCCAACATTCCTTCTTACTTGGTTCTAGAGAGTTTAGTCCCCTTGTATTTCGGCCGGACAGCTGCTTTTGTTCTGCAAACCAAGTACATGTCTACCCCTCTAGCTGAAGCAGTAGTAGAGGCTACAGCGGAGGTTTTCGAAGATACCAAGCCTTATCTAATTAAGCAATGGAACAAAGCGAAATAACATGCTATTAAAAAGAATATTTATAACTATTTTTATTTTAAGTTTGCTCTTAACCTTCATTGCGCCACCACCCATTAGAGCAGCCGGCAAAACTCGGTTAGTCGATAATGGTGCTTGGTGCTGGTTTGCCGATCCAAGAGCTGTGTGTTATGGCGGCAAAACTCATTTTGGATGGGTAGATAACGGAGGCAGTATTATAGTCGGAAGCTATTTTCACTCCAAAAAAACAATGACTAGTGCTGTGTTAAGTAAAAATTATTGCCGGGACGACCATGCTAATCCCTCATTATTAATTAGGCCTGATAAGCGAATCATGGTTTTTTGGTCAGGTCATTATAGCCAAGGTATGCATTACAAGATTTCAAAGAAACCCAATGATATTTCTTCTTGGGGTCCTGAATATTCAGTTGGTAGAAACACCCATAAGGGTAAAAACGGCTACACCTATCCCAATCCCGTGATGTTAAGAAGAGAAAAAAATAAAATATTCTTATTTTTTAGAGGAAGCGACAAGCAGCCTACTATTACTACGACAATGGATGGCAAGAAATGGACTAAGGCTAGGACATTGCTTAAATCAGCAGGTTGTAGGCCATACGTGAAAATTGATTCAAATGGCAAGGATACAATCTATTTTACTTTTACCGACGGAAATCCTAACACAGTTAAAACTAGTATATATTTCATGTTTTATAGAAAAGGGGTTTTTTATAATGCCGATAAAACCGTAATAGGCAATGTACATAATTTGCCGCTTAAATTAAGCAAGATAAAAAAGATTTATGATTACAATCAGTCCAAAATAAAATCCTGGGTTCATGACATCGCAGTCGATAACAAAAGACGGCCCATTGTTGTCTACTCTACTTTTCCGTCTAGAGCCAACCATCGCTACTATTATGCCAGATGGATAGGAGGCAAGTGGAGTACTTATAAGATAACTTCTGCCGGAGGCTCAATTTCAGGAGACAAGCGAGAGCCATATTACTCCGGCGGAATTGCTATAAATCACTCCAATCCGTCCATCGTTTATCTCTCAAGAAAAAAGAGAAATTTTGAAATCGAGAAGTGGCGGACGAAAAATGGAGGCAAAAACTGGCAGCGTAGAGTTATTTCATCGAGCTCTAAAACAAAAGATGTCAGGCCGACTGTTCCTAGAAACAGTTCAAAAGGGGTAAATGTGCTTTGGATGAGCGGTTCATATCCTGACTATAATAATTATAAAACCTCTATCATGGGATTGTTGCAATCAAATAAAGTTTTCTTTCCTTCTGGCTCGTATTCATTTAGTGTAAAAGGCACTTCAGTTGTCTTTAAAGGTCGTCAACTAAGCAAGGGTCCGGTAAGATTCCAATGGAGGTTTGGGGATGGACAAAAGGATGGTAAAAGTTTAAATACAAATCATAACTATCAAAAACCAGGTGTTTACTATCCAATGCTTACAGTGACTAATAAGCAGGGTATGACCAATAATTTTGTTAGAAAAGTAGACCTAAGACTCAAGACCTACATTAGAGCAAAGGTTCAAAAGGTTAAGGGAAAAAAGAAAGTAAAAATCAGTTGCCGTTTAGCTAACTCTGCTGGGGCTAAAATACCGGCTCGGCAAAAGATATGCCTATATCAGTGGAGCAGTCGCCTTAGAAGATGGATTAAAAAAGGCGTATTAAGAACTAAGGCTGATCAAACATCTTATTATTACCGCAAGCAAATTAGAAAATCAAAATACCGCCTATCCTTTAATGGCTCTACTCATTTTTGCAAAAGTGCTACAGACATTGTTTTTTAATAATTCATTAATTTTGTGCAACAGATGAGTTAATTGCTTATTTTTGGGTAAATAATACCTATGAAGCGTTCACTGTTAATAACTGCTAGCATTCTTATACTTATTGGCTTGGTTGGTTTAATCGTTGTTAACTTTTTTTATTTTCAGCCATTTGGGCTTAAGAAGGGTGGTTTTAGGAGGTATCCCGGTAGATTCGGCCGCAGTTACGATAGCAACGGTGAGCAAATCTACTTCACTGGTGTTAGTAGAAGGGGCAGTATTAGCTCTTCAGGTGGCCCTTATTGGTTTGCCATGCATGGCGGGGGTTGTGTTGATTGTCATGGAGTAGATGGACGAGGCGGACGAGTTACCACCATGATGGGCAGCTTTACCGCTCATGACATCCGATACAGCAGCCTTGTTAAGGAAAAACCGCCTTTTACTATAGATACCATCAAGAGAGTAATAACCAAGGGCATTGATAATAAAGGGCAAGAGGTTGATTCCAACATGCCCCACTGGAATATGTCCAACCGCGACTTAAACGATGTTATTAATTATTTGAAGAGCTTATAGGAGGAATTATGTGTCCTTTTTGTGGTGGATTTGGAGGAGGTAGTATGTGGATAGGAATGTTATTCAGCTTATTTTTCTTCTTGCTGATAGTAGTGGGAGTTGTTTTACTGATATGGTGGTTAGTTTCCGGCCAGACAAGAATGCCGGGGACTAAAGCTATTAATGCATTAGAAATCCTCAAAGAGCGCTATGCCAAAGGCGAGATTAGTAAAGAAGAATACGAGCGGATGAAAAAAGAGTTATCATAGGCTAGTATTGTGAGATGGAACATGAAAAGCATCAAGAGCACTCGCATTCTAAAAGCCATCAAGGGATGGATCATGCTAAAGCACCGGCTGGTCATAAGGATCATAAAGGACTAAGCGAGCACGAGGGCCACCGGGTAGAAGATTTCAAAAAACGTTTTATTATCAGCTTGATTCTCACTCTTCCAATTCTAATTTTAACTCCGGCTATTCAAGATTTCATAGGTTTTAGTTTAGTCTTTAGCGGCGATACTTATGTTTTATTTATTCTTTCGTCTCTTATCTATTTTTACGGGGGACAACCCTTTTTAGTCGGGCTGGCTAGAGAACTTAGAGCTAGAATGCCGGGGATGATGACCCTGATAGGTACAGCAATTTCTGCTGCTTATCTCTACAGCAGTGCAACAGTCTTCGGCCTTTCTGGAATGGCCTTTTTCTGGGAGCTGGCCACCCTAATCGACATTATGCTCTTAGGTCACTATTTAGAGATGAAGTCGATTTTAGGAGCCTCCCGGGCCCTAGAAGAGCTGGCTAGATTAATGCCCTCAGAGGCTCACTTGGTAAGTGACGACGGTGAGGTAAATGATGTGCCGCTAGATCAATTGGTGGTCGGAAATAAGGTCTTAGTTAAACCAGGGGAGAAGATTCCAGCCGATGGGGTGGTAGTAAGTGGTCAGAGCTCAGTTAATGAGGCTATGCTTACCGGAGAGTCTAAACCGGTTTCTAAAAAAACCGGCTCAAAAGTAATCGGTGGCGCAATTAACGGCGAGGGTGCCATTACTATCGAAGTAAATAAAATGGGCAAGGACTCCTTTTTGTCTCAGGTAATTGATTTGGTAAAAGAAGCCCAAGCCACTAAATCCAAAACTCAAGATGTTTCCAACCGGATTGCTATGTGGCTTACCGTTATTGCTTTATCGGTTGGCACTTTAACTTTTTTTGGCTGGTTAACTGTTGGAGCCAGAAGCATTGCCTTTTCATTAGAGAGGGCGGTAACAGTGATGGTTATTGCCTGTCCTCATGCCTTAGGCTTGGCCGTTCCTTTAGTTGTTTCCATATCTACTACCATTGCTGCTAAAAGCGGACTTTTAATAAGAGACAGAAAGGCTTTTGAAGCCGCCAGAAATATCCAGGCTATTATTTTTGATAAGACCGGTACTTTGACCCAAGGCAAGTTCGGGGTAATCGACACTGTGGTTTATGATCAAGCGTATCGCCAGGAAGAAGTTTTAAAATACGCGGCCTCAGTGGAAGCCAACTCTGAACACCCCATTGCTAAAGGCATTTTAGACAGCTCAAAACAGACCTATCCCGTAGAGCAATTTATGGCTATCCCTGGCAAAGGGGCAAAAGGAGTGGTCGAGGGTAAAGAGGTAAAAGTAGTCAGCCCCGGATACCTACGGGATAAAAAAATAAGCTTTGATAACATTGAGTTTGATAGGCTTACCGGCCAGGGCAAAACCGTTATTTTTGTCTTAATCGATTCCAAATTAGTAGGAGCGGTAGCCCTAGCTGATATTATCAGGCCGGAGTCAAAACCGGCTATCGCCAGCTTAAAGGAGATGGGAATTAAAACCATCATGCTAACAGGAGACAATGAGCTAGTAGCTAAATGGGTAGCACAAGAAATTGGATTGGATGATTACTTTGCAGAAGTGCTGCCACAGCAAAAAGAAGAAAAGGTTAAAGAGGTGCAAGCCAGAGGCTTAATTACAGCTATGACCGGTGACGGGGTAAACGATGCTCCGGCTCTGGCTCAAGCTGATGTGGGAATTGCTATCGGCTCGGGAACGGACGTGGCTGTAGAGACAGCTGATATAATACTGATTAGAAGTAACCCCCAAGACGTTGTCGATATTACCAAGCTTGCCAAGTCGACTTATTCGAAGATGGTGCAAAATCTTGGCTGGGCTACCGGCTACAATGCTTTTGCTATTCCGGCTGCTGCCGGCGTCCTTTACAGCTTCGGCATCCTGTTAAGCCCAGCCCTAGGGGCAGTTTTTATGTCAGCCAGCACCATCATCGTAGCTATCAACGCCCGGTTGTTAAGGATTAAATAGTGCCCCCGGGATGATTCGAACATCCGACACCCGGTTTAGGAAACCGGTGCTCTATCCCCTGAGCTACGAGGGCGTTCTAGAATTATATCTCGAACAACGAAGTTCGGACAACGAACAACGTTTCTTTTTTTTTCAGTTGGATAAGTATCTTAGATGACGACTTTAACCTCAGCTATAGAGTTAATCCGCCAGAAAAAGGCCAACCCCATTCGGATTGCTTTTTTTGAAGTAGAAGATTGGGAAATAGATTTCTACCGCCATCACTTGCCGCTATACGATCTCATTTTCTATCCAGAAGAGTTAGATGCTGCTCAATTAGAAGAGATTAAGCAGGTAAATGTATTATGCGTGCGTATTCGCTCCAGAGTTACAGCTGATGTTATTAATAATCTATCCAATCTCCAGCTTATCGTTACTCGGAGCACCGGCTTTGACCACGTTGATTTAGCAGAAGCTGCCAAAAGAAATATTGCTGTTACCAATGTTCCAACCTATGGAGAAAACACTGTAGCTGAGCATGCTTTTGCCCTGATTCTGGCTCTGGCTCATAACGTCCATAAAGCCTATATGCGCACCCTAACCGGGGATTTTGAGATAAAGGGCCTAAAAGGGTTTGACCTCTCTGGCAAAACTCTAGGAGTGGTGGGCACCGGCCGAATTGGTTTACATGCGATAAAGATTGCCCGGGGGTTGGATATGAATGTTTTAGCTTACGACCCCATGCCACACATAGATTTACAAAGCGTCTTAGGATTTAAATATGTTGCCTTTGATGAATTATTACATGAGTCCGACATCGTTACTTTGCATGCTCCTTATAATAAGAAAACCCATCACTTAATGAACAGGGATACTGTTGTTAAAATGAAAAAAGGAGCAGTTCTTATTAATACGGCTAGGGGTGGCTTAGTTGATAATGAAGCATTGGTTTGGGCTTTAGAGAAGGGTATTTTATCCGGTGCCGGCTTAGACGTATTAGAGGGCGAGGATTTTATTAATGAAGAATGGCAGGCTATTGAAAAAAAAGCTCAGGGCACAATGAAACAACTATTAGAAGATCATGTTCTGATGAAGATGGATAATGTCATAATAACTCCTCACATTGCTTTTTATAGCAAGGAAGCTTATCAACGTATTGCTGAAACAACGGTAGAAAATATCGAAATGTTCTTTTCAGGCGAGCCCATGAATATGGTGGAAGCAGCGTAGGGGCACGGCGCGCCGTGCCCCTACCTATTAAGGGCCAACTTAACAATCCTATCCACCAAATCCTCAAAGCTCATCCCGGCGGCTTCAGCTGCCATTGGCAGCAAAGAAGTCTCGGTCATACCCGGCGAGGTATTAATCTCTAATACCTGGGGGTTTTTCTTGCGGTCAACTATCATATCGACTCTGGAGACGTCCCGGCATTGCAATATCTTGTGCACTTTAAGGGCTATATCTTGGACTTTTTTGGTTAGTTTGGCATCTAACCTAGCGGGAATATAATAGTCTGTTTTACCCATGGTATACATCGAGGCAAAATCAAAGAACTCTTTTTTAGGAACGATTTCTACTACCGGCAAGGCTTTTAACTTTTTATTGCCTAAAATGCTTACCGAGATCTCTGTTCCTTTAATAAACTTCTCGATGATTATTTTATGGTCGTAATTTAGGGCTCCGATAATTGCTTTTTTTAGCTCGGCTTCCTTATGAGCTATTTTGATTCCCAAGGCCGAGCCTTGACGGGCTGGCTTTACCACCACCGGCAAACCAATCTTCTTAATAATTCCAGGCAGGGCATCAGAGGCCCCCATTTCCTGTATTGCCGCAGTTGAGAGCACGTAAAAGTCAGCGGTAGGGATGCCTTCAGCTAAAAATGTTTCTTTAGATAGCACTTTATCGAAACCTAAAATAGAGGAATATACACCAGGGCCGGTGTAAGGGATACCTAAAATCTCCAGTAGTTCTTGGACGGTGCCGTCTTCGCCAAACTTACCGTGCAGGGCAATATAGACCAGGTCAGGCCGTTCTTTTTTTAAGCGTCCCACTAATTTCTTATCTACATCTAAGCGGGCCACTTTATGCCCCTTTTTCTCTAAGGCATCAGATACCCGGTGGCCGCTTTTTAGCGAAACATCCCGCTCAAGTGAGCGTCCTCCCATTAAAACCGCTATTTTAGACATGCTTCCTCCTATCTCTCAAGACTTCTATAAATCTCCATATTCCTCTTAACAACCTTAGCCAATCGCTTTATACCTTCCTTAATCTCTTTCTCACTTGGCAAGCAATAAGACAAACGCATCTTGTTTTTGCCGCCTTCTCTATAATAAAAGCCCTCACCAGGCACAAAAGCCACTTTTTGCTCGTTTACGGCCTCAGCCAGCATCTCGGTGGTATCTAAAAACTCCGGCAGGGTTACCCAGATATAGAAGCCGCCTGAAGGATAAGTCCACTTGGCTTCTTTGGGAAAATGCTCTTTTAGAGCAGCTAACATAACATCTCGTTTTTTAGTGTATTTCTTAATCATCTTTTGGGCATACTTACGCCAATCATAATTAGTTAAATAATGCTCGGTTAGCTTCTGGGGTAGCGAGCCGCAACATAAATCAGCTGCTTGCTTAGCAAAGAGCAACTTTTCCATAATAGCCCGGGGAGCAACCAGCCAGCCTAGTCTGGCTCCGGGGATAAAAAATATCTTGGAAAAAGTTCCCAAAAAAATAATATTCTCATCCAAAGAGCGCAAGGTAGGCAGAGGGTCTCCTTCAAAGCGTAAAGCCGAATAAGCGTTATCTTCTATTATCAGCAGGTCGTATTTCTTAGCTATTTTCACTAGCGATTTTCTTCTAGTCTCAGACAAGGTAATGCCGGAGGGGTTTTGAAAACTGGGAACGGTATATAAGAACTTAGGCTTTTTCTTTAAGCCTTTTAAGGTTTTCTCCAGCTCTTTAGGAATCAGCCCGTTTTTATCCATCTTAATTTGGACTACTTGAGCTTGATAAGTAATAAAAGCATTTAGAGCTCCCAAATAGGTAGGAGACTCGGCCAATACTATATCGCCAGGATTAAGAAATATCTTAGCCAGCAGGTCCAGGCCTTGCTGAGCGCCGAAGGTTATCATCATATCGTCAGTGTCGACGTAGATTTTTTCGCTCTCTAAGAGCTCAACAATTATCTTTCTTAAGGCTTCATCGCCGTGAGAAGAAGCATATTGTAGAGCAGTTGCTTTGCTGTTCTCCATTAGGTGAGTAGTGGTTTTAAGAATCCTTCCCGCCGGAAAATCCTTAACATCAGGAAAGCCACCAGCAAAAGAGATGACTTCTGGCATGTCGGCAACACTCATTAAGTCTCTAACAGCTGAGGACCTAAGAGTTTTCACTCTGTTAGCATATATATCTGACCATTTATCGAATGTATACTTTGGCATGTTCCCTTCGGTCAAAATAAAAAATAAAAGCGAAAAATTAAAAAAGAACTACAAACGAACGGTTATATCGTACAAGATAATCAGGCAAAATAAAACTTATGTAACCTGTCTCTTTGAGTTTTTATTTACAGCTTTAATTTTATATATTTTCGTTTTTACTTCAGCAACTTATAAGTTGCTATTGTCCCTATGGATAAACTTGCAAAAATGCTATTCTTTTACTTGACACAGCTGTCTTAGCGGAGTAGCTTTTCTTAGTGGTCAAGCAAACGATAATTAACTCTTTTAGAAAGTAGGAGTATTGGAAACTCTTACAAAAAGAAAACAGCAGGATTTAGAAATATATCAACAAAGAATAGAAGATGTAATCGTCACTCTTAAATCTTCCGATAAGGGCTTATCTCAAGAAGAAGCCAGCCGTCGTCTTGAACAATACGGCCCTAACGAGATAAAGGAAGTTAAAGGCCGGCCCCTCTACCTTAAATTTTTGGAGAACTTTTATCATCTCTTTGCAATTCTTTTATGGATAGGTGGTGCTCTAGCTTTTCTTGCAGAGCAGCCTCAGCTAGGATGGGCTGTTTTTGCTGTCATATTAATCAACGCTGTTTTTAGTTTTTGGCAAGAATATAAGGCCGAAAAAGCAACTGAAGCCCTAAAGCAACTTTTACCCCCCACCGCTAAAGTTCTAAGGGATGGCCAGATAAAAGAGGTATTGGCTAAAGAGCTAGTCCCCGGTGACATCATTATTTTCGAAGAAGGTGATTATGTCCCGGCTGATGCCCGGGTTATCGAAAACTTTGAACTAAGAACCAATGACTCCGCTTTGACTGGTGAGTCACATCCGGTTAGAAAAGTGTCTGATCCGGTGCTTGAGCCAATTGCAATTACTGAAGCACATAATATGGTATTTGCCGGTACCACGGTAGCAGCTGGCTCAGGAAAGGCTATAGTGGCTACTACCGGCATGAATACCGAGTTTGGAAAAATTGCTACCCTTACTCAATCGGTTAAAGAAGAGCTAAGCCCTATTCAAAAAGAAATGCAGTATGTCACCAAAGTAGTAGCTATTATTGCTGTTGGCTTAGGTGTTACCTTTTTTATTCTAGGCTTATTATTAAAAGACATTACCTTTAATTTTCTTTTTGTTTTTGTTGTTGGCTTAATTGTAGCCAATATTCCAGAGGGCTTACTCCCCACGGTTACTTTAGCGCTGGCTATGGGTGTCCAGCGAATGGCTAAACGCCATGCTCTTATTAAGAAGCTATCTTCAGTGGAAACTCTTGGCTCAACAACTGTAATTTGTACAGACAAAACAGGGACTCTCACCCAAAACGAGATGACAGTAAAAGAAGTGTGGGTTAACGGTAAAACAGTGGCCGTTACCGGAGCAGGCTATGAGCCAACTGGGGAGTTTTTGTTAGAGGGAAAGCCTTTAGTCGATGCCCAAGTTAAAAAGAGCTTAAAAGTGCTCTCTAAAATTTCCGCTCTTGCCAATACCGCCAAGTTAATACCGCCAAAAGGTTCAGAGAAAACCAAATGGTCTATTCTAGGTGATCCTACAGAGGCTGCCTTGCTGGTGGCTACTGCCAAAAACAAAATGAGTTTAGAAGAGATCTACTCAGAAGGGATGATTAGGCACCAACTTCCATTTGAGTCAGTTAGAAAGAGAATGTCGGTGGTTTACGGCTACCCGGATACCAGTTATGTCTATGAATATGCCGATGGTAAGCATGTTGCCTACATTAAAGGCGCTCCTAAGGAAATGTTGGATCTATGCTCAAAAGTCTATATAGATGGGCAAGCTGTTAATTTGGACAAAAAAATGAGAGAGCAGATCCTTAAGGCCAATGACGACTATGCCAAAGCCTCTCTTAGAGTTTTGGCTTTAGCTTACAGGCAGCTTCCAGAAGATATGGAGGACTATTCCATAGAATCGGTGGAGGATGAAATGACTTTTGTAGGGCTTATGGCCATGATGGATCCGCCTCGTGACGAAGTAAAAGATGCTGTTCACAAATGTCATACGGCCGGTATAAAAATTATTATGATTACTGGCGACTACGGGCTTACCGCTGAGGCAATTGCCAGAAAAATAGGCATTGTCGAAGGCGAGGTCCGCATAATAACGGGCGTTGACTTTGAGAGCTTAAGCGACAAAGAGCTAAGAGACGCAGTTGAAAATGAGGAAGTTATTTTTGCCCGCGTCTCACCCGAGCATAAAATGCGAGTGGTCTCGGCCTTAAAAGATGCCGGTGAAATTGTAGCGGTAACCGGTGATGGAGTAAACGATGCTCCCGCTCTAAAAAGGGCTGATATTGGGGTGGCTATGGGTATTGCCGGCACTGATGTATCCAAAGAAGCCGCTGACATGATTTTAACTGATGATAACTTTGCCTCTATTGTTAATGCTATCGAGGAAGGCCGGGCGGTCTTTGACAATATCAGGCGCTTTGTAACCTACATTTTTGCTAGTAATATTCCAGAAATAGTTCCTGTTATAGTGTGGTTTATCTTTGATATTCCTATTGCTATGACAGTTATGCAGATTTTAGCGGTTGACTTGGGAACTGATATGATACCGGCGCTGGCTTTAGGGACCGAGCTGCCAGAACCTGGCGTTATGCAGAAACCACCCAGGAGCAGAGGTGAAAGGCTGCTAAACTGGCGGGTGTTTTTAAGGGCCTATTTCTTTTTAGGTCCCCTACAAACAGCTGCTTGCTATGTAGGGTTTTTCTTTGTGTGGTTTAGTAATGGGTATGGAATAAACCAAATGGTAAATATTGGGAAACTAGATCCAGCCCAATTGCTTACAGGCGTAGGGCAAGCTGCAAAGTTTACCACCGTTTACCTGCTATCTACGACAGCGTTTCATGTAGGAGTTATTACGACTCAAATTGGAAATGCTTTTGCAGTTAGAACTACAAGAGACTCTGTTTTTAAGGTAGGATTGTTTAGTAACCGGTTTTTGCTATGGGGCATACTAATAGAGATCATGGGTATTCTGACCTTGGTTTATGTATCTCCTTTTCAGCAATGGTTTAACCATGCACCGGTTGGTTTAAATGTGTGGTTGTTAATGTTTGCTTTTGTGCCCACACTTTGGATAGCTGATGAGATTAGAAAGTTTATTGTAAGAAAGTATTATCCGGTTAAGGGATAGTATTTATTGAGGAGTGATAGCTTATGTACATCGTAATAATGGGGGCCGGCCGCGTAGGATCAAGGCTTGCTAAAGTTTTAACATTAGAAGGTCACAAAGTAGCTTTAATCGATAAGGACCCAAAAGCCTTTGAAAGGCTTAAGAAAACAATATCGAATATTAAGCATGTAGAAGGCATTGGCTTTGATTTGGACGTTTTGCAAGAGGCAGGGATTGAAAAAGCCGATGCTTTTATAGCCGTAACTAACGGTGATAATAGTAATATAGTAGGTTCTTTAATTGCTAAGAACCGTTTTCGGGTCCCAAAAGTTATCGCCCGCATCTACGATCCCTTAAGAGAGCGTCTATACCAAAAACTAGGCATACAAACGATATCTTCTACCAGTTGGGCAGCTAACAAAATAAAGAATATGATACTGCACGCAGCGGTAGTAAGACATATGAGTTTTGGGGACGGAGAAGTCGAGATAGTAGAAGCAGAAATCAGTCCGCAGCTTAATGGTAAAGCGGTTGCTGACCTGGTCATCCCCGGAGAAATTAATGTAGTTTCTGTTATTAGATACGGAAAATCATTTGTTCCAACAACTGGAACTATATTAGAAGAAAGAGACGGTATTGCTTTAGCGGTAACTAGTACGGCTATTCCCCGTCTTAAAAAATTATTAGGTATATAGGAAGGAGTGCTATATGTTTGCAATAGTAGTTGGTGGCGGAAGAGTAGGCTCATACTTAGCCAAGCAATTAGTAACAGACGGACATAAAGTAACCATCGTTGAGCAAAGAGAAGATGTAGCGGCTAAAGATGCCAAAGAGGTACCAGAGGCTAGCATCGTTCAAGGGGACGGCTGTGACCCTGAGCAATTGGAACTGGCTGGTGCCAACCAAGCAGATTTAGTTGCTGCTGTTACCGGCCACGACGAAGATAATTTAGTAATATGTCAGCTTTCTAAATACACTTTCAATGTAGGCCGCGTAGTATCCAGAATAAACAATCCAAAGAACGAGTGGCTGTACAACAAGCAATGGGGGGTTGATGTGGCTGTCTCGGCAGTTCACATTATATCTAAGATTATTCAGGAAGAAGCTACTTTAGGTGACATCGTTACCTTGCTTAAATTAAAAGAAGGCAAAGTGACCTTAGTAGAGCTGGTCTTAAACGAAAAGTCTAAAGCGGTAGGTAAAAAGATAATGGAATTGCCACTACCACCAGAAAAAGCCCTAATTGCTGCTATCTTGCGAGAGGGAACGATAATAGTTCCCAAGGGAGACACAGTGCTGGCTGCAGGCGATGAGGTTTTAGCTTTAACCTCGGTTGCTAAGGAAAAAGACATCAAAGAAGCCTTATCTTAAGCAAATAATCATATGGAATTAATGGAGTTATAAAAGTCTTGCAGATATTTGAACTTGCCCCCGAAGCGGTTTTTGATAAATTAGGTGGCTCGCCACAGGGTATATCAGCAGAAGAAGCCCAAAAACGGCTGGCTGAATATGGCCCTAACGCTATCAAAGAGGTAAGCAAGACTCCTCTTATATATAAATTCTTAGCCCAGTTCTATCACTTGATGGCAATCTTCTTGTGGATTGCCGGTATTTTGGCTATCGTTTCTGACCAAGCACCCATTGGTTATGCTATTTTTGGCGTCATTATCATCAATGCCTTATTTAGTTTTTGGCAGGAATTCCAAGCAGAAAAAGCTGTTGAAGAGCTTAAGAAATTACTACCGGCTAAAGCCAAAGTATTAAGAGAGGGAAGTCCTAAAAAAATATTAGCCGAAGAATTAGTCCCTGGTGACTTAATACTTTTAGATGAAGGGGATAACATCTCGGCAGATGGCCGTTTAATTGAGGCTTTCGAGTTGCGTACTAATAATTCCACTTTAACCGGTGAGTCTGAGCCGGTAAGAAAGACTGCTGATGCATTTTTGGATACTGATATTAGCTACACAGAAGCTCCCAACTTAGTTTTTGCCGGTACCTCGGTTGCTTTCGGTAGCGGTCGTGCTTTAGTTGTTAAAACTGGCATGGAGACTGAGTTTGGCAAAATCGCTTCCTTAACCCAAGGAGTCAAAGCTGAGCTTTCTCCTCTGCAAAAGGATTTAAACAAGTTAATCAGGATTATTGCCATTATCGCTTCTGCCTCAGGCCTCCTATTATATCTAGTAGCCCGTTTTGGAGTGGGCTTTGAAAATAGCTTTATTTTAGCGGTTGGTCTTATTGTAGCTAATATTCCAGAAGGCTTACTGCCTAGTGTTACCTTAGGGTTAGCTATCGGGGTTAAAAGGCTGGTTGAAAAAAATGCCCTGGTTAAAAAGCTGTCTTCAGTAGAAACGCTAGGCTCAACGGATGTTATTTGCACCGATAAAACCGGAACTCTAACCCAAAACGAGATGACAGTAAGAGAGCTTTTCACTTGCGAGGGAAATGTTGAAGTTAGAGGCGTTGGCTATGAACCTAAGGGCGATTTTCTAAAAGATGGAGTGCCTCTTGATGTAAGTAGCAATCAATTAGTTAAACTGTTGCTTAAAGCCGGCTCTTTGTGTAACGACGCCAAAGTAGTTCCTCCAGAGGCAGAAAATGCAAAATGGAAGATCCTTGGCGATCCTACCGAGGCAGCATTGCTTGTCAGTGCAGCTAAGGCCGGTTTTGATTATAACCAAGAGTTTATAGAGCTTCCTCGTATCCACGAGCTTCCTTTTGATTCAGTTAGAAAAATGATGAGCTCAATACACGATGAGCGAGGCCAAGTTGTCTCCTACATAAAAGGAGCACCAAAAGAACTGCTTGATAAGTGTACTAAGATATTAACAAGTAAAGGGGTAAGAGAATTAACGGCTAAAGATAGAGAGAAAATTGTGGCTCAAAATGACGATTATGCTAGGGCAGCCTTGCGGGTTTTAGCCATGGCATACCGTGAGCTACCTAATGAGCTTACTGATTATCAAGTAGAAACAGTAGAGAAAGACCTCACTTTTATTGGTTTGCAAGCCATGATGGATCCGCCCCGGCCGGCAGTTACTAAAGCTATTGAAGAGTGCCACACTGCCGGTATAAAGATAATTATGATAACCGGTGACTACGGACTTACAGCAGAGTCAATTGCCCGTAATATTGGAATGGTCAAAGGCAAAGATGTGCAAATTATCACCGGGATTGAACTAGATAAGTTTTCTGACAAGGAGCTTAAAAAAGCCCTTTTAGCTGAGGAAATTATTTTCGCCAGGGTGGCTCCTGAGCATAAAATGCGAGTGGTATCTACTCTAAAAGACATGGATAAGGTGGTGGCAGTGACCGGTGATGGGGTCAATGATGCTCCAGCTCTAAAAAGAGCTGATATCGGGGTGGCTATGGGTATTACCGGCACCGATGTTGCTAAAGAAGCCTCCGAGATGGTGATAACAGATGATAATTTTGCCTCTATTGTGCATGCCATTGAAGAAGGCCGCATTGTCTATGACAATCTACGCAAGTTCATTAGTTATATCTTCTGTCATTTAACGCCAGAGATATTGCCCTTTATCTTGTGGATTATTTTAGCTCCCAAATACGGCTTTCCTCTGGCCATATCTATTATGGTTGTGCTAGCTATCGATTTAGGAACAGATACTTTTCCGGCTTTAGCGCTAGCTACTGAAGCCGCTGAGCCTGGGATAATGCAAAGACCGCCTCGGTCTAGAAAAGAGCCAATATTAAACGCCAAATTATTATCAAGGGCGTATCTTTTTATCGGCATGGTTGAAGCAGTTTGTGTAATGGCAGTAGTCCTTTATACTCTTTTTGCCGGTGGCTACCGTTTTTCAGCTTCAGCCTTATCTTTTTTCCAATTTGACGCTGCCGGCATGGCTACCAGGAATGTTTTGTTATTTAAGCAAATCCAGACAATTGCTTTCGTTGGGCTAGCTATGTGTCAGATTGGCAGTATGTTTGCTAACCGCACCATGAGGGTCTCGGTATTTAAGATCGGTATATTTAGTAATAAATGGGTTAATATGGCCCTGCTTTTCGAGCTGATTTTTATTCCCGCTTTAGTTCTTGCTCCTTTTGTGAGCAACTTCTTTGGCCTAACCACTCCTACTCTTAGCCAATTTCTTTTTGTACTGCCCTTTCCATTTATTGTCTTTTTTGCTGAAGAGATACGAAAGTTCTTTGTCAGAAAATACCGGCCTGTACCTGGGGTTTAGTGCAACAATCCGGGGGATAGCTCGGATTTTTCAAAAGGGAAGAAGGCTTTAATTTTCTGCAAAAGGTTATCAGTTTCTTCTTTGTTTTTCCTAGCTAAGTTCTTACTTTCTTCCTTATCACTGCTTATGTTATACAACTCCTGATTGTTGTAATTATCACTTAGTATCAGTTTATTGTTATCGTTTATTACAGCTTTATTTCGGTGAAACTTTTTGCTAGCGATAGCAGTATTGTATTTTGTTTCAAAAAATAAATCCCTTGTTTTGGAAGCTTCAAACAAATCCAACCCGTTGATATCATGGCTAATTCTGAGGTTAAATAGCTTAGCAAGGGTTGGGTAAATATCAATAATAGAAACATTTTGTTTTATGGTCTCTGGCTTATTAGCAAAATTACTTTTAATCATTAAAGGTACTTTAACGGCATTTTGGTAAACATTTGTTCCATGGAAAAGCCTATTATGGTCAAAGTTTTCCCCATGGTCACCGGCAAGTATTATAGTAGCATCGTTGTAGATACTACTTTGCTTAAGCTTTGCTAAGAGCTCGCCGAAATAGCTATCCAGAGATAGTATTTCCTCATCATAGCGGGCTTCTAAAAAATCTACGTCTTCTTTGGTAGATTGCTTGTCAAAAGAAGAGAAGAGACTAGTAAAAGCATCTTGGTAGTCGGGGTTTGTCGGCTTAAGATTTTGGCTAAACGTTCCCTTAAATCTCTTGGCGTCATAAGGAGAATGGGGCTCATAGTAATGTATCCATAAAAAGAGATCTTTACTGGCATTTTCGTCAAGCCATCTGAAAACTTCATTATTTGTATCACTGGCAAACCGGGTTTTTCTTGGCATAATTTTTGGTTTGCCGGCTACTTGTCTAATAGGTGATTGATTGGCACTTGGCTTAAAGTTAAGTATATTAAAACCTTTCTTAAAAGCACTCATTCTAAGAAGATCAAAACCTACAAAACCGGCAGTAGCATAACCGTTTTCTTTAAACAGTTCAGCCAGCTTTTTGCCTTTGACTTTAATATTACGGGCAGCATTTTGGACAATTCCTAAGTTTTTGGGATACAAGCCGGTCATAATTGATAGATGTGCAGGAACAGTATAAGGAATCGGTGAATAAGCATTTTTAAACACGGTACAGTCTTTAGCAAAATTATCGATATTAGGGCTGGTTTTTCGCTTATAACCATAAAGGCCTAAATGGTTCGCAGAGACGGTATCAATAGTAACCAGGATAATTTTTCTCTTGCTTTTTGAAGGTAAGACAGTATTCATTTTTTGGTTTTGGCTAGCAACCAAGATTGTAGCAAAGCTAAAAATAATTAAAATAGTAGCAATCAGTTGCTTACGGTATTTTGCCAGGGAAGCAAAATCTTTTTTATCTATCGTAAGCCGATAAACTGTTAAATACGCAAGG
This sequence comes from Actinomycetota bacterium, assembly GCA_003599235.1. Classification (GTDB taxonomy): domain Bacteria; phylum Actinomycetota; class Aquicultoria; order SURF-47; family SURF-47; genus SURF-47. The sequence continues at coordinate 86,980 of QZJE01000013.1, read as the reverse complement.
GGCATAAATGACATTGCTATTCTTTGTTTGGTTAACTGATCCATCGGTATAAAAAAAGTAAATATTATTGCTATAGAGGCAGTAGCTAAAATATATTCGATGTCAAGAAAGCTAATTAAAATAATTATTACAAGAGGAATTAAAGACAAAATGAAAATAGCCTTTTTACCTATTAGCAAATCACATAATAAGTTAATTGCTAATATTATCCCAAGAGAGGCAAAAACCAGCGCTTGAGGTTTAATTTTTGACATAGCTTCCTGGTTTAGTTTTAGTCCTTCATCAAGAGAAGGTGATTTTATTACAAATAAAATAATCGGCAGTACAAACATTAAATAATGCCAAATAAGTGAAGGGGTAAAGAGTTGGCCTAATAAATGCAGGTTAAATGTAGTATTTATATGCGAGGCCCAATGCAGTAGAGGCAAGGCAAGAATACCTAAGTAGCTCCACTTTTTGTTAATAAAAGCGTAGCGGATTAAGAAGAACGAACCTAAAAACTCAAAAGCTACTGAGCCCCAATCAACAATTCCTACCCAGGGGACACTTACAAATAAGCTCTTAAGTGAGCCGGTTTCTAAAAAGGGATTCCAGCTCCACCATCTCATATAACTGGCGGTAGCCTCGGTAGCATAAGATATAGCTGTCATTGCTAAAAAAGCAATAGCTATAATGGGAAATATTTTTTGTGAATTATCTTTACCTGTCAGCCGGCCTAGATTTTTTAGTATAATTTCGCCAAAGCACCAAGCCAAATAAGCTGCTAAAATCCAACCCAAATAGACTTGCAGAGAATCATTGCCAATTTTTAAAGCGGTTTTTTGAAACTGATAAGGGATTAAGGATTTATTAAAAACGATCTGCACAAAATAGATGATTTTGGCTCTTATAAGACCGAAAGCAAAACCGATACTGATAAAATAAACAGCTGTCTTTTTCCCTCGATAGACAACCATGTGCCAAGTGGCCAGAATGAATGCTATAAGTGACGGAATTGCTAGGATTAATTGTCTGCTGCTCATCATATGTATTAATTATTTAATGCTGCCATGTTATTATTGTAGGTAACTTTTAGTTTCCGGTAAACAAGCAAGGTAATTATGCCAAAAGCAACAAAGATTATAGCTCCTGTTGTATTTATTATTGTTTTTCTTCTAGCCTTGTTATCTCCATATTTTGTTAAGCGTCTGCCAACAAAACCTGATAAAAAACTAATCACTATACGCTATGATTTTGGTTCTGGCAGTACGTCTAAAGTGTTTAAAGATAAGGTTTTTTACCCAGGAGTATACGAGTTTTCTGAGCTAAAGCTTACAGGCAAAATTACTCTTCAAGCTAGAAAAGAACCTAAGGGTTTGGTATTAAAGGCAACAAAAAAGATATTTGTTGATACCAATGCATCAATTGATGTTAGCGCAAAGGGTTATTTATCAAAGGCTAATGAAAGTCAAGGTCAGGGTCTTGGAGCCGGCATTTCTTTTGAGTATGCCGGTGGTGGCGCAAGCCATGGTGGCCTAGGCGGAGCAGGAGACATTTCTTCTTCGGCAGCAAACCCTGCTGATTACGGTTATTATGATGTTGATGAAAGCTTTGGTTCATCTGGAGCAAGAGGTCAAAAGGGTACTGGTGTTGGTGGAGCCGGCGGAGGATATATTATGCTTGAAGCCCCAGAAATTATTATTAAGGGTAAAATCTTAGCTAACGGAAAAGATGGTAAGCAAACCGGCGGCGGCGGAGCCGGGGGCAAAATAGTTCTTATTGCAAAGAAACTTGTTTTAGATGGTGCTATCAGTGCTAACGGTGGTACCGGGGCAACCTCACAGATACAAGGAGCCGGCGGAGGCGGAGGCGGAGTTATTTGTTTGCCTAAAAAATATAGTGGGAGCAAAGAAGTTAGTGTTGCCGGAGGTAAAGGTGGCCAGGCAATAGATATCTATACCGGAGGCTTTGGCCAAGATGGTTCTTTAGGTAAAATTGTCTATATATCCGACAACTAGGCATGAGGCACTATGCACTACATTGGGGTAATCGGCGCTGGCGTTGCCGGCAAAACAACTGAACAATTAGCCTACGAAGTCGGCAAAGCAGTAGCTAAAGCCGGAGCGGTGCTTGTTTGCGGCGGCTTAGGCGGGGTAATGCATGAGGCTGCCCACGGAGCTAATCAAATGGGTGGTACGGTTATTGGACTGCTGCCTTCATCTTCTAGGGTTGGCTCCTCAGATTATCTTAGTTATTCTATACCTACCGGCTTAGGAGAAGGTCGCAATGTCTTAATCGCCCGCTCTTGTGATGCTCTAATAGCCATTGATGGAGAGTACGGCACATTATCGGAAATCGCCCTAGCCTTAAAAATCGGCAAGCCGGTAATCGGTCTTAATACATGGACTCTTTCTAAAAAAGGTAAAGAAGTAGAAGCTATAACTCTAGCCACTGATCCTCTAGAAGCTGTTAATTTAGCCATTCAAGCTGCTAAGCTTAAGTAAAAAAACGTCATTGCGAGGAGCTTAGCGACGTGGCAATCTCTTAACCAGCTTGTTTGATTTCCTCTTCAACTTTTTCTGCCAAATACATCTTTAACAAGGACTGGTAAGGAATGTCTCGCTTATTAGCCAGTAACTTCAAATGCTCAATCAGTGATTGTGGTAATCTCAAAGATATAGTTTTAAGGGTTGGCTTTAGGCTTGGGAATAAGGCTTTTTCGCCTTTAGAGTAGTCAACGTACTCAGTTGAATCATGGGTTGCCCAAAACTCTTGCTCTTCCTTTTCATTTTTAAACTTAGGAATTGCTTTTTTATTTTTCATAAGCTCTCCTTTCTTTCTTGTTCATATCTCTTGCTGATATCACTCTTATTTTTTCTTTTCTAATTGTAAATACAACAAACAATAACCGGTCAAAGTCAGTCTTTCCTAAAACAAAATACCTTTCCTCTCCTTGAGAGTGAGCATCGTCTCGGGCTACAATTAACGGCTCATTAAAAAAAACCTCTTCACATTCTAAAAATGTTACTCCATGACTTTCCCAATTTTTGTGAACGTTAGCCTCGTCCCATTGAAAGCCTACGATTTTTTTAAGTATTCCCAACTGATTTCGTTTATTCATTGTATATATTAACAATATACAAAAAAATTGTTTGAGATGTCAATATATATTTATTGGCAAAAGTACTTAATTTTGTTTTGACCATCTCTTGTTATCATGGCAAATAAGCGCTTTGTTTAATCACCTTCTGTTTCGGGTATTTTTACTTATCAGCTATTGAATTACTTGGTTGGTTAACAATCGGTTGATACTATAATAATCGTAGTGATACAATAATATGTCTGAACTAAAAGCTAATAGCTAAAGGCTAATAGCTAGACAAGGATGTGGTTATGAAGTTAGGACTAGACGTTCATAACTATCTTCAAGATAAAGCTATTAAACATGAAATTTTTTTAATAGATGAGCCAGCTAAGACTGCAAAACGAGCAGCGGCTATTCTAGGTCTTAAGTTACAAGAAATCGTCAAATCCATTATTCTTAAAATCGACGATAAGCCTTTCAATGCAATTATCCCCGGTAACAAAAAGGTCTCCTTAAAGAAAGTAAAAAATCTGTTTGCTGATGCAAAAATCAAATTGGTTAACTCTGATGAAGCGGTGGATTTAACGGGATACATGCTTGGCGCTACTCCTCCGGTGGCTCACAAAGCTTCTACCCAGACTATCATTGATGAATCCTTAATGGGTAACGAAGTTCTCTATACCGGAAGCGGTGAACTCAACGCCATGCTTAAAATTCGTCCAGAGGATTTAGTAGAAGTTACTGAAGCCATCGTTGCTGATATAAGCGAGTAGGTTATTAATCAAGCCGATAACTAGGGGTCCTGTCGCGCCGGAAGTCTTTCGCCGTGCTCAGGTAACTTGCGGACGGTCGAAAGCCTCACGGCGCGCCACCTCTACGAAACGTAGCTTGTAACACGCAACCTATATCCTGTATTCTAAATCCATGAGATCCACAATCTGTATTCCTACATACTGGACGGCTGAATCAGGGATACCAAGCCAGGTTAAGCTGCATAACATATACGACCATCCCACCCCTTTTAATGAAGAGGGAACGCTAGGCCGCTGTTTAGAAAGTCTTACCAGTGTAGAAGGAGATTTCAATGTAGCCATAATTGCAACTATGACCGAGCCTGATTTAAGAAAGCCTCTTGAGGATAAGCTTTTAAAGCTCTTAGCAAATTATCCTTCTCTAAATCTTTATCTATTCACTCACTCAAATGAGGCTAAAATACAACAAATCCTTGAGGGAAAAGGGATGGCTTTCCAAAAAAAATATGTCAGTTTGGAAGGCTATTCCAATATCCGTAACCTTTGTTTAATAATTCCTAGGCTCTTGGATTCAGATTTGGCCATTTTAGTTGATGATGACGAAGTAGTAAAACAAGTTGATTTTATTAAGCGCTGCCAGTATAAGATGAATAAAGACTTTGATAATGAGGTTGTGCTAGGAAAAACCGGCTACTACATTAATGAAAAAGGAGAGCATTTAGGTAGCGATATAGTTCCTTGGTGGGATTTTTTTTGGCAAAAAGGAAAGGCCATGAATGCGGTACTAAAAACCATCAAAGAGCCGCCACGGCTTAAAAAAACTCCTCTGGCTTTGGGCGGGGCGATGGTGATCCACAAAGATCTTTTTGAAAAGGTCAGTTTTGATCCCTGGATACTTCGGGGAGAAGATATTGATTATCTAATAAACGCTAAGCTATTAGGCAATAATTTTTATCTAGATAATGAAATTGCTCTAACCCACGTTCCCCCAGAACATATGGGGCATACCATGGGGATGAAGCAGGATTACTATCGTTTTATCTATGAAAGAGAAAAATTAAAAAGGGCTTTTAGGCGGCCTGATGATTTTAAGCAATTCCCCTTAGAAGAACTTGATCCTTACCCGGGGTATTTTCTAAAAAAGAGTATAATTCCTAAAAGTTTTTCTCTGGCTAGCCTTACTACTCTCAGGGATTGTTATCATAAAGATGTTGGAGGCCATATCAACAACATAGGGCATGTTTTGTTTTCAGCACTCCGTTATGCTAAAAAGAACGGGGATAATTGGTTTAGATTTCAGAACGGTTGGCCCTCGTTTATGTCGGTTATTAAAGAGGAAGAATTTGGTAAGGTGGTAACTAAAATATAAACAACAAGCACCAAGTATTAAATAACAAATAAATAACAAATTCCAACATACAAACACTATTTGGAATTTAGGATTTGGAGATTGGATTTTATTTGTGATTTGAATTTTGTGATTTGAATTTTTTGAGGTGATCTTAAGTGTCAAAAATACGTAAGTGTCCGGGAAGCGAAGTCCAAATAGAAGAAGCTCCTTGTCCGCATTGCGGTGAGATGGTTGAGTTTTTTACTGGCGACAAAAAAGTAAAATGCAGCAATTGTAAAAATCTCGTCTTCAGAGATATCAACTGGTGCCAGGATTACTGCCCCTATGCCAAGGAATGCCTCGGACAATTGGATAAAGGCAGAAAAGGCGACAAAGGCCTATAGGCCTAAATACTTTTGGCCTTTATTGCCTTTTACCAGACTTAGTGTTGCCTTTTATCCTTATATACTATATATTGTACTGGAATATATCGTTAGACTAGTTACCGGTTCCGCCTAGCTGGTACTTGTTGGTAGGCTTCCGGTTAAACGTAGCAGGCAATGTTGCAAACATTAAAGAAGCCGCCTAAAACAATACTAAAGGAAGCTATTTATACTAAACTATTTAGCCTCCCCACCTCCCAAAAAGCTTTTAATTTAGAAACTGATAACTTAGATATATTTAACCTCGAAGATCTTTTTTCTAGATACGTTGTTAATTTTGGCTACCCGGCAGGATTTCATAAAATATCTGATTCCAAATTACTTCGCCAAGAGATGGCTGTTGCTATGCGTAATAAGGATTGCTCTTATGATCTTTGCGCCAAGGTCGCCATGCAGGCTTTAGAAAAGGGCTTACCATATGTGATGTTCGGTGTCTCAGCTGAATCAAGACTTCTTAAAAGTTTATCCAAAGATGTGGTAGTTGAAGTAAACCGTGCAAAAAGTCTTAACTTTCGACCGGTAAGGGAGCATACAGGGATAGTAATGGCGCAGTACTGTTTGGTTCATGAGACTGCTGACCTAATTCTTAAGTATTTTTCAAAACGATTTCCTACTCACATCGTTTGCTTAAAAGGGCTAAGAACAGTTTATTGGTATATGCACGAAACCGTGCACTTCAAAGATGGTTTAGAGTTTAGCTACCTTGATATTCAAAGACAGAACACCCCCCTTCTTAAAACTTCTGTAAGATAAGTATCAAGTATGCCAACTATACTGCCGATAATTTAATTGGTAAGCATTTCCATTTATACCTATAATTTTGGCAAGAAATCTATAAACTAGTAAACTATGGTCTAGATAGTAGGGGCGGTATAATTGCGGAATTTTTTCAAATGGTTTATTTTTCTTAATCTAATATTTATTCTGATTTATAGCAGTGCTGCCTTTGTTGTCTACCGCATTTCTGAAAAAAATCAGGCAAGAAAAATAATTAATATTGCTACCCGGAGTTATGTTCTTCAATTGCCGCATGATTCTTTAGATGGCCTTCAAGCTTTGGCTAAATCTGAGCCTTCCAGGGTTATTAGTTTGCCGAACCTGCCTTGCGAGTTCAGCTTAAAAGGTAGCCAAATATGCGGTTTATCCATGAAAGATTTGAAACAGAAACTAAGTGACGATTTAACCAAACAAGTCTATAACAAGGAGATGAACTTAAGTTTCATAGCCCCTGTGGCTCCATTTTTAGACATTTTTTGCTATATGGGTAACTCTTCTTCGCACAGCCGCGCATATAATCTTTTATTAATTTTTATACCAACTGCAGCTTTGTTACTTTTTGGTTTGGTTTATTTTGCTGTTAATGCAGGAAGGTTAATATTGCCCGGCATAGCTTTTATATGTGCCGGCTTTCCTTTGAAGTGCTGTATCTGTCTTGTTAATTATCTTGAGGGTAATTTTCCTTCCGGCTACCAAGCAATTATGAAAGACCCTCTTGGCTGTCTTGAGCAGATGTGTAATCCAATTGCAAATGGTTTTTTGATTTTTGGGACAGCCCTTGTAATAATAGGGCTTGTTTGTAAACGTCTTCTCTACCCGAAAGTGGGAGTCTAATTCAGCTGTAAGCAGTAAGTTATAAGCTGTAAGCTTCATTGGATTAGTATATACTAGCAATATGTCTGCCTTAACTGATCTTGAGCAAAAAGCAAAAGAATGTAGTAAATGTACTAACTTATGTAAAGACCGAACAAATGTTGTTTTTGGCGATGGCAACGACAGAGCCGACTTGATGTTTGTAGGCGAGGCCCCCGGACGCAATGAAGATTTACAAGGAAAGCCTTTTGTTGGAGCTGCCGGTCAACTGCTATCTAAGCTTCTAGCTTCAATCGGTCTTAAGCGTGAGGATGTCTACATTGCCAACGTATTGAAATGCCGTCCACCTAATAACCGAGATCCCTTACCAGACGAAATTGCAGTATGCAAGCCTCTTTTATTTGAGCAAATAAAAATAATCAAACCAAAAATAGTAGCTACCCTAGGGGCTCATGCTACCAGGCTTTTACTTGATAAGCCGATATCAATCAGCAAGATACACGGCCAGAAGTTCAAAGCTGATAGCTATACGATTTTTCCTATTTATCATCCGGCAGCGGCTTTATACGCCAGGACTACTTTGGTGGATCTAGAGGAAGATTTTAGGAAATTAAAAAAAATATTAAACGAAAAGCCAGATCCAGAGCCTGAAAAGGTGCCGCAAGCCAAGCAGCAAAGCCTATTCTAATGGCCAGTGGTCAGTGGTCAAAGGGCAATGGGCAATGAAAGTACTAACCAAATCCTCCGAGGAAACCAAAGAATTAGGTCAGAGATTAGCTCCACTATTAGAACCAGGGGACATAATAATCCTTATTGGCAATTTAGGGGCTGGCAAGACTGTTTTTGTGTCCGGATTAGCTAAAGGATTAGAGGTAGAGGGCCAAGTATCAAGCCCCAGCTTTGTCTTAATAAAAGAATACCCCGGTCGCCTTAATCTATATCATATTGATGCTTACCGCTTGGAAGGGCCGGCTTTGGCTGAACTTGGCTTAGAAGAATATTTCTATAGTGATGGCGTAAGTGTGGTCGAATGGGGAGAGAAAGTATCAGGTCTTTTGCCTGAAGCCTACCTCGAGATAAGATTTCGTTGCTTAGATGAACCCAGTAGCCGTCAAATAGAGATTTGGCCAACAGGTGAAAGATGGGAGTCAAGAGTTAAGGAGTGGTTAAAATAAAGATCCTGGCTTTTGATACTGCTTCGAATCAAGTTACCGTAGCTTTTAGCGATGGAAATAATATCTGGCAAAAAAACGAGCTCTTGCCAAGGATGCAAATCGAAAAAATGTTTCCCTTTATAGAGGATGTGCTAAGCAAGGCTAAAGCAAAGATGTCTGATATCGAAGCCATAGCAGTAGGATTAGGGCCGGGCTCTTTTATCGGGGTGCGTATCGGAGTAGTAGCAGCCAAAACACTGGCCCAGTTTCTAAAGGTTCCTCTGGTGGGAGTATCTACCCTAGATGCCTTGTCGATGCAGGTTAGCCAACCTAATGAATATATATGGTCGGCCTTAGATGCTTACCGCCAAGAAATTTTTTTTTCATGCTATAAAAAGGGTCAAACAATAGTAGAAGCCCAAGCTTATAAGCCATCTGAGCTGTGTTCTAAGCTTAAGAACTATTTACCGGCTACTGTTTTAGGAGACGGCTTGGTCAAATATAAAGATGTTTTTCTTGAGGCTTTTGGGGATAGATTAACAATAGAAAATAGTAGTAATTGGTATCCTCGGGCTGAATCGGTTTTAAAGCTTGCCGCCAAGCGCCTGGAAAATAATGATGCAGATGACATTAATAAGCTTGAGCCGATTTACGGAAGAGCGCCGGATGCCAAGGTGCAGGAAGTAGGGAGTAGCTAGTAGGGAGTAGGAAAGTTTGGAAGAGCTTTTTATCGGGCAAATGAAAAAAAGTGATTTATTGGATGTTTGTGCTATTGAACGCGAAGTCTTTCCCGACCCTTGGAGCCTGAACATGTTTGAGGAGGAAATCAATCTTCCTGAAATGTATTCCCTTATCACCTTTAGCTATCAGGGGCATCTTGTAGCTTATGGCGGCTTGCTAAACATAAGGGAAGAGGGCCACATTACAAACTTAGCGGTCGACCCTCTTTTTCACGGTCAAGGAATCGGCAAATCCCTTGTTTATGTTCTTATTAAGATGGCTCAGGCAAAAGGGATAAAGAACATATCGCTGGAAGTACGCACTACTAATGAAATAGCTCAGTCTTTATATAATAAGTTTGGCTTTAGAACAGTCGCTAGAAGAAAAAATTATTATGGCTATGAAGAAGATGCTTTGGTGATGTCAGTTGATAATATAGCTAACAAGCAATACCAACAGTTGATATCAGAGATATACCGAACCCTTAATTTCAGTCTCCAGACAGAAGATAATCTCTTTGATCTTGCCAGTTAATTTTGGCTAAAAAAAAGAGCCCGGCTGTTACCTTAAGTCCTAGAATCTACGGGGAGAGGGATTCTCTAGGATCTCCTGCTCCTTGCGCTTAAAGCTTACGAGCTCCTTTAATAAATATATCGGCAGCGGCCTTGAAAATCTTGAATTCTATGTTATCATCATAGAAAACCAGGAGGAATAGTTTGTTTCGCAGCACAAAAATAGCTATTTTAGCAGCAGTTATAGTAGCAATAACGGTCTCGTCTTGCCAGGCCCCCAAAGCCAAGCGGCAGCTTAAATTAAACTCAATACCTGTAAAAGCTGTTTCCATTTTAAGGACTGTCGATTCTTCTAATTCAACTAAACGAGATAGGACAGAAGTAGCTGGTTTGACTAAGAGTTTTCTAGAAGAGTCTTATCTTAATCTCGACCACTCTCAAGGCTCTGTCGATGATTTTCTAGCCCCGGGTTTCAGCGAGAAATATGAAGGCAACCTGGCTTCAGTGGAGGCTATCGTCAACAAAGCCGATTCCATAAAGTCTGCTAAGGCAAATGTGTCTAGGCTAGCGGTCAATTACGATAGCAATTCAAAACCGGTTTTAGCTTCAGCTGAATTTAGTTTAACGGTGGTCTATCAATCAAAAGATAAAGACATGGTGTCTTTATCAAAAGGCAGCTTAGCTTTAGCTAAAGAAGAAGGCAGCTGGAAAATTATAGATATCAATATAAATAATAAGGTTAATTAAATGGGAAAACATTCAAAACAATCTAGGTCGAAATTAAAAATATTTTTAATCATTATCCTTTTAGTAGCTATTGCTGCTGCTGGTGCGGGGGGATATTTTTATTTAAGCAAGCCAAAGCAGGATACGGATGTAGTTTTTAAGAAAGTTAGCGATATTGAAGTAAAACCTAAGCTTGATAGGCCACTGAGAATACTTTTGCTTGGTGTGGATTCATTTGTATCAGGGCAAACTACTGGTCACCGAAGCGATGTTTTTATTCTGGTACAAATTAATCCCGACAAAAAAACAACTATGGTTTCTGTTATCAGGGATTCTTTGGTGCCCATAGCCGGCCATGGTAGCGAGAAAATTACCCACGCTTTTGCCTACGGCGGGGCAGATTTAGCGGTAGATACTTTTGAGAACTTAAGTGGCTTAGAAGTAGATTACTACCTGGTTACCACCTTCCCCGGCTTTACCAACTTAATCAATTCCATCGGCGGATTAGATATCTATGTTGATATGTATATGAATGATAAATATTCCGGGGCTGATTTTGCAAAGGGTAATACTCACCTCGGTGGCGTGCAAGCACTATCTTTTGCCAGAGACCGCCACCTAGACGGCGATAACTGGACTAGGTCGAGGCATCACCAGGATTTGATTTTAGCTATTCTTAAGCAGGAACAAAGAAGAGCCAAAAGTCCGTTTGCAATGGTAAGCATCATGCCGGCCTTGTTAAAAAACATCAAAACCGAGGTCGCACCGACTGAACTCTACAATCTAGCCAAGATATTCTTAACCCTTGATTCTAAAAAGATAGAGCGTATTTATTTAAAAGGGGAATATACCACCGTTGCCGGTGCCTCTGTTGTTCAATTGGATCAAGGATACTATCAAGAAGTATTCGATAAGTTAAAAGAAGCTAAGTAGCTGCAGGGCAAGATTTCTTAGAATCGCAAGCTTTACAACTTTCCGCCGGCTTGTCTGTTGGGGCACGGCGCGCCGTGCCCTTACTAGGCTTAGCAGCTTCTTTCTTTTTGTAGTCAGTAGTGTAGAAGCCGCTTCCTTTATAGATTACTCCCACTGGATGAAACACTCTGCTAACTTCTCCATCACAGAATTGGCAAGTCTTAACAGGCTTCTCATTTACCCCCTGCAGAAGCTCAAAAGTCTTTTCACATTTGCTGCATTTATATTCATAAGTTGGCATTTATTAACCCCAAGAATTATTACAGAAGATTTATTATACCTCTTATCAGGGATGCAAGCAATAATAAAGTATGCGTAAATATTTATGTTAAACTCTATTGGGTATTATTAAGTACTATTTATTGGAGAAAAAATGCATGATGTAATTATTATCGGGGCTGGACCGGCGGGCTTATCGGCAGCTATATACGCCAAAAGAGCTGGTCTTGATACTTTAGTTATCGAGAAGATGGCTGCTGGTGGCCAAATAGTGTTAGCTCCCGAATTAGAAAACTACCCAGGCTTTAAAAAAATTAGCGGGGCTGAGTTGATGTCGAAAATGGAGAACCAAGCTAAGAGCTTTGGCGTATCTATTATATATAAGGAAGTTAAAGCTGTTGATACTGCAAATGGTTTGAAAGTATTGACCAAAGACGAAGAATATCCAACTAAAAGTATAATTATTGCTACCGGCTCTACTCATCGCCATCTTGAGGTACCGAAAGAAAAAGAATTAACCGGGCGGGGAGTATCTTTCTGTGCTACTTGTGATGGCCATTTCTTTAAGGGTAAGACTATAGCTGTAGTCGGTGGAGGAAACCGGGCGGTTGAAGAAGCCATTATGCTAGCCGGGTTAGCTAAGAAGGTGTATTTAATTCACCGCCGGGATTGCTTAAGGGCTGAGCAAATTAATCAAGACCGCTTGGCTAAGGTAGAAAATGCCGAGATTGTTTTCGATAACGTTGTAGAAGAAATCCAAGGGGACAATAAGGTCGAGCAATTAATGCTTAAAAATACAAAAACTAATGAAAAAACTAATTTAGCTGTTGACGGTGTCTTTGTAGCCATAGGAGCTCAGGCTGCTAGCAATTTTGCCCCTGTTGATAAGAAAAATGGTTTTATAGTAACCGACTCCGTTCATTTTCAAACCTCACAGCCTGGTATTTTTGCTGCCGGCGATTGCCGGGATAAAGAGCTTAAACAAGTAGTCACTGCTGTATCTGAAGGGGCAACAGCTGCTGTTTCAGCCAAGAAATTTATTGATAAGGGTAAATAATATGAATGTCCGACTTAATATTACTCAGCATAATTATTTTCTTCATATTGGTAGGTTTTTCAACACTACTAGTATTATTAGTGGCTGGTCGTAATGATATATAAGTGAATTAGAATCCAGCCTCTCGCAATTTTGAACTTATTTTTTTAGCATCTTCAGGCATTGCTTTTAATATGAAGTTATTTAAATCTTCTAAAAGTTGCATTCTTTTTTTGTAGCTAAGTTTTTGAGCATTTTTTAAATCCTCTAAATCGAAGTATTCATTATCCATTTTCATTTTTCAATTCCTTTATTTTTGTAAGTGCTTTAATGTCAATCATGTCTCTATCGCGGCCTGACACTTTTTTTAGTTTGATAAGATCGTCTATATTTATTAAGTTTATTTCCGTGTTATCTAGCTTAATAACTTCACGTCGCTCAAATGCTTTGTCGAAATCGATATAGTTCTCGATTAAAACATCAATATGCTCCATTGTGTTATTGGGATTGTAAACTGAAAAAACTTTCATATTTTTTTCTTTAATCCAACTTTCTCTTTTTGAGGCGTTTGAAAAATCATCAATATTGACAGGAACTCTGGGCTTATAACCTAGTTCTTTGGTAATTTCTACAAATTTAGCCGTGTTGATATGATCAAGCAAGATTAAAATGTCTAAATCTGCCGTTGCTCTAATGTAGCCATACAAATTAACTGCTATCCCACCAACAACAAGGTATTTGATATCTTTTTCATGTAATTTTTCGATGATTTTTTGATATAGCATTTGATTTATTAAAATTGGTTTATGTAAGAATATTATATCTGAAATATCTTTTTTGGCTAAGAGCGCTCAGCATAATATTATTCTTCGTGCTGGTGGGGTTTTCAACACTGCTAGTGTTATTAGTAGCCGGCAACAACTAATAATATAGTAGGTACCTATCATTTGGCCTGGTTAAACGTTTAGCTTGCTCCTAACTTTTACTTGCACACTTAAGCGCTATTTGCTAATCTATGAATGGTTGAGATATAATTAATGTCTTGTGTTTAAGGTTTAAGCCTTCGTAACTGTTCAATGAGGGGGGCAATTGTTATTAACTGCCAATATATGGGCTGATATACTCGGTATTGTGTTACTGGTAGTAACCGCCATAATTCCTGTTTACTTTTTCGTAATGAATCTACTCACCGGCCGCCTTAAAGAGCGTTTTATCGATTACCACTGGCATTTCCTTGAAAGTTTTCACATACCTTGGGACGAGGAACATCCCATGCCTATCCGTATTTGGCATTGGATAAATTTATTTGCTTTTATCTTTTTCTTTTTTACAGGCTTCTATATTCGTTATCCATTCTTTGCTTATGGTCGTAATTTAATGCGGTATCTGCATTATGTGGCGATGTATGCTTGCTTTGGAGCTTTTATTTATCGTATATGGTTTATGTTTACCACTGACGATTATCAAAATTTTAAATACAGCCGAAAAGATTTGCCGGTTCTTTTACAAGTTGTTCAATATTATATTGGGCTCAAGTCTCATTATGACCATATTTCCAAGTATCATGTTATTCAACGGGGCAGCTACATTGTTATTTATGCTTTAATCCCCATCCAGGCTTTTACCGGTTTTGCTTTGGTTTGGCCGCAAGCCTTACTAGGATTCTGGGCTGGGCCTTTTGGAGGAGTAGCGGCCCTGGCCGGCTGGATGAGATTGATTCATACTTTGCTAATGAGGGTTTTCTTGATGCTAGCGGTAACCCATGGCTCTCTTTCGGTTTATGAAGGTTTTCCCAGTATCAAATATTTTTGGTTTGGTATTCCCGATCCTTTGCCTAATGTTCACGGCCACGGCGACGATCACAGCGGAGGTGGAGATCATCACTAGAAAAGCATTAGTTCTTGTTAGTTTATCAGTGCTTTTGTTAACTCTACTTGCTGCTAGTACTTTTGCTGCCACTAACTTAACGCTGGATGCCAAAGGCCGTTTTGGTTGCCTGGCTTGTCATGGCGATCAGCGCCTAGTTAAGGTTAAGGGTAAAGAAAAAATCGACCTCTCGATCAACGAATCAAAATATGGTGATTCAGTGCACAAAGATGTTGGCTGTATTGAGTGCCATACCGACTTTACTTTTAGAAGCCATTTCAATGTGGCCGGTTCATATAAAAAGACAGCCGGCTTATCTTGTATCCGTTGCCACACTAAAGAGCACCAAAAACAATATAAAGATTATATCAACAGTGTTCACGGCCGTCTGGCCTTAAGCAACGACCCCAAAGGCGGGGCTACCTGCGGTGATTGTCATAACGGCACCAACATCCACTATATTAATAAGACAGAAGAATCTAAGAATGAGTTTCAGTTCGCTGCTGAAAAAGTCTGCGGCAAGTGTCATAAGAAATGGTTTACTACCTACGACGATTATTATCACGGTGTTGCCTACAAACAAAAAGCAGCTGATTCCCCGGCTTGCTGGGACTGCCACGGTTCTCATAAAATTACTTCCAAAGAAGACCACCGCTCGGCGGTAAATAAACAAAATCTTGGCAAAACTTGCGGAGTTTGCCATCCCGGCTCCGAGGTTGCATTCGGAGAGCAATACGGAAAAGCCATTCACGGAAAGGCCAAAATGTATGACACTAATATCGTCAGGGCTCTTATTACCAAAGCCTTAGTTTATAAAGACAATGTTACTACTGGCGGCTCAAAAGCCTATAAGGCAACTACCGATTTAATCGCTAAAGTTATCGACTTCTTCTTCCCATACAGTTTGCGGCCCGAAAAAGAGGCTCCTAAATAACAAAGGGGTCTTATGGAGCTAAAAGACAAAAAGTCAATAATCTACACATTATTAATTGCTGTCCCCACAATTTTAGCTGTTGTAGTTATTCTTTTTATGATGAAACCTCGCTTGAGGGCCGAAACTAAAGTCCAGCTTAAGCCGGTTACTTTATCAGACTGCACTCCTTGTCATGCTAACATCGATTCTTTTAGTCACAAAAACCTGATTTTTGATCACTGGGTGCATTTTAATCGCGGGATAGCCTGTCATACTTGCCATACAACTTTCGGCCACAAAAACGGTAAAACCATTATTCCTTCCCCCAAGACTTGTTACGGCTGTCACTCTCTTGCTAGCGGAAAGCTAAGTGGCGTACCTAAAGTTAGTTGCAATCTTTGCCATCCTCCTAATATTTCCGGCAAAGCTCCTTCTAATCATAACTACAGTGGGGTTATTGCCAAGGTAGAGCCGTCGGTCTCTCCTATCAAGAAACTCAAAGGGCCGGTTAAACTATCGGATTGTACCGATTGCCATGGAGATATTGATGCTAATGTTCCTGCCGGACTTAAGTTTAACCACTGGGCTCATTTTCAAAAAGGGGTGGCTTGTTCTACTTGTCACAAAGAGCCTATTCACCAATCTGGCAAAGTTAACCGTCCCACTATGAACTTTTGTTTTAGTTGCCATGGTTTGGGCCATAGCAAACAGGGGTTAGTTGCCGGCGAGCAATGTAGCCTGTGTCATACGGCTGGCTTTGAGCTTAGGCCTCCTACTCATTTTGCTCCTAACTGGAAAAATGCTCATAAATCAAAAGTTAATGAAAGCTTATTCGAATGCTTAACTTGCCATCAAAAGTCTTTTTGCCAGAATTGCCATATGGCCAGCAAAGTAAAGCTTAAAGGTCAGCTGCCGCCAAACAAACAAAAAACTAAACACGATACCGGGCATTATCAGCCCAAAAACGCCGATTGCACTATCTGCCATAATGATGCTTTCTGTGTTAAATGCCACAAAACCTCCATGCCTCATCCTTATACTTGGCTGGGAACCCACAAAAAGCTGGGCAAGAAAATGGATAAGAATGACTGCTACATCTGTCATAAAAAGCTTACCTTTTGCAATAGTTGCCATCATGGCTCGGTTAATAAGCTAACGGCTAAAAATTGCAAGAAATGTCATAAAAATGTCAATGATTCTTTAGAGCAAGTGATGGCTAAAGCTAATGCTTTAACCGATGAACGCAATGCTTTACCGTTGGGAAGCCCAAGGCGCTTAGTTTTAGTTACCACTATGGGCAATCTACGGGCCCAAATATGGCACAAAGTTCATTTTTCTAAGAAATACTCATGCGACAGATGTCATAAGGAAAATCTTTCGGGTTTAAAGAGTGAAACATTTGAATTATGCAAGTTTAGGGGATGTCACCCGGCAGGCCAGAAGAAACCGCCTAGCGGGGATGCCTTGTGCTGGAAATGCCATCCTAAGCGACACGAGCCAATAACGGCACCCAAGGCGAAGCCTTGACGCTAGGATGAAGACTGAAGAGCTGAAGCCTTGGGTTTACCTTAAGCCTTCAGAGCTTCATCCTTCAGAGCTGCTATCACTAGTATTTTAGCAGTGCAATGGTATAAAATAGGAGGGGCGTGTTGCAATACGCCCGTACATAATAGAGAACATAAGGAGTGAAAATGTTTAACAAGATAACAGACGAACAACTAGACAAAGCAATCAAGATTACAGTAATACTTATTATAGGCAGTGTTATCTCTTTTGCCGGCTACTATCTGTATTCCCATTATTTCGGAGCTACTCCTACCGTAGTCGAAAAAGCTATTTTAGAGACCGAAAAAACTGTGAGGGCAAACCCCAATTCCCACACCTTAAGAGTAAGGCTGGCAGATTTGTATTTTTCCAAGAAACGTTATGGCGATGCCATTGAACAATATAAAATTGCTTTGGATTTAAAAAAGAAATACGGACCGGCTCTGGTTGGCTTAGGCATGTCTTATATGCAAAAAGGCGAAGACAAGCAAGCCGAAAAGTATTTCAACCAAGAAATAGCTACTGCCAGCAAGCACGAAATGGCAGGGGCGGATAATTTTCTGGAGAAAGCCTACTATTATAGCGGAGTATTAAACGTCGACAGAGATGATTATAAAAAAGCGCTAGAGTTTTTTAAGAAATCCAATGCTATTAAAGCTAGTGCCTCGGATACCCATTTATATATAGGCTTTTGTTATCTAAATCTAAAGCAATACGACAAGGCTATAGCTGAGCTAAAAATAGCCGTTTCTTTTGAGCCTAAATATCCGGAAGGCCTTTATTACCTAGGCCAAGCTTATGCGGGTAAGGGGGATAAAAACCATGCCAAAGAGCAATACAATAAAGCTATTAAATATTATAAGGAGATAACAGGCAAGAATTATTCTGATGCTCAAGATGCTCTTGATAAGCTTGAATAATGGAACAAGTAGACCCCAAAAAAATACGCAAACATAAAAAAAGGCTGGGTACTCACGGCCAACAGTTTTTAACGATTTTTCTCCTTGCTGTTTTAGCTACTATTTTGCTTTTATCTGGCATTCGTCCGGTACTGCTTACTTTGCGTTATGTTACCAAGCCTATTTATAACAAGTCGTATTACGGGACAAAAGACTATAAATTAGGTCGTCCTCTTGGAGTTGCTCTGAGTGATGACGAAAGCCAGTATTATGTAACTGATGTTAATACCCATCAAGTAGTGGTTTTTAGTGCACAGACTGGCAATCCTATCAGGGCTTTTGGGAAAAAAGATTTAAAAGTGCCGGTATATATCGCTCTAGACAGCCAAGACAGAGCCTATGTTACCGACCGGGTGCAAAAGGCGGTCATTGTTTTTGACAGTAGCGGCAAGCTGATTAATAAATGGAAGCCCAAAGAAGTATCAAGCCCGCTTGCTATTACTATTGATGACAAAGACCAAATATATATAAGTGATGTTGGCAAGGAACACCAAATTGCTATCTACGATAAAGACGGTCTTTTTAAATTACGTTTTGGCAAAAGAGAAAAAGTCTCTATTCCTAAAACCAACCCCGGCAGTTTTTATTTTCCAAATGGCATAGCGGTGGACAAAAAAGGACGAATTTATGTTGCCGATAGCAATAACTTCCGCATTCAGGTATTTGATAAATGGGGCAGCCCTTTGTTTACTATCCCAAGCGGCGGTCTTCCCCGCGGTATTGTGGTAAGCCCGTCAACCGGAGCTATATATACTGCCGATACCCTGGGCCACGAACTTACCGTCTACGATAAAGCCGGTAACTATATAGTGAACGTAAGCTCCCAAGGCCGGGGCGACGACCAGCTGCTTTATCCTAGCGGACTGGCTATTGATAAGGAAGGTATATTATATGTTGCCGACAGGCGTAATTCCCGCCTGCAGGCTTTTAAAACCAGGCTGAGGTTATCGGAGAGACTAAGCCAGTTATTGCCTTTAGCTCCCTTAATTTCTTTGCCGTGGCTTCTGTTGTTGTTAGCTTTTCTAATTCACAGGAAACGCCGCTATGTACTAAGTCCCGACTTTTTAGCTAAAGTGTTGGAAAAAGGCAAATCTCTTGAACTGGCCCACAAAGCTAAACATTTTCATATATCACCTGATTATTATGCTAAAATTGTAACGAATAGGAAATTAGACCAGTTGTTAAGAGAAAAACTGGTAGTGGTCAAAAAGTTCGACCAGCAGTTTGTAGACGACATTATTCTGGATTTCGGCTTAAGCCGAGACCAGGCGGAAGGATTAGCGATTGCAAATAGTCGCAGTCTGTACCAGTCTCTTTTATTGGTAGACGACGAAAAATTAAGAGAAATCGCCAAAAATCTAAATATACATGTAACGCGGTATCAAGAACTTTTTTAAGCAAGGAGATGCTATGGATAATCGAACAAAAAAAATCAGTATGTTAGTTGTCTTAGGCCTCATATTGGCTTTGATGGTCACCTACTTTACTTATTATGTAAACACCAAAGCTCCGCTTCCTTCTCCGGGCAGTGTTGTAAAGCCCAGCTTTTTAAAGTCGGTGTACGAGCCGATGCGCAATCCGGCCGGAGTGGCAGTTGATAACGATGCAAAACAAGTCTATGTTGCAGACGCCGGAAGCCAAAGCATACATGTTCTCGATTTAGCTGGTACAAATAAGTTTGAGATAAAATACATCGATAAAAAAGACAAAAAGAAAACACTGGTGGCTCCTGTTTATTGTGCGGTTAGCAATAAAGGCGAGTTATATGTCTCTGACAGGTCGCTAGCCGGTATCTATATTTTTAATTCCAAAGGCGAGTTTGTAAAAGAGTTTTTCCCCAACAACGATTCCAAGTTTTCCTGGGCTCCCTTAGGGATAACAATCGATAAAAATGGCCGTATATATTTTGCCGATGTAGGCCAAGAGCACCGGGTGGTGGTTTGCAAGCCTGACGGCAAAGTAGACTTTACAATTGGTAAAACCGGTTATGTACAAAAAGTGGCTGATAAGCCAGGCAGCTTTTATTTTCCCAATAAGATAGTTGTAGATGACGAAGGTTACATATATGTGACCGACGGCAATAACCGCCGGATTCAGGTGTTTGACAAAAAGGGCAAATTTCACAAAGTTTTGATGTCTGGCGGAGCCCTAAAAGGCCTATCCTTAGACGAAGAACAAAACCTCATCTATGTACCTGATGTTTTTAACTGCACTGTTGATGTATTCGATTTGGCCGGCAAAAAAATATATGCCTTTGCCGAACCCGGTTCTGGAAACGGTCAGCTAAACTTTCCAAGCGATGTAGCTTTAAGTGATAGCGGACAAGTTTATATAGTAGATCAAGGTAACAACCGTTTGCAGATATGGAAGAAGCCCATCCAGTCTAATGATATCTTTAGGCAAGCGGCTGCTTTTGCTCCCTATTTTGCCATAGCTATCGCTGCCTTAGCTGTAGCCTTTGTAGCCATCTGGAAGTATTTATCGCCAGGTTTAGGAAAGAAGTAATTTGCTAGCTAATATCAAACATTAATTCCCCTCCCCCCAAATGGGGGAGGTATATCGCTTTTCGATACTCTAGATTAATACTTAAGCTTAAAAACAACCACCCTAATTATTAGGGTATTTTCTGATCGTAGGGGCACGGCGCGCCGTGCCCCTTCACACAAAATTCACATAAACCCTAAAGTTTCTTCACATTCTTGCCGATAAAAGTACTAAGGGACAGCTGCTGACAAAAAGGTAACTGAACTATTGACTACTATAAGTGGTCGGAGTATAATTATAAGTGGCTGATGGATTAGGTTCTTTCCCAAAAAGAGTTTGAAAACTTTATTCAATTTTATTTATGGACAGGAGGTGTTTCAAGTGAAGAAGATTCTGATGGTTTTACTACTGGTAGGAGTCTTAGCATTTGTTACAAGTGGGGTGACATATGCTAGTTTTCCTCCGCACGGCGAAGCCGGAGACTTAACCGGGCCTTTCTTTGCCGACGAGACAGAAAACTGCGCTGGTTGCCACAGAGGCCACACTGCAGTTGGACGCAAGTTGTTTGTTATAACCCCTACAGCCGGTGGTATGGCCGGTGTAAGTGCTGCTAATAGCGATTCAGCTCTTTGTTTAGCTTGCCACGGTAGCTCTAATACTCTGGCTGATACCAATGTTGTAGAAGGTAAGTACATTGCCGGCCGCAATGAAAAACGTCCCATTGATGCAGATCATCCTGCTCTAGGACAAAACAATGGCGACCTAAACGGCGGCGGTTTCTCTACCTTTAAGGGCGCTGCTGTAAGCTCTAAACACGATATCGATGGCGAAACCTCAACTGATATCGTTTGGGGTGGAAGTGCTACTAGTGATGACAGCCCGACAGGCAACGAGCTAAGGACGCTTACTTGCGGCGATTGTCACGACCCGCACGGTACACCTAACTACCGTCTGTTAAAGACCGACAACGATGGCTCTGGTCCTCAAATCGGCTCTCGCGAGCCTGATTATGGGACAGATGACTATCTACCCAACTATACAGCTCCATTGTATGGTAAGGGTAAGTGGAACGGCACTGCTCTTGAAGCTGATGTCGAAGCTGGTATTTCTGCATCTTGCTGGAAAGGTGCCAGTGATCCATCCGGAAAGCGTTGCCATGTAGCTTACAAAAATGTTACCGCTAAAACAGGTAGTGTTGGTAATTATACTGGCGGCGGCTCAATTAGCCAAGGCAACTATAAATCAAGAACAGGTACTGATAAAGCTTTTGAAGATGTTGCTAGATTCCGCCATCCGGTTAATATTGCTCTTTCCGAATGGAAAAAAATATTTCCAGATAAGCGGACTGGTTCTTCTACTACAGATGACTTGAGCGTTGCTGGTAAAGGTTTACCTCTAGACAAGTTAACTGATGGTGAAGCAGAGAAAGATAGTTGGATGGGTTGTTTAACTTGTCACTATGCTCACGGTACCAGCGTTGCTGCTCCTGCAAGTGATGCTCAATATGTCAATACCGCAGGTGCCAACGGACCGACCGCTCTATTGCGCAAACCTAACCGCGGTGTATGTCAAGGGTGCCACAACAAATAGTCAACGCATGACATAGATAAAAAAGAGGCACTTAATTGTGCCTCTTTTTTTGCGTTGACAATTATCGTAGGGGCACGGCGCGCCGTGCCCCTACATGTAAATGGGCATGTTTGTAGGGGCGAATAATTATTCGCCCCTACTCTAAGCAACCAAGCGCTTTAATTTTTTCCAATTTTACCCTTATCCCTCATCCCTTTTCCCTCCAGCAGCTACCAATAGTGCTGCTTCCCTGCAGCATCTCCCCAGATGGCTGCCTGCTTGACCACTTATAGCGCTTGGGTGTATAATTATCCTTATATTGTTGACACAGAGTAAGCATTTGCTTATAATGTTAAACCTGTGATTGACACATCTTATTAGAGAAGGAGGTGAATATTTTATGAAGAAAACTGCACTTCTGATAGCCTTAACTCTAATAATCCTAGCCTTCTTTTCAGTAATGAACACCTATGCTACTTATCCGCCTCACGGTGAAAAAGGTGACTTAACCGGTCCTTTCTTTGCTGACGAGACGGAAAACTGTGCTGGTTGCCACAGAGGCCACACTGCCGTAGGACGTAAATTGTTTGTTATTACTCCTATTGACGGTGGCGTAACAGGCGTTAGCGCTGCTAACAGTGATTCAGCTCTTTGTTTAGCTTGCCACGGCAATACTAACACTCTGGCTGACACTAACGTTACTGACGGTAAATATCTTTCCGGCCGTAACGAAAAGCGTAAAACTGCCCAAACTGGTGGAACAAACCCACCTTTAGGTACCCATAACGGGAACTTAAACGGCGGCGGTTTTGCCAACTTTGCTGGAGTAGCTGTTACTTCTAAGCATGATATCGATGGGGAAACTACTTCTGATGTCGCTTGGGGTGGTAGTTCTGCTAGCGTTGATGCTCCACCTGCTACTGGCGATCCAGACCTGAGGGAGCTTAGGAAGCTTACTTGCGGTGATTGTCACGACCCGCATGGCACGCCTAACTACCGTCTGTTAAAGACCGATAATGACGACTCCGGTCCTCAAATCGGTTCTGGTGAGGCCAGCTATGGTACAGCAAACTACCTACCAAACTATACTGAATACAGGTATGGTAAAGGTAAGTGGATTCCTGATGATGGTACGACTCCTGGTCATACCGATTCAGATGTAAACGCCGGTATTTCTGCTTCTTGTTGGAAAGGCGGTGACGCTGGAAAACGTTGCCACGTTAAATACAAGAACGTAACCGCTAAGACAGGATCTGGTACAACTGATGATCCTTATACTGGCGGTGGTTCTATTGGCCAAGGTAGTTACAAGACCAGGACAGGCACAGACAAAGCTTGGGAAACTGCTGAGCGTTTCCGTCATCCGGTTAATATTGCTCTTTCTGAATGGAGGACAATATATACGGATAAGCGGACTGGTACTTCAACCACTGCTCAGTTAAGCGTCGATGGTGATGACTTACCACTGGCTGCTAATTCTGGTACAGAGCTTGAAAAAGATCAGTGGATGGTTTGTTTAACATGCCACTATGCTCACGGTACCAGTACTGCTGTTCCTGCTACAACTGCAGAGTATGTTAAAACTGCAGGTGCTAACGGACCAACAGCCATACTGCGTAAGCCTAACCGTGGCGTTTGTCAAGACTGTCACGAAAAGTAGTACAAGGCTAGTTAATATAAAAAAAAGAGGCGCCTTCGGGCGTCTCTTTTTTTATGCTGCTTTAACAAAATCCCTCAAGTCCTCGGGCAACTGGGCGCTTAAGTCTTTTACTTCTCCATCAGGGATTGCTTCCTTAAGTACTTTAATTACCGCTTTAGTCTTTTGCTCAGCTTCCTCCGTGGTGGCTATCCTGGCTTTGTCTTGCACCCTGGCAATAAATTGACCTTTGTTAAGCTTGTCCACCGCTCCTAAATGTTTGGTGATTTTTTGACCGATGTCGCCCTCCCATAACTCTTTTATCTCAGTGGGCAATGTAGCTTCCACATCATCAGCCTCACCTTCCTTAATGCGTGAGTGTAGAGTTGTAAGGACGGCTTCGGTTATGTTTTTAGCCTGCCGGTCATCTGGAAGGGACGCCTCATCTTTAACCCTATTAAGAAATTGTCTGGTATCCATCATGCCTCCTTGTCGGCAACGCGGGAGGGTTAAAACCCTCCCCTACGTTATTTGTGTCAATTGAATTATTTCACCCGCTTGCCAGTTTAAACATCTGTAAATGGGAATATAGACTACAAGACGAAGGAGAGTTATGGCTAAGGACAGAAGTTTTACAACCGATGATATTGCTCAGATGCGAGGAACTTTTTTTAATCCTGTTAATGAGGTTATCATGATAGTTGACGACGAAAACTATATCGATATGAGTAACTTTGACCTTGATAATTACTCTGGCGATGAATGGTTTAAAGTCAGCGAAGATCCGCTGGTGGATACCACCGCTGTCCAGGAAGTGCTGCAACTCTGGGAAACAGAAGGAGGAGTAGAAACAACCTCCGAGCTCTCCGAAACCGCCGAGGATCAACAATCGTAATGTAGGGGCAACCCCCTGCGGTTGCCCTATGTTTATGATATTGGGCAGGCACAGGGGCCTGCCCCTACATATTTTTCGGATTATTCCTATCCATATTCCAATTAATTGGGTTATCGGCAATGTATTTTCTGGTCTCCTGTAATTCCTTTTCGCTTCTTATTATGTGCTCGTAATAATTACGTTGCCACAATTTGATTGGCAACAAAATATTTTGTTTTGTTTGTTTAAAATAATCATTGGTTGTCTTTGATTTGAATCTGTGGACAATATCGGATAACGACAAATTCCTTGTTGTAGGGGCAACCCCCCGTGGTTGCCCATTAAATAATGTCTGGACATTTAATTTATCAATTATTAATATGCCATGAATATGGTTGGGCATTATTTGAAAGACATCAATATTTATATCATGATAATAATTGGGGATTTCATTCCATGTTTTATCAACCATTTGCCCAATATTATTTAATATCATTTGTGGGCAACCACGGGGGCCTGCCCCTACATTAACAATTTGTCCCAATGTAAATTGTCTACGATGCGTACAAACGGTCACAAAATACGCTCCTGGTAATGAATAATCGTATTTTTTTAATCTAATCGATTGTCTGTTATGTAACATTTATCTCCCTTAGGTAGGGGGCGTATTGCAATACGCCCCCTACGACAATATAAATACATTTTGATAACAACATAACCCTAATTATTGGGGTATTTTTGACCAATTGTCGTAGGGGCAACCCCCCGTGGTTGCCCATTATCCTGCGTGTGCCCCTACTCACAGTGGTCTTGTTAGACACTGTATTTTGTGAGATAATAGTTAGTAGTAGGTGTTAAAATGACAAAACGCTTAATTATCATTCTGGCAGCAGTTATTGTGTTTTGTGCCTGTGTGCCTGTTGCCCAGGCTGGTTTTGGTATACATAAATCATTCGAGAAAAATGCCGATACCTGCACCGGATGCCACCGTCAGCACGTTCCCATACAGCAGCAGCTAGGAGTAGAAACTGCTCCGTCAGTTTATTCTATGCAAACCAATGCTATTGCCGAGTATGAAACTTGTTTAGTAACTTGCCATGGTGTAAGTGTCGAAGGCGCTGATTGCGATGTGGAAAGCGGTGTCTATCGCGGCACTCTTAATGGTATTTCTGGTGGTAGTTTAAACGGTGGCGGATTTATCCAGGTAGGCGGCAAAGCGGTAACCTCAACTCATCTTATTGATGGCGCAACCAGCACAGTTCCGTTTGGCGGCTCTACAACTATGGTTATAAACTGCTCTACCTGTCACAATCCTGATGGTAGTTCAAACTACCGCCTTCTTAGAGACTCAGTTAACGGGGTGAACGTTGCTGGTTTTGTAAGCTCAAATGAAGCTGGATTTAGCTCTGAAAGTATTACTATGCCACGCGAGGGAAAACCGCCCTTTATCACTTATCAGCCTAACTATACGGCTTATGCTGCCGGCAACACCGGTGTCCAGCCTTATAAAACACCCACTACTGCCGGTCAAGGAATGTCGGGCTGGTGTGCATCATGCCATACCACCTACAATGAGCCAACTCAAGGCGAGAACTTTCATCACGGAGTTGGCGTAGACATGACTGATGAAACCGGGAAGCTTCAAAATCCTCTAAATAACGATACTGTTTTGCCGTTAGATAAAGCTACGGGCACCACCCCTAACAGCGATCCCGATAATCAAATACAGTGTTTAACATGCCATTATGCTCACGGGACCTCGGTTGATATGACGGTGATGGCCCAAGTTGAACCCACAAAAAGCAGTCCTAGCTCAGGGCCTGGTTTTTCCGCCCTACTTAGATTAGATAATCGCGGAGTTTGTCAAAATTGTCACGGAAAATAAAAGTTTTAGTTAACAAGCATATCTACCGATATTATTTTATGAATCTGCTTAAAGGGAATATATATTTATGAAAGGACAATTCTTATGCAAACAGTAATCAAAGGTAAAAACATTGAAATCTCAGACGAGCTTAGAACTTTTATTGAAGAGAAAACCCAAAAAATTCATCGTCATTTTGCTCAAGCCGACATCGTAGAAGTGGAATGTTCAGTTGAGAAAAATCCTAGTATTTCTGACAACCAAGTGGTTGATGTAAGGGTAATAAGCAATGGTCCGGTAATGAAAGCCAGCGCTTCTTCAATTGATATCCATGCTTCCTTAGACATTGTTTTAGGTAAGCTAGAAAAGCAAATTGAAAAGTATAAAGGGAAAGTTCATCATAATCACCATGGTAACCATGTTGATAAATACTCTCAGACTTTACAAAGGCAGATAATTAAGACCGATCATGAGATGGAACCAATGACTCCCAATGAAGCGGTGACTAATATGGAGCTATTGGGCCACAATTTCTATATCTTCAAAAATGCTGATACCGACCAGATTAACGTTGTCTATTACCGTAAAGATAAAGACATCGGCTGGATAGAACCGTAGTTGACTACTACCCCTTTATCCTTTACCATCTAAGTAACTAAGTACTTCTTAGAGTGGTTATGGAACTTATTGTAAAAGGACATCCGGTTAACGAGATAGAAACGACGATTTGCCAGATAGATGGTGTAGAAGCTGCTCGCATTGTAACTGAATCTGATGATATCTCAGAAGTTCATGTTGTCTCAAGCTCGCCAAAAAATCTTAAAAGCCTAGCCAGAGATATTGAGTCGGCTGTTATGGTAAAACACGGTCTAGGGGTTGATTACAGAAAAATCAGCATAGCCCAGATTACCAGTGATGAGCAGGCAAATGAGCCTCTTCCCCGTCCTAAACTGAAATCTGTAAATGTTGAGACCTCCGGTATTCACTCCACAGTCAATGTAATATTAGAGTCAGGGACCAAAGAATACGAAGGATTATGCCAAGGGGTAGCTTCCAGCAGTTCAAAGCTGCGTTTGGTGGGGCAAGCCACCATCAACGCTGTTGATAAACTTGGGTCTTTACCGGGAGGGATTAGCCTGGAGGATGTTCGCTTAGTATCTACCGGCGACCGTAAAATAGTCACCGTATGTCTTAATCTCCTAACCATAGAAAAAGAGCTTAACTTCAGCGGAAGCTGTATCGTCCTTAATAATGAAAATCAAGCAGTGGTCAAAGCGGTTCTGGCTGCTCTAAATAGAAAGCTTGAGTTTTCTTTAGGGGTGTAATTTGTTAGCAATCAGATCTAAATTAGCTATCAGCCGGGTGCTGGTAGTTGGTTTAGGATTATTTGTTTTAGTTTTCTCTCTGTTGGGCTTAAGCTCAGACGCTTTGATTTTTCAATCACTAGCTCTAGCCGTAGCAATCTTCTTATGCGGCTTCTTAAGTATTGATTTTCCCCAAGGCGGACGCCTTACCATTGCCCCGGCTGTTGTATTAGCTTCAATTTTTATCTTGCCATACTCCTTTGCGGTACTGGGAGTTTTTGTAGGTGCTTTAGCGCAAAGGCTTTTTTTCGAAAAAAAATTAAACTTTATTAAACCCATGCTTACTGTGAGCCGATTTGTTTTATCGATGTCGGCTGCCTGGTTGGTATTTACTTTCTTAGGCGGTCAGGTAAACGCACCTATTTCTTTTTGGTATATTTTGCCTTTAACGGTTGCCAGCTCTTCTGTCTTTTTCCTTCTTGATATTGGGCTCAACCAGTTTTTTTTCTCGATGGAGAAAGGAGTGTCTTTTCTGCCGGTCTATATCGGAACTATAAGGCTGCTTTTCCCGATGTATTCTACCTTTGCTATTATCAGTTTATTGATGGCTATAATGTATTCCAAGCTGCATGTATGGAGTTATCTTTTATTTGCTCTTCCCCTGCTCGTTGCCGGGCACTCTTTTAAATTGCTGCTAAATATCAGACGGACTTATAAGGATACTATCTCAGCTTTATCTTCGGTAATCGAGGCGGGGGATCCAAGCAAAAAGGGTCATGCTCAAAGGGTTACCAACTTAAGCATCGATGTTGGCCGCGAACTAGGCATGTTTGGAAAGGACTTAGAAAGGTTAGGATATGCTGCGTCCTTGCACGATATTGGCCAGCTGGGTTTTGATGACAGCGCTAAAGAAACTTTATTTGACACCGAGGATTTGCCATCTGAGGAAGGCTTGCCTCTGCATGCTAAAGTTGGAGCCGAAATTATTAGCAATGTGGATTACCTTAAAGACTCAGCGGAATTGGTAAAGTATCACCATGAGCCTTTTGTGGGGTTGGGGGTAAGCAAGCCGCTTCCTTTTGGTTCTCGCATTATTTCCATTGTCAGCCGCTTTGACGAGATGACTCATGCTGAAGAATTAGAGGAACGTCTAGATACCAAGCAGGCAGTCTCAGCATTGCAGAAAGACCAGGGCTTGATATATGATCCCCGGATAATGCGGGCTTTTACCAACGTACTTAAGCGTCAAGGAAAACTGGTTTAGGATTATGATTGAGCTAGGGGTGGTGCTAGCGATTGTGGTGGGCTATCTTAGGGGAGGCTCGCTATCCAGGCTTGATACCATAAGAATCCGCTTCGACTATCTTATTATCATCGCTTTATTTATCCAGGTTGGATTGGTTTTTTTTGGGGCCAGCTTGCCAATGCCTGCCGTTAGTAATTTTGCACTTCTTTTGGCAACATACGCTCTGTTGATATTTGCTAGTTTTATAAACGGAAAAGAGAATAATTTTTTGTTGCTGATAGCTATCGGAGCTACTTTAAATTTTGTCGTAATTGCCCTAAACGGGGGCATGCCGGTATCTGCTAAATCAGCAGCTTTTATTGGCGAAGACCTAAGCGCCTTTAAAAAATCTTTTCTAACTGACTACAAGCACGTTATTCTAACTGCTAAAACGCGTCTTCCCTTTTTAGCTGACATAATCCCAATTCCCAAACCCTATCCTCTGCCTAGCCTTATTAGTGCCGGGGATGTATTTATTACCATCGGTGCTTTTCTTTATCTGCAAAATTGCATGGTATATAGAGGAAAAAGACGGTCAACGGTCAATGGGTCATTTAGGCAATAGATTTATTGGCGACTTGAGCACCCATGAGCAGAGACCGAAATTAAGCAGCGGCGGCAAATTGGTTGTATTAGCCAATTGTAAGTTCCAATTTCGCCTTGCGTGATGAGGTCGAAGCCATAGGATGCGAGTGGAGTAAAGAAATCTATTGCCTAAAATTGTGCTAAAATAACATGCAATGTTTAAAACTCTTTCAAAAGTTCTTCGCTACGGAGAAGGCAAAAAAATCAAAGAACTAGAAAATAAAGCCGCCTTAGTCACTGAGTTTGAACCGCAGGTTGCAGCTTTAAATGACGATGAGCTTAAAGCTAAAATGGGCGAGTTTAAAAAGCGCTATCAGGATGGTCAAACTTTAGAGGAATTATTACCCGAGGTTTTTGCTGTTGTACGAGAGGCTTCCAAAAGATCGATGAAAATGCGTCATTTTGACGTCCAGATTATGGGAGGCATTGTTTTATTTGAAGGCAAAATCTCTGAGATGAAGACAGGAGAAGGAAAAACTTTGGTTGCCACTTTGCCCCTTGTTCTAAACTCCATTACCGGAAAAACATCTCATTTAGTAACGGTAAATGATTATTTGGCAAAGCGCGATAGAGCGTGGATGGCACCGGTTTATAATTTTTTAGGAGTAACAGTAGGGCTAATTCAGGCCGATATGATGCCTGATGAACGAAGAAAAGCTTATCAGTGTGACATTGTCTATGGCACCAACTCGGAGTTTGGCTTTGATTATTTGCGCGATAATATGGCTATCAGCTTGGAGGAAAAAGTCCAAACAGGGCATCACTTTGCCATTGTCGACGAAGTAGACTCCATTTTAATAGACGAAGCCAGAACTCCTTTGATAATCTCAGGGCCGGCAGAACAAGCTGCTAAGACTTATCGCCAATTTGCCCGCATTGTTCCCCGCTTAAAGGAAAATGAGGACTACGAAGTAGATGAAAAAGACAGGGCGGTTTCTATTACCGAATCCGGCATTGCTAAAGTGGAAAGCGCCTTAAATATTAAAAACTTATACGATCATTTGCATACTAATTATGTTAATCATCTGCAGCAAGCTCTAAAGGCTAAGGCTTTATTTAAAAAAGATGTCGATTATGTGGTAAAAGACGGAGAAGTAATAATTGTTGATGAGTTTACCGGCCGCCTGATGGAAGGAAGGCGCTACTCCGAAGGATTGCATCAAGCTATAGAGGCAAAAGAACAAGTAGCTGTTCGTGAAGAAAACCAAACTATTGCTACTATCACTTTGCAGAATTATTTTAGGATGTATAAAAAACTAGCTGGTATGACAGGTACTGCCATCACCGAAGCAGACGAGTTTATGCATATTTATAAATTGGAGTGTATGGAGATCCCTACTAATAAACCGATGGTAAGAAAGGATTTCTCCGATGTTATATATAAGACGGAGGAAATCAAATTCAAGGCGGTAGCTGATGATATTGCTGAGCGCTCAAGACGGGGACAGCCGGTTTTGGTAGGAACAGTATCTATTGAAAAAAGTGAGCGGCTCTCAAGGCTGCTAAAGCAACGGGGCATAAGACACGAGGTTTTAAATGCCAAGTATCATGAAAGAGAAGCCGATATTATTGCTCAAGCAGGCAAAAAAGGAGCGGTAACAGTAGCTACCAATATGGCCGGCCGAGGTGTCGACATCGTTTTAGGCGGGAATCCTGCTGATAAAGCCGAGCAGCAAAAAGTTTTAGCTCAAGGCGGGCTTCATATTATAGGCACAGAGCGTCATGAATCCAGACGGATTGACAATCAATTAAGAGGGCGCTCCGGACGTCAAGGGGACCCTGGTTCGTCGTTATTTTATTTGTCTACAGAAGACGATTTAATGCGGCTTTTTGCTGCTGACCGTATTAAAGCGGTAATGGAGAGGTTTAATTTACCTGATGACCAGCCGATTGAAGCGGCAATGCTGTCTAAAATTATTGAGAATGCTCAAAAGCAGGTAGAATCGATTAACTTTTCTGCCAGAAAACATCTTCTGGAATACGACGACATTGTCAATAAACAGCGCGAAATTATCTACGAGGAACGCGATAAGGTGCTAGCGGGCGGATCCGGGCTCATTGAGTTAGCCATAAGTTTTTTAGAAGAAATAATCTTAGCAACTGTTGATCGTCATATAAATGAGGAAGTCTACGCAGAAGACTGGGATATCGATGGCTTGCTTCGCCATATCAAACAATTTATCCCCCACGAGTTATCAGCTAAAGATTTTAAGGATGAGGAATTAACTCCTCTAACCCTAAAAGACAAATTTAACGACATTGCCAATCAGGGTTTAGAGCAAAGAAAGGCTCAGCTAGGCGAAGATGGCTTAGCTGAGTTGATTAAGGTAATAATGTTGCAGGTCATAGACCATCATTGGAAGGATTACTTAGATGTAATACATGACTTGCAAGAGGGAATCGGTCTGCGGGCAATGGGGCAGCGCGACCCCTTAGTTGAGTTTAAAGCAGAAGCTTATGATATGTTCCAGCAGCTCATGGGAGCTATCAAGGAGGATTTTGCCGAGTATATTTTCCATGTAGAAATTGCTGAAGCTCCGGTGTCACAATTAGAGCAAGCTACTCCGGTATTTACGGATTTAACTACTGCTCCCGGGGCTTCTATGAATATGACAGCCCAAGCTGCTGAAACCACCACCCAAACATACCAGGCAAAAAGTGATAAAGTAGGACGTAACGAACCCTGTCCTTGTGGCAGTGGCAAGAAGTATAAGAAGTGTTGCGGTCAATGATAATTGATTGTTCTGAGAAAATTAACGAATTACATAAACGCTTAGTCCAGATAAAGGACTATCTTTGACCCTGATGCAAAAGAAGAATCCCTAAAAGAACTAGAGGCAAAAACCACAGAGTCTGGTTTTTGGGAAGATCAAGAAAAAGCTACCAAGATAACCTCTAAAATCAAAGATATTAAAGACGATATCGATATGTACAACGGGCTGTCTTTAAAAATTGAAGATCTAAAAGTGCTAAATGAGCTGGCTATAAGCGAAGAAGACGAAAAAACTGCCCAAGAAGTAGAGCAGCAAGTAAGTAAAATCACCAACGAATTAAATCACCTGGAAATATCAGCCTGGTTTACTTCCGACCTCGATCGCCACGATGCTATTGTAGAGATTCATCCGGGGGCAGGAGGAACCGAATCCCAGGATTGGGCTAATATGCTGCTTCGGATGTATTTAAGATATGCTGAAATTGAAAGTTTCAATGCTATCCTAAATGAGGTTTCTCCCGGAGAAGCAGCAGGAATAAAAAGTGCTACTCTTACAATATCTGGCAAAAATGCATATGGCTTGCTAAAAGCAGAAAAAGGGGTTCATCGCCTGGTACGCATATCGCCTTTTGATGCTTCTAAGCGGCGCCATACCTCTTTTGCTTCAGTTGACGTAACTCCGGTTGTTGATGAAGAAGTTGAAGTAAATATCGACCCTAAGGATTTAAGAATAGAGACTTACCGTTCTTCGGGGGCCGGAGGCCAGCATGTTAATGTGACTGATTCTGCAGTTCGTATAACTCATACTCCCACAAAAACTACGGTTTCGTGTCAGAATGAGCGAAGCCAGCTTATGAACCGTAATACGGCTATGAAAATACTAAAAGCTAAGCTCTATGAGCTAGAGCTAGAAAAAAAAGCCGAAGAAATTGCCAGAATAAAGGGAGAGAAAAAGGAAATTGCTTGGGGCAGCCAAATTCGCTCCTATGTGCTTCATCCTTACCGTATGATTAAAGATCACCGAACCGGTCTTGAGACTGGAAAAGTGGATGCGGTTTTAGATGGCGAAATACAGGATTTTATTGTGAGGTACCATCAGAGCAGGGCAAAGGGTAAAGGTTAAAGGTCAAAGTAAAATATTACTTCCGTTGACCATTGACCGTTGACCAAATTAAGGATGACAGATGAAGATAATTGCTGACTTACACGTTCATACAGTAGCTTCGGGGCATGCTTTCTCAACTGTTAATGAGATAGCTAAAGCGGCTTTTATACGTAAGCTAAAAATGGTGGCTATAACTGACCATGGGCCGGCTTTGCCCGGGGGAGCCCACCCCTATCATTTTTGGAACCTGCGTATATTACCTCAGGAAATACAAGGGGTAAGGATTCTTAAAGGGGCAGAAGCAAATATAATTAATTCAAAGGCAGAGCTGGATTTAGAAGATGAGTTGCTCGATATTTTGGATGTGGTACTGGCTACATTTCATTCACATTGTGGTTATGAAAGCAGAAGTGCCAAAGAAAATACTGAAGTAATGATAAAAACTATTAGCCATAAATCGGTAAATATTGTGGGTCACCCCGGCAACCCTCTTTTCCCTATTGATTATATGGAACTGGCTAAAGCAGCTAAAGATTTAGGGGTAGCTATTGAGTTTAATAACAGCTCATATTTGCCCTCAACTAGCCGGCATGGAGCTTATGATCTCGATTTAAAACTGGCAGAGGCAGTCTTGGAAGTGGGCAATGAAATTGTTGTAAATAGCGATGCTCATCTAGCTAGCGGGGTAGGTAGCTTTGAAGCTGCCCTGGCCTTAATTGATAAGGTTGGCATAGATAAAGAAAAAATAATTAATATTAGCCTTGATAGACTCACTAGTTTCTTAGGTTCTTAAGCCTCGGGGGCCTGTCGCGTGCCTGCCCTTTCGTTTGTTTTTGAGAACAGAGGGCACACACAGGGGTGTGCCCCTACAGTTTTGACAAACATCCCCCTATACCCGTATATTAACCATATAAGTTAATGATTTTTGCTACTATTTAAGGAATAAGAACTGCCAACATTAATGCACAGCGAGCTTGTAGAAAAAGCTACTAAGATAAGACAAGATATTATTAAAATGATAGGCCTAGCTGGTTCGGGGCATCCCGGTGGCTCGCTATCATGCGCTGATATTCTCTGTGCTTTATATTTCAAGATTTTATATGTTGACCCTAAAAACCCTAAAATGAAAAATAGAGACCGCTTTGTGCTTTCTAAGGGCCATGCTTGTCCTGCTTTATATGCGGTCTTAGCTGAGGCCTCTTTTTTTCCAAGAGAGAAACTTTGGACTTTGCGTAAGCTGGGAAGCAGCTTACAAGGCCATCCTGATTTAAGGCGCACGGTAGGAATTGATATGAGTTCTGGCTCACTTGGACTAG
The DNA here is from genome assembly GCA_003599235.1 of Actinomycetota bacterium. Classification (GTDB taxonomy): domain Bacteria; phylum Actinomycetota; class Aquicultoria; order SURF-47; family SURF-47; genus SURF-47. The sequence continues at coordinate 52,444 of QZJE01000013.1, read as the reverse complement.
GTATCTCTACTGCTGTGGGTATGGCGATGGCAGGTAAGATGGATGGAGAAGATCATCATGTCTATTCCATAATCGGGGATGGCGAAAGCCAAGAAGGAATAATATGGGAGTCTGCTATTTTTGCTGCTCATCACAAGCTTGATAATCTAATCGTTTTTCTGGATAACAATGGATTGCAAATTGATGGCAAGACCTGCGATATTAGTTCTCTGGAACCAATAGCTCAAAAATGGGAAGCTTTTGGCTGGCAAACCTTTGAGGTCGACGGCCATGATTTTAACCAAATAATAGAGGCGGCAGATAAAGCCAAAAAGGTTAAAGAAAAACCTTCGATGATTGTGGCCCATACGGTAAAAGGCAAAGGGGTCTCATTTATGGAAAACAAAGTAGATTGGCATGGAGTAGCTCCAAATAAAGAACAAGTCAGGCAGGCCTTATTGGAACTTGGTGTAAGTGAGGATGAACTAGATGAATAAATCTCAAAAACCAAGCACCAAAAAGCAAATAAATTACAAGTATCAAATCCCAATTAAAATGTTTGGAATTTTGAATTTCGATATTATTTGTAATTTGGAATTTACGATTTGTAATTTTATAGGAATAACAGATAAATGAAAGCTACCAGGCAAGGTTACGGAGATGCGTTAGTTGAGCTGGGCCAAGAAAATCCCAACGTGGTGGTTCTTGATGCCGACTTAGCCAAATCTACTACGAGCTATACATTTGCAGAAAAATTTCCCAAACGTTTTATCGATTGCGGCGTTGCAGAGCAGTTGATGATGGGAGTAGCAGCTGGGCTGGCGGCTTCGGGGAAAATTGCCTACACTGGCTCCTTTGCTATTTTTGCTACCGGCCGTGCTTTCGAGCAAGTCCGCAACATTATTGCTTACTCTAATTTAAATGTGAAGTTGTGTCCTTCGCATGCAGGAGTAACTGTTGGTGCCGATGGTAGCTCTCATCAAGCTATTGAGGATATTAGCCTGATGAGGGCGATTCCTAATATGAAAATAATAGTGCCCTCAGACTATATAGAAGCCAAGACGGCTGTTAAAGCCGCAGCCTACATCGAAGGCCCGATCTATATAAGATTAGGACGCGCTGCTCTTCCCCAGATCAATGCCGATGATTACAAGTTTGAGTTTGGCAAAGCGTTGATGCTTAGGCAAGGAAAAGACGCAACCATCTTTGCTGTAGGCATAATGGTAGCAGCCGCCCTAGAAGCTGCAGATAATTTAGCTAAAGAGGGAATTGATTGTGAGGTTATTAATTTAAGAACAGTTAAACCTTTAGATAAAGCGGCAATCTTGGATTCGGTAGCCAAAACCAAACGCGTTGTAACTGCAGAGTGCCATACTGTTGTCGGCGGAGTGGGCAGTGCTATTTGTGAGTTACTGGCTGAGAATATTCCTCTACCGGTAGCTATGGTTGGCATTAGAGACCGCTTTGGCCAATCTGGCAGTCCGGATGAATTGCTTGAACACTACGGTCTTACTGCCAAAGACATTGAAGCTAAAGTGAAACAATTGCTTTAACGACTGTTTTTTGTTAAGATTTCAGCCTTAGGGGGTTGTTTGTAGCCATGATGATTGAAGCAAAGGACGTATCAGTTACTTATAAGGAAAGTCCGAAGCCGGCATTAATAGATGTAAATCTAAGTATTGATAAAGGTGAGTTTGTCTTTATTGTAGGGCCTAGCGGTTCTGGTAAATCTACCTTCATTCGCTTACTATTAAGAGAGCTAGTTCCCACAAAAGGCCAGGTAACAATAGCCGGCCAAGATATTATTCATCTAAGAAATTGGAAAGTTCCCTATCTTAGGCGAAATATCGGTACTGTCTTTCAAGATTTTAAACTGCTTCCCAATAAAACCGCTTATGAGAATGTTGCTTATGCTCTCGAAGTAATAAATAAATCAAAACATGTTATTGCAACCCAGGTTCCTGAGGTGTTAAAGTTAGTGGGTTTAGGTGACAAGTTTGAGAGCTATCCCGATGAACTATCAGGTGGAGAACAACAAAGGGTATCTATTGCCCGGGCTTTTGTTAACCGTCCGCCCTTGTTGTTAGCTGATGAGCCAACCGGTAACCTCGATCCCAATACTTCAATGGGTATCATGTCTATCTTAAATAGGATTAATAAGACCGGTACCACAGTGGTTATCGCTACTCACGACAGGGAAATGGTTGATTCGATGAGAAAAAGGGTAGTTGCTTTAGCTGACGGAAAAGTAATGAGAGACCAAATGCGGGGTGTATACGGTGAGGATTAGGGTTTATTATTTTCTAGCTGAGGCCTATGATAGTTTTCGCCGTAATTGGGTGATGAGTTTTGCAGCGGTAATGGTAGTTTTTATTTCCGTTTTGTTGGTAGGAAGTATTACTTTTCTGGGTCATATAGTTGGTAAAATCACTAGCGACTTGGAAAACAAGGTAGAAATAAAAATTTTCTTAAAAGATTCAGCTACCAAAGAACAAGTACAATCTTTTGAAGCCAAGATAAAAGAGCTTAAAGAAGTCAAAACCGTTGTCTATATTACAAAAGACCAGGCCTTAGTTGATTTTAAGGAGCGCCATAAAAATCAGCCGGAATTAATTGAGCAAATAAGCGGAAACCCCCTACCGGCATCTTATGAGCTTAGTCTCAAGAATCCGCGTGATGCAAATAAAGTGGCAGGCAAACTGGAAAACTTGCCGGAGAGAAAAACAGTAGTCGAAAAAATAAACTATGCTAGGGAGACTATCCAGAAATTATTTAAGGTAACCGGTTGGATAAGGGTGATTTTTTTGGTTTTAATTACCTTTTTATGTTTTGCCTCCTTGGCTCTAATATCAAATACAATTAGATTGGCGATTTATTCCAGAAGAAAAGAAGTGGCGGTAATGCGCTTGGTCGGGGCTTCGAATTGGTTTATTCGCTGGCCTTTTTTGCTAGAAGGAATCTTGCAGGGCCTAATAGGTGCAATCTTAGCGGTGTTATTGCTATTAGCTATCAAAGCTTTTGTGTTAGCCCAGTTCCAATCAAGTGTACCCTGGCTACCGATAGATATTAATTCTTCTTTTTATAACCTTTTGGTATTCTGGTTGATGTTAGCCGGTATCGCTATCGGCGCTGCTGGAAGTACGATTGCTTTAAGAAGGTATCTAACAACTTAAGGGCAAAGTTAATGTCGAAAAAGTTTCTTATCACCTTTGTTTTAACAATTATTTTTTGCTTGCTTATCTCGGGTGCTTTCGTGGTCGGGTATCATTTCGGCTACAACAACTATCTTTTAAAAAATTACAGTGTATCTGGTTCTTCCGATCTTGAATTGATCAACGAGGCTTTAGGGCAAATCAAGGATAATTACTACGCTAAAACAAATAAGGAAAAACTAATTCAAGGTGCTCTGGAGGGAATAACAAAATCATTAAACAATCCTTTCGCCGAGTATCTAAGTCCTAAAAACTATAAAAGTTTTAATCAACATATGGCCGGTAATTATTCCGGGGTGGGAATGATTTTAGGGTTTGATAAGGAGCAAGTCTATGTTGTTTCGCTCTTTGAGGGTTCTCCGGCTGAGGCTTCCGGCATTAAAGAAGGCGATTATATCGTAAAGGTAGACAACAGAACGGTAAAAGAGATTGGTATCAATACGGTAGCTGAACACATCAAAGGCCCTGAGGGTACTAAAGTTAAGTTGCTTCTTAAGCGCAAAGGTAAAGAGATACCGTTTGAATTAACTAGAAGAAAGATTGAGTTGCCTAATGTATCGTCAAAAATGATAGGCAAAATCGGATATGTTAAAGTACACCAGTTTACCAGGGACTTAAGCGAGCAAGTAAAGAAGAAAATGTCACTAGTTCTTAGCAAAAAGCCAAAAGGATTAATTTTAGACTTAAGGGGAAATCCAGGTGGCGAACTAGACCAAGCTATTGATTTAGTGGGTCTGTATGTTAATAATGTTGTGGTTGTTCGCACTAAATCAAAGCAGGGGGAAGAGAAAAGTTATTCAAGTGGCCAAACAGCTATATATAAGGGCAAGTTGGTAGTTTTAGTTGATAAAGGAAGTGCTTCTGCATCTGAGATTGTGGCCGGTGCCTTACAAGATCATAAAAGAGCGACTATTATCGGAGAGCAGACTTTTGGTAAAGGTTGCGTCCAGAATGTAATTACTCTTTCCAACAAAGGGGCGCTTATTATCCCTAGCCAGAAATGGTTTACTCCTAGTTGGCGCTCCATTGATAAAAAGGGTATAACTCCTGATATAGTAGTAAAGTATCGCAAAAATGGTGATACTGATAACCAGTTGCAAAAAGCCTTGAGCATACTTAACTAGTCACGAGTGAGTCACTAGCCACGAGACACTATTATATGCGAATCGCCAATAAGGTTCTAAAGTTAATGAGAAAAAAAAGTTATCACCCTTCCTCTTTTAAGCAACTTCTCAAAAAATTAAAAGATCCAACTGTTACTATCGAGTCATTAGAAAAAGCTTTGGATGTATTAGCTTCAGAAGGAAAAATTATCCAGACCAAAAACGGCTGTTTTGCTGTTCCTGAAAAACTTGACAACCTAACTGGAATATTTGAGGCAAATAAAAAAGGGTTTGGATTTGTTGTGACCCCCGATTTTGACATTTATATTAAGCGCCATAATACATTGGGTGCTATGCCAAAAGACAGGGTAGCAGTCGTTTTGCGCCGCAGAAAAAAAGGACTAAGCCGGGAAGGGAAAATTGTAGAAGTAATTCAGAGGGCAACGGATAAGGTGATAGGTAGAATCGAGAAAATACCTGGTAAGACCATACTTGTTCCTTCTGACCGGCGGATTCCTTATGATTTTGAGTGCATCTCTAACCAGGTAAAAGATGGTGATATAGTTTTAGGCAAAATCAAAGTTTTTCCAGGAGAGGGTAAACCTCTAGTTGAGGTTAAGGAAATAATCGGTCAAGAAGGCGTAGCAGAAGTAGAGATTGAAATAATAGTAAGAGAGCATGATTTAAGAAAAGAATTTTCAGAGGAGGTCAAAAAAGAGCTTAAAAAAATCCCAAGCGAAATATCGTTAAAAGATATTGATAGAAGAAAAGATTATCGAAGGGACTGCGTAGTAACCATCGATGGGCTAGACGCTAAGGATTTTGATGATGCTGTCTGTATCGAACAAAGGCACGGGTACTATCATCTAAATGTCCATATTGCCGATGTTTCTCATTATGTTACTGAAGAGTCAGCTATTGATGAAGAAGCCTACCTGAGGGCTTTTAGTAACTATCTCCCAGACAGGGTTTATCCAATGATTCCAAAAGAGTTATCTAACGGCATTTGTAGCTTAAATCCGAAAGTCGACCGGCTTACTTTATCGGTAGAGATGGTAATTAACAATGCAGGAGATGTCATAGATTCTAAGGTTTTTAAAGGCATCATCAATAGCAAGGCCAGGCTTACCTATGAACAAGTCGATGAATGTTTTAAAAAGAATAGTTTTGACAATAAACAGCAAGAAACTACGCTTAGGCTTTTAAGAGAATTAAGCGATATCTTAGAAGAAAAAAGAAATAAACGCGGTGCTGTCAACTTTGAGACAATCGAGCCCAAAGTAATTCTAGATGATAACAAGCAACCAATAGATGTAAAAATTAGAGAGAAAACTCCTGCTACTAAGCTCATTGAAGAGACAATGATTTTAACTAACGAAGTAGTGGCTGATTATATGTATTGGCAGCAACAACCTTTAATATATCGCATCCACGAAGATCCGGCCGAAGATGCTATTGCTCAAGTGCAAGAGCTACTAAAACAATTAAACTATCCGGTTAAATCTCTAAAAGGAGCTAATCCAAAAACCTTTCAACAGATTATTAAGTTTGCTCATAGCCGGCCGGAGCGTCTTCTTATTAATATGGTCCTTTTGCGTTTAATGAAAAAAGCACGTTATGCAGCTACCCTCAGCCCGCATTTTGGTTTGGCTTCTGCTCGGTACTGTCACTTTACTTCACCGATAAGGAGATATCCTGATTTAGTTGTTCACCGTTTAGTTAAGCAAGTCATAGGTAGTCAAAAGATAAAGGTAGATGAAGAAACATTAGCCAAGTTATCCCAAATCAGCGAACACGCTTCTGTAAAAGAAAGAGAAGTGGAGTCAGCGCAGCGCGAGGCGGTGGATGTAATGATGTGTCAATTAATGAAAGACTATATTGGAGAAACATACGAAGGCATAATTACCGGTGTCCAATCCTACGGTTTTTTTGTTCAGATTCCTAACTCAGCCGAAGGGCTCGTCCCTGCAAGGTTATTACGAGATGATTATTATGATTATGAGCCGCAGCGTTTTCTACTTAGAGGCAGACGTACCGGCAAAGTTTTCCTTATTGGCCAAAAAGTAAAAGTTAGGCTGATAAATGTAGTAGTGGGGCAGCGCCAAATGGATTTCGAATTGGCTTAGTAATGGTCTCCGTGAGCTCTTCTTACTCGATGAGCTTTAGATGTTGCATTTTGGGTTTCTTTAATAAGGATTAAGTTGCCACCAAGTTTTAAGATTTCCCGGTGAGCTTTAGCTATTATGCTATAACAGCACACGCCGTTAAAGTGTAGATTGCGAACGTCAATTGCTATTGTTTTATCGCCGCCACTGACTAGTTTGCTAATTTTGCTTTGAAGAACTTCCCCCTGATCTTGGCCGCAGTCTCCATCCAGAATCAGAAGTGGATGCCCTTCATAAGACCCTTCTCTAATTTTCAGTGAGCCGGCTCGCTCAGAAAGCATAACAAGCCTTCTTTCTAATTTCTTTTTAATTATTATATAAACATCTTAGTTAGCGGTCAACGGATGTTATAATTATCCTATGTTCTTGGGCCTTATTAAACGCTTGATATACAATAGAATCTTTTCGGCAATAGTGATAATAGTGGCTGCCTTTTTTTGCTTTAGTTTGTCCTATAAGGGGTTTAAGTTAATATCAGCTATTCCCAGTGGGCCTACTACCTGGCATGATTATTCAGGCCCCGGCTTTGACTATATTATTCTAGGCTTGCCGTTATCCTTTTTATTCTCTTGGACCATTATCAACGTTCCCTTTAGGCAACCTTCCAGGATAGTAACCAACGCTGCAATGATGATTATTTTTTTAACCTTGTTCTTTAATTTTGCTACTAAGTAGTTATAATTAAATTATGAAGCTATCTACCAGGATATTTAGCGCAATTCTATTTTTTGCAATTGGGATAATAATAATTATTTGTGCTCCGGCCGAGCAGACATTGGGTCAATGGGTAAAACTAGTCTACTTTCATGGGGCACTTATTTGGTCAACTATCTTAGTCTTTAGTTTAAGCGGGATTCTGGGGATTATTTTTTTAGTTACTAACAAATTGTTTATATTTAACTGGGCTAAGAAAAGTGAGCTAATTGCAGTTATTCTACTTGCTATTAATCTAGCGCTATCATCGGTTACTATGAAGATCATTTGGAATGCTGTTTTGTTCACCGAGCCGCGATTTAAATACAATGTATTAATACTTTTATTTTCGAGCCTTATTTTATCATTTACCTATCTTATCGATGTCGATAAATTATCTGCTGTGATGTATTCGATAATAGCGGGTCTATATTGGAGTATGATTATTTTAGTCGGCAGGGCCTTTCATCCGGCATCAGCGATTTCTTCCTCGTCTAATCTGACCATAAAATTGTCCTTCTTTCTTAGCGCTCTTTTCTTTTTTACAGCTATCGTTTTACTAACATTGCCCTTACCTACCTCCGGCAATAAGTTATGGCAATAAGTCTGTAGATAAATGCAAAGAGAGCAAGAGTATGGCTTAAAAAAGCTAAAAATATATAAAAAAACTATTGCAATTCTTATCAAAAAAGCGCTAACTTAAACTTAAGTTTTCTAAAATAGCCTTATGCCCTTTAAGGGCCCGCCTAAAGGAGTCAAAATGCGTTTGTATGTTTGCAGTGATTGTGGATATACCTACGATCCCAGAAAAGGGGATCCTGCTGCTGAAGTTTTATCTGGCACCTCATTCTATGATTTGCCCGAAGACTGGATTTGTCCGGAATGTGGAGCAGACCAAGCGATGTTTCGCCCACTTCTTGATGCATATAGCGCCACTGCGTAAGCAGTATGCCGTAAGCTAGCTCTAAGTAAACGATGGAATATTTTTTGCTTAAGGTTTGCGTCTTAAAGCTTATGGCTGGCTAACTGGCGCTTGCTTTTGGAGCAGCGTTGTTAGACACGACTGCAAGCTTGCCAGGAAGATCACTAAAGGAACTGATACAAACTCTGTTTCGTCCTTGCCGTTTAGCCATATAAAGCTCATCATCTGCTTTTTTTAGAAGATTTTTGTCAGTTACGTTTTTACCCTTGCCATCATATATGGCTAAACCGATACTAATGGTCAGTTTAATTTTCGAAGAAGAAAATTGATGTTCTTCGATTTTCTTTCTTAGGCGTTCGGCAATTTTGGTAACCGTTTGAATATGGTTTTTACGTCCGTTTTTGCCAACTCCGGGCAGAATGATGGCAAACTCTTCGCCACCATAGCGGGCTACTACATCAAATAATCTAGTATTTTCTTTCATCAAGTCAGCGACTTCTTTTAATACTTCGTCTCCAACAGGATGGCCATAGGTATCATTTACCTTCTTAAAATGATCAAGGTCAAGCATCATCACGGAGAATGGATACTTAAGAGTTTTGGCTTGCAATAGTTCATCAGCAAGCCGGGATTTGAAATATTTGTGATGATACAGCCCGGTTAAGGCATCTGATATTGCTTCGGCGTAAAGCTTGGCATTTACCAGGGCAATACCTAAGTTAGTGCCTAACGTTGTTAAGGTATCGATATCAGTTGGGGAATATATTTTTCCAGATGATTTGAGTCCTAAGTTAAGCACCCCAATTAACTCTTCTTTGTAAGCCAAAGGGATAATAAGCTCGGCTCCAATTTTATCTAATTCCTGGATTACCCCCTTATTAGTTTGATTATTCTCTCGCTCTAATTCGTATCTAATGTAGGCTTTATCTTTATTTTGGCTAAGCTTGACAATAAGAGGTGAGTCTTCTTTTAGTAGATAATTTCTAGCTTGCGACCCTTGTGATGCTTTAACTTTATAGACACTACCTTCTTTTATCAGCAGAGACACTTTTTTTACGCCTATGTCTTTTACGATTGTTTCCATAACATATCCTAGTAATTCTCTGATATCTAGCATTGTTACCACTGCAGAAGCGGCATCTTTTATTACTTTGGCATGTTTGTGATTTTCGCCGTAAACTATTTGGTTAACATAGCCCATTAGTCCTTCTCTCAGTGGCTTGCTTATGCCAACGGTTAGAACAAAGGCGCCTGCTGCTACAACTATAAATGGATATTCTATTTTCTGATACACAAGATAGCTGACTGGGGTTAATAATCCAATAAATAAAATAAGTACTGAAGTACCAAATAAGCTAAAAAAGAAGAATTTTATTATCGCTAGCCTAATATCAATTAACCGGTAAGATATCATGGCGTAGGTAACAATTAAAATAAAAGTTAAAAGAAATAAATTATCCATCGGCGGAACTTTAAAAGGTAGATTGCTAATCGAAAGAAAATAAAAGATTATTATTCCTGTAACGGCGATAAGATTAGCAAAGATAAAGTACTGAAGCTGTTTTTTTCTGTAACCGGTAGAAGTCTGGTTATAAGATTTGTATAGCTTGATAAAACCGTAAGTTGACCCTAAAACATAAAAGGCTGCTAAAGGGTAATATAGTATTCCGGTTGAAAATGACCAGCCAATATAATCAGCAGGGGTAACTTTGGTTATCAACAAAGGGCTTAAGATGGTAAAGGCAAAAAATATAGAGATACCGTAACAAGTCTTTAGAATCCAATTATTTTCTTCTGAAAGCATGGCTATAACAAAATGGATGAAAAAGGAAGGCACAAAGACGATTGCCAGATGCATAAATCTTGTCCAGTAAAGTGCTTGTTTGGCCTGTGTTGAGATATTAACCAAGAAAGCGCCTAAACACCAGAGGGTTGTTCCTAATAATAGAAAAGAAAATACTTTTGTAGCCCTATGATTTCGGCTTCTAAACATGGTAAAGCAAGCAATAACCGCACTTATTATAACTGTTATTAATGTTGAAGCCGGGTACCACTCCATATTTCTCCCTTGGTCTAGAGCTTAATGCCTGCTTTTATAATATCGGCTTATCTAGAGAAAACATTAGTTTGTTTTCTTAAACCACTGATGCAGTACTCGCTCAGCTGGTTTACCTTTGGGCGTAAAGAAGAATTTTCTGATATGAGGTTTCCAATCAAAAGTAGACGGGTTATCCCAGGCCCACCAATACATGCCGGCAAACCAGGGTTTTTTCTCAAAAGCAACAAAGACAGCTTCGTAGGCATTGGCTTGTTCAGATAAACTGACGGTAGTTGTTTTTCTATCCCAGTGGCCGGTGTCAACAGTAGTTCCAGGGTAGCTTCCATATCCTATTTCGGTAAAAATAATTTGTTTCTTTTGTTCCTTAACCCAGCCCCAATTTTCGAGTTCAAAAATCCACTTTTGCCAACGAGCTACTAATTGGGGTTTACTTTCACCGGGCTTTTTGGCCAAGGGAAAGTAGCCATCAATGCCAATATAATCTAGTGCATCCCAAAACCTTATATTGCGGTAGCCGCCTCTGTATGGTGGGCCGTCGCTTTTAATGTCTTGGTAATCAGCGGCATAGGTTATTTTTCCTTTATAGATATTACGGACATTTTTGATAACTTCTCGCCAATTAGCTTCTCTAACGCCGTCACTGCTGGTATATTCGGTGCCAATAGTTAAAAGCTCAACACCATTTTGCTGAGCTATGGTGGCATAATGTTTTATAAAAACATTATAGTTGTTAAACCACTCTTGCCAGTTTTTAGGATGGTATTTTGCCCGCCAGGTGCCACCTGTTTTTGGGTCGACAAAAGGTTTGAGATTAACTTTTATTCCCAAGCTATGAGAAAGTTTTATAGCGTGAATTAATGAGGCGTCAGTGGCGGTATCTTCTGGCTCGGGATGGATATCGCTCTGTGTTAAGTTGGTGGTATACCATAATGGCACCAAGGCAATAGTATTGGCTCCGGTTGAGGCGATGCGCCTAATTTCTCTGTCTGATTCGGCTTTAAGATAAACCTTTGCATTATAGGCCGGATAAGATATTCCCTTATAGTAGGGCTTATCAAATGTAACTTGTTTTTTTGGCATTGTTTTTTTGGCTTTTTTTACTTCGATAGGCTTTGTTTTTGTGGCTATCTTAGAGCTACAACCAAAAAGAACGAGTAATATTAAAATAAAAGCGATATTTGCTAACTGATATCTTTTTTGCATATCGCTGACACTTTATTAAGAATGCAAAGCGATTTCAAGACACAAGCTTGGGCTAGGCAGCTTCTTTATTGTCATTTCCGTTTACTACTATGTAGCTAATCTCAGCTACTTGTTCTTCTATCCTATCTGCTATTTTTAATACAGCGTCATCATCTAGCAGTGCGGGTTTAATTATTTTTATGGTAAGGATGGTCAAGCTAGTTATGGCAGATTCGATAATTATGCAAAGCAAAGCAATAGGCAAGACAATACCTGCAAAACGGGTAACTGTAGATGACTGTTCAATAGGGGCGCTTTTTTGCAGCTCAAAAGGCTTTAGCGTTTCTACCCGGGGCTGGTATTTTGTTGTTTGAACAATCACTGCAAGTTTGCCTTCTTTTTGCAAAAACGGGGCTTTTTTTTCAGGGATTATTTTATCCGGGTTGATTTGGGCAATTGAAATAATGCTAATAAGCAAAGTGATTGAGATTGCTAAAGATAAAACAGTGCTAATAGCACTGCCTGCCACCTTGTTTTTAATTAAACTACTGAATAATTTGAAGAAATAGTAACCAAAGATGGCTTCTGAGCCTACTACTAAGGCGTTAATTCCTACTACCGTTAAGCCTCCATGTCCAAGCAAAGCCAGAAAAAAAACAATGACAAAAACAGCAGAAAACCCTAGCCAAGGCCCTATTAAAATCCCGGTTAAGACAGCCAGGCTTAAATGAAATGGGATAATGCCAAGCGGTATTGACATTGCACACAACATCGCGGCAAAAAGCACTCCCATTAAAGGAACCTTTTTTCTAACTAATTTGCTTTCAGTGTTACGCGTGCAAACAGCTAGTACAATGCCGGCTAAAACAAAGCCGATTATGCAATAAGTAAAAGGTATTACCCCATCAGGAAAATCAATATGAGAAATTGCAACCTCCGTTAATTATCAATAGCTACGGTTATTGTTTTTACCCATAAAATTAGAAAATATGATGTTTTTTTAAAAATAAACGATTTAAATGCCTGGTTAAGAGGGGTAAGTGGTTGAAGCTATGAGCCATAAGCTTACAGCTTACTGCTTGAGGCTTTGGGTATAAACATTCCTATGAAATGCAAAAACTGTGGTACGCCAATAATTGATAGTGATGATCTATGCTTGCATTGCATAAAAACAAAACGTGTTCGGGGTGGCAGTTATCGTCCTGATGATATTGGTATCCATAAGAGATTTGGCCAAAGTCGCCCTTCCTTAGAAGAGCAAATACATCAGGAGCTAAAAGATGAGTTTATGGCCAAAGGCTTAAGTAAAAAAGAAGCTGAAGAAGAAGTCAGGAAATTTCACAAAAGACTTCGAGGCTCGACAAGAAGACCATAGCCGGCAACACTCAAAAGAACGTAACAAGTAATTATCTGATAATTTATAAATAATTTTTGAAATACTGTCTACTTAACAACGATAGGAACTCGGATACTTGGTTCTATTAATGTATCATCATCGCTTGTTAACCTTTTATAAGGGTTTTTAATCCTGATAAGCATTAGCTCATGAGTTCCTTTTTGCATAGGAGCCGTAAAGCTTGCCGGAAAAGTAACTACTTGATTAGGGTTTACTTTTGCAAACAACACTTTGGATTTATTTAACGGTATTTGCTTATAATCAAGTAAAGCAATTAAGGCGTAAGTTACTGGTTGTTTTTCACTGCTGGCTACATGAATATAGTAATTGATTTTCTTACCGGATAAAGCCTTTTCTATTAACCAGTAATCAAGGTTATTAGCTTGCTTATTTATTCTTATTCCATCATATGGCTCTTTGCTTTGGGATTGCTTGCTTGGGGCAGTGATAAATGAAAATGCAGGTGGGTTTGAACCATCAGCAATGATATTGGCTCGGTTGGTTGCTATTAGATTAAAGTCACTTTCTATTCTGTAATCTTTGTCGAGCCTATGAATCTCAGGGTCCCAAATCAACAGGGTAGCAAAATCATGAAAGCCGTTTTTTATCGTATTTGTTTTAAACCGCCAGTACTTTTTTTGTCCAGGCTTAACATTGATTTTAAAAAGAGAGTTTTTTTTGTTATCGATGATTAACGGTTCTTGGTTGTAGTCTAAAAAACAAAGTAGCAGATAATTTCGGTTATTTCTTAAGTTTTCTAATTCATAAGTGGCCTTAAAGGCGGCATTGGGATTTAGTGTATAAACAAGTTTAGTACCTGGGTCGTCTTCTTTTAAGGGTGGATTAGAAATTGAAAATCTAGTTCCAACGGCTTCTGTTTCTTGGCTTGACTGGTCGCTAACATCTTTTTGTTTGCAGCTAGCTATGAGAATAAAAATAATTAAGGTAAAAATAATAATAAATCTAAGGGATAATTTTTTTTTATTCACAACGCTATCTTATCATAGAGCGGGCACTTAATAATAAGCAAACAGCTAGCCCCTAGACATCTAAAGACTAGCTGTTTTTGATACTCTAAGGTCTGGATCTTCTCATAGCAGTCTTAGTATAAACTGTGTACTTTAGTCCAGTTCTGCGTATTTTTAAGGCATGCGAGCCTTTAGCAGAAGCATAAAAGGATTGGAACTTATAGCCTTTTGGAGCTTGCCAGTAACCAAGAGAATGGGCTATCGAATTACGGTAGCTTACTTTAGATGAGTAGTTACTGTCTGCTCTGGGTTTCATAGTGTGCTTAAAATACTTTTTAGCTCTACTGCCGTATTTCCAGTAACCTTTAATACTGGCGGTAGCTTTTGCATAAATCCAGTAACAGTCGTACTGTTTTGTGTAATCTCTGGTGTTTTCATTTTTTACGGTTGTGGCATGAGTAGTAGCACTTAAGAAAAAATAGGAATTTTTAAATGCTTTACTCATTGGAACCGGCATATAACACATGGATAGTTTACCAGTATAAAAAATAAGCTTTGTCCAATAAGTGTTTTTTTGTATACGGCATGGTTTAGCCCATTGAGGTGATTGACTGCCAGCATAAACTAAATTGGTTATCATCATAGCTGCTAAGCAAAAAAGAACTAAAAGGGTAATAAATTTTTTCATTACAGTTCACCTCCTTTCTAATATGATAGAAATCAGTTAGTTTAAATGCTAACGTATTATCGCTAATTAGTCAATCACTTATAGTGCTATCAATACTACATAATATAGAGTATTTTTTGCTTTACAAGAGTAAATAATTTTCTTATAATACAGGAGTTTACTTCATTGCTAGCATTGCACAGTGAACGCTTGAGTGCAGTACAGAAAGGTAATTTATGTCGCAAAAAGAAGTAGTGTTAACCCCGGAAGGGTATAAAAAGCTAGAAGAAGAACTTAATCACCTAACCACTACCAAGAGAAAAGAAGTGGCTGATAGAATAAAGCAGTCAATTGAGTTTGGCGACCTAAGCGAAAACTCTGAATACGACGATGCCAAAAATGAGCAAGCTTTTGTAGAAGGCCGTATTTCTCAGCTAAGAGATATGCTATCTAACGTTAAAGTTATTGATGACCGCCGGGCTACTACCAGCAAAGTTTCTTTAGGCTCTTTGGTGACATTAAAGGATTTAGAAACTAAAGAAAAAATGGATTATTTAGTGGTAGGTTTTGCCGAAGCAGACCCGACAAACCATAAGATATCGAATGAATCTCCAGTTGGACAAGCTATTATGGATAAAAAAGCCGGAGAAACCGTTACCGTAGAAACACCCCAAGGCCAGCTGCAATACCGTATCTTAAAGATTAGCCGCAACCACAAAAAATAATCTACGGTATCTATTCGTTCTATCCTTTTAACCCTTTTCAAAAGATTGTTAAACTATTGACAAACCACTTACAGTGATGTTATCATTACCTAATACTATTATTCTTAGCCCTACTCTACACTACTACCATTAGCTGGCAAGATTATCTATCGGAGGATATATGATAAGGAAGACAATAGCTTCGTTAATATCTTTGGTTTTAGTCTTAAATTTAATTCCCGCTGCCATGTTTCCCTCAATTTCTTTTGCTCACGACGATGCTTTAAGTAGAGCAAATATTAGTAGTGGAACAACTGTTACCTATGATGGAAATATAGACCCTAGTGTAAACGAATGGACAGATACTGCTAGCGGGGAAAAAAGAGCATATTTTACTACTGTTACCGGCCAACAGGGATGTGCTTATTTTAAAACAAACGGAAGTTATTTGTACGTTGGATTCTATATCCCTGACGGCGGCAATTCTTCTAACAACTTTGCCAGGATTGGCTTAGATCTAAACCATAATGGCAATTCAGCTGACAGTAGCGATTACATGCTTACTATCAGAAAATCTGATGGAGAAAATATTGAAGCTAAAGGAAATGGGTATGGCTACAATACCAGTGTTACTTACTCGAGTGAGACAACCAACAAATGGAGCGCCAAGAGAATTGTTGGTTCAACTTATTGGGAAGCCGAGTTTAAGATATATTTTTCTAAATTAGGCCTTACATCTACTACAAGTAAAACATTTGGCTTGTCTGTAGGTGAAACTGTACAAACTCCTAGTTATGCTGGGGTATGGCCAAGTGGCTCTTCATTATATAGTCCCAGCACATTTGGCAATGCTATTTTTAAAGGCAGTGATAATTTTGCAAACGATACAACTGCTCCCACAGTTGACTTTACCGGCCCCGCAGATAACAGCTTGGTTAGCGGCTCGGTAAATTTTACAATCCAGCCTCATGAAGAGGATTCAGGCTTGGATTATGATAGAACTGCTTTTGTTATTGATGATGATAATATCGAGATTACAGGGTATCCTTTTAACCATTCCTGGGTTGTGCCTACTGATGCTGCCAGCAACGGAGCTCATACGGTTACATATACTGCTTATGACAGGGCTAATAATGTGGCTACAGTTAATCGAACCTATATTGTAGATACTCTGCCACCTGATGTCATAACGGGAAAAGATGCCATTGAAGAGACAAGCGGTATTGAGAGCGAAACCTGGACAAGTAAAAATAATCCTAGTTTTAGATTTAATTGGGAAGATAATGAAAGCGGTATTCAGAAATATATCTATTACTTTGGTCCTGACAGTGCCGGGACTCCAGCTGCTGAAACAACCAGTAATAATTTTACACCTAGCCCGCTTACAGCTGAGGGCACTTATTACTTAAAAGTAAAAGCAAGAGATAATACCGGCAAAGAAAGTGCCGTTGAACAGTATATATATAAATACGATGGAAATGCTCCCACAAAGCCTATCTCTATTACAGAGATTCATGGCTATAATAGCAATGACCCTGTAACCAATATCAACAATCCTAGTTTTTCATGGGCTAACTCAACTGATAGTGGTAGCGGAATCGAGAGCTACGACGTTTATTTTGGAACTGATTCTTTGTGTCCTCCTCCGTATGATAATGTAAATAACTCTACGTTTACACCGGCTACCTTATCTGAAAGCGGTGTTTATTATTTAAGGATAAGGGCGATAGATAATGTTGGAAGAGTAAGTGCTTGGTCAGATATTTTTACATATAGAGCCGATGTTAGCTCTCCAACAAACGGAACTGCAATGGAGACCCACGCAGTAGTAGATAATGAGTGGACTAACAACGCTGATCCATGCTTTGAGTTAAACGGTGACGATGATGAGAGCGGCCTTGCCGGCTACACCTATTATTTCGGCCCTAGCTCATCTGGCACTCCTGCAACTTATGTAACCGGAACCACCATTGACCCGGCTGCCCTGACAACTGAAGGTACTTACTACCTGCGAGTTAGAGCTAAAGACAATGCCGGTAACCAAGCAGCTACCGAAACTGTATTTGTCTTTAAGTATGACGCCTCCAAGCCAATCATGAATAATATAACGGCAGATGTACCCGATAATGGTCCATGGTCAAATAACATAAGCCCTAATTTCTACTTAAGCTCTGATTGCAATATTAGCGGACTAGATACTTATAGAATATATTGGGGAACAAATCCAACTGCTTTAATACCTAATCAGCCTGATCAAATCGAGCAAACTTTTAACCCCACCATAGATGAAGATGGTTCATATTATCTTAAGGTATGGGTAAAAGATACAGCCGGGAATATATCAGATCCAAAAACATATCGTTATAATGCAGATGTTGAAACACCTAAACCTATGGAAGGGATGGCTGCTATTGAAGAAACTCATGGCACAGAAAGCGGCAGCTATACCTCACTTATCAATCCTTCTTTTAGGTTTAACTGGATTGATGAAACAAGTTCTGTTGCTGGTTATAGAGTTTACTGGGGCACAGATCCTTCTCAGGTTCCAAGCACTCCAATCAGCGGCAACACTTTTCAGCCGCCTATAATAACGGCTGATAACACTTATTTTCTAAAAGTAGTAGCTATTGATAATGCCGGCAATGTAAGCTCTCCGGCAGAGATTTTTATCTATAGGTTTTCTTCAGTTCTTCCTTCTGAGCCAGGAGCAATTACTGAAATCCATGGAATAGCTAACAATGATCCTTGGACAAAGAGAACCAACCCCAGCTTTATCTGGGATGAGCCAGCTGGTGGAACATCCGGCTTAGCTGAGTATGAAATATCTTGGGATACCGATGAGATTCCCACTCCTCCTTTTGAGTCGACGGCTATAAACAACCGTAGTTTTACTCCTCCATCAATCAGCGAAGATGGCATCTATCACTTAAAGGTTAGATCTAAAGACTTAGCTGGCAAGACCAGTGGTTGGAGGGAATTTATCTATCGTGCTGACATAACTGCACCGGAAAAACAAGATGTTGCTGTAATAGAAAACAATAATGTAGAAAGTGATGTTTTTACTGCTGAAAGCAACCCTTCGTTTGAACTGAACTGGCAAGATACCTCTAGCGGAATTGAAGGATATACTTATTATTTCGGCACTAACCCAAATGGGACACCTTCAGCTACTCAAACAGCAACCACCGGTTATTTAACTTCTAATCTATTAGAGCCGGGCAAGATAACAGCTGAGGGAACATATTATCTAAGAGTTAAGGTAAAAGACAAGGCTGGCAATGAAACTGCTGCTGAAACGGTTTTTACCTATAAATGTGATCCGTCAGCTCCAAGTACTCCAGGCACAATTATCGAGACTCACGGAATAGCTAGTGGGAGCTGGACAAATAATCAAGCTCCAAGCTTTTATTGGGAAGCTTCTAAAGACGGCAACAAAGGCAGCGGTTTTAGCCGCTATGATATTTACTTCGGCAATAATATCAATGGAGATGTTCCTACCGATAGCGCAGAGTCTAACACTTATCCTGAAGTATCAGTACCTTCAGACGGCACTTTCTACTTTAAAGTAAGGGCGACAGATAATGTAGGAAACGTAAGTCCTTGGCAAACATTTGTTTATAACTATGATACTACTCCTCCAACTCTAGCTATGAGTACCTTATCAGAAGGTCAGTTAGTAAAAGGCAAAGTAGTATTGTCCCCGTCATTTGTTGATGCTAGTGGTATAGGCTCCTTTACGGTCTACATTGATGATCCGGCAACTTCAGCTGTAGGTAGCGGGGCAAAATCGGTTACCTGGGACACTAGAGGCATTAATGATGGTCCTCATCAGCTAATATATGTTGTAAGAGACATCTTAGGAAACGAAAACCAAATAACTCAGATGGTTACGGTAGATAACACTAAACCAAAGACCTATGCTCCTAAAAAATCTGTTGTTAGAAGAGGAAAAATAGCTAAACTCTATTGGAAAGTAGCTGACTCGCTATCGAGTAAAGCTAAAGTATCTTTAGTAATAAAGAAAAAGGCAGTTAAGAAAATAAGGGGCAAAAAGAGAGTCTACTTAAAAACTTATAAAACAATTAGACTGGGTTTAACGGCAATCAATAAGCTGAAAGTCAAGAGAATAAGGATAAGACTTAAAAGAGGCAAGTACAGATATTACGTGTTAGCTACAGACAGGGCTGGTAATACTCAGGCTAGAGTGGCTAGTAATTGGCTGATAGTGAAATAGTATATTATGCTATCATTGTCTTAATTTATTAGGAGAATGATGGCTGATATACCGCTAAATCAATTAATGCAGCAACGCAGAAAAAAGCTTGAAACCCTTACCAATCAGGGGATACCTGTTTTTGCTTACAATTTTAAGCGCACTGCTCAAATTGCTGATTTAATTAACCAATACGAAAAACTAGAACCCGAAGAGTCATCTAACAAGTACTTTTCTGTAGCCGGCCGTCTAATGGCTTTAAGACGTCATGGCAAAGCTTCCTTTGCTGATTTAGCTGAAAACAATATCTCTATCCAGCTGTATCTTGCCCTAGATGTGCTGGGGGAGGAACAATACAACCTTTTTTCTCACTTAGATATTGGCGACATTGTTGGTGTTAATGGAGAAGTTTTTAAGACTAGGCGCGGTGAGCTTTCGATAAAAGCCAAAAGCTTTACTTTACTTACCAAGTCTTTGCGTCCTCTGCCGGAGAAATGGCATGGTTTAAAGGATGTGGAGATAAGGTATCGCCAACGCTACACGGATCTCATTATGAATCCTGATGTTAAACAGGTCTTTGCTATTCGCGAAAAAGCTATTAAGTCATTGCGTGATTTCTTTATTAACCGGGATTTTATAGAAGTGGATACCCCTGTTTTGCAACAAATATATGGTGGGGCAACTGCTAGGCCTTTTAAGACTTTTCATAATGCACTCGATACTAATTTATATCTACGCATCGCTCCTGAGCTTTATCTTAAGCGCTTATTGGTAGGCGGCTATGAGAAGGTTTTTGAGTTAGGACGTAATTTTCGTAACGAAGGTTTGTCAGTTCGCCATAACCCGGAGTTTACTATGCTGGAAGCCTATCAGGCTTACGGCGATTACGAAGATATGATGGCTTTGACAGAAGAACTTATTAAAACTATGGCTCTTGAAGCTACCGGAGATACTAAGGTTACTTATCAGGAGCAAGAGCTGGATTTTGGAAAGAAGTTTGAGCGCTTAACTATGCTTGAAGCTATCAAGAAATACTCTAAGTTAGACTTAACTTACGAAGATAGCCTTAACGATTTAAGAAAAGCGGCTAAGCAAGCCGGTGCCCCGGCAGATAAAGAGTGGGGGAAAGGCAAGATAATCAACGCTATTTTTGAAAAAAATGTCGAACACCATTTATTCCAACCTACTTTTATAACGGAGTTTCCGGTGGAAGTCTCGCCTTTAGCCAGAAGAGATAGGAATGATCCTAATGTTACAGAACGTTTTGAGTTAATTATTGCTCAAAGGGAAATTGCTAATGCTTTCTCAGAGCTAACTGATCCTATCGAGCAGAGAAAGCGTTTTGAACAGCAGTTAAAGATAGAAAGCAAGGAAGTAGTCGACCGTCAGCTAGACGAGGATTTTTTGCGGGCACTAGAATACGGTATGCCACCGGCCGGTGGTTTAGGAATTGGCGTCGACCGTCTGATAATGCTCCTAACAGATTCTTATTCGATAAGGGACGTTATTTTATTTCCTCATCTTAGGCCCGAAAAATAACTTTGTAGTATAATAGTAGCAATGAATAAACAGGTAATGTGTGAGCAATGTCATAAAAAGGTAGCAAGCGCTTGGGTTACTAAAATCGAGGGTAGTGAGGTAACTAAGTTCTCTTTGTGTGAAGATTGTCTTAAAGCGTTCTCCCTTAAAATCTCCATTAATAGCCAGAATCTGCCTTTAGACAGCTATTTCAATTGCTTAAACGATAAGGAGTTCTACCCCG
This sequence comes from Actinomycetota bacterium, assembly GCA_003599235.1. GTDB lineage: Bacteria > Actinomycetota > Aquicultoria > SURF-47 > SURF-47 > SURF-47. The sequence goes on along the minus strand of QZJE01000013.1, from coordinate 31,419 downwards.
AGCGCTTAAGCAATTTTAAAATGTGTCCTAAATGCCAGCTTTCTTTTGCTGATTTTATGCAAACAGGCTTACTGGGATGTCCAAACTGTTATCAGTTTTTTGGTCAGCAACTTCGCCCTTTACTGGAAGAAATGCACGGTAGTCTGGAATATAAGGGCAAGATTCCTGTCTGGGCGCCGGTAACGTATGTCTTAAATACTGAGTTAAAAGCTCTTAAAAATGAGCTTTTCTCGCTTATTTCCCAAGAAAATTACGAAGCAGCAGCTCTTATCAGAGACAAAATTAACACTGTAAAGGAAAAGCTAACTAAAGCCTAAAATTACCCTTGAAACCTTCTATTGTTTTAAAAAGCCGTGTCCGCCTGCATCGCAATCTTTCCAATTATCCTTTTTCTAATTCGTTAGATAAAAAGGAAAGTCTGGTTATCTTTAAACATATTAATAATGCCTTAAATGATTTGGGGTTGGATTTAAAGATTTTTAAGTGGGATAAATTAACAGCTCTTAAGAAAAGAGTGTTTTTAGAAAAGGGGCTTATCACTGAGGCTTTTTATGCAAACAACTATGAGGGAAGCGCTCTGGCTTGTACAAAAGACATATCTTTTTTAATCAATGAAGATGACCATTTAGTTATCCAGGTTATCCGGCCAGGCAAGGATTTAGACAGTGTTTGGAAAATGACATCAACACTCGATGACAAACTTGGTAAAAAGTTAGAGTTTGCTTTTGATACAGAAATTGGTTTTCTAACAGCCTGTCCCACTAAAGCCGGAACAGGACTCAAAGTAGCTTCAGTGCTTCATCTACCAGCTTTAACTATGTCTAAACAAATGCCGGAGATAATTAGGGCTTTAGTGGAAAAGAGAATATTTACTCGCCCTGTTTTTGGCGTTGGCACCTTGGCTTGCGGTCATTATTTCTTTTTCGAAACTAACGTCAGCACTGGTTCTTCTGAGCAGCAGATAATTAACAATATCAAAAATGAGATAAATTACCTGGAGGCTAAAGAGATACAAAATCGGGAAAAGATGATATCAAAAGATAAACTGTGGCTTACTGATAAGGTAGAGCGGGCAATAGCTGTGCTGCGTTATGCCAAACTACTTTCATATGATGAGGCTATAGATTATCTATCTATCTTGCGTATGGGAATAGATCTCGGATTGTATGGTCAAAGGAAAACCTTAAAGAAAATCGATAATTTGTCGACAACAATAAGGTCTGGGCATTTGCAGACAAGAGCCAGAAAAGCCTTAAACGAAAGTCAAGAAGAAGTTAACCGGGCAGAATTGGTAAGGATGAAGTTAAAGCTGTAAAATTAGATAACGAACAACGAAGTTCAAAGTTCGAACAACGGGGGTTTAAATGTTTGAGCGGTTTACCGAAAAAGCCAGAAGAGTGGTTGTATATGCTCAAGAAGAAGCCAGGATGCTTAACCAGAACTATATCGGCACCGAGCATCTTTTACTGGGGCTTATTCGCGAAGAAGAAGGCATCGCCGCTCGGGCCATAAAAAATATAGGCATTAATTTAGAAGATGTTCGTACCCAGGTCGAAGATATCATCGGCAAAGGTACTTCTACCCCTTCGGCCCACATTCCTTTTACTCCTAGAGCTAAAAAAGTCCTCGAGCTGTCATTACGGGAATCTTTGCAGCTTGGGCACAACTATATTGGAACCGAACATATCTTATTAGGGCTTATTCGCGAAGGCGAAGGCATCGCTGCCCGGGTGCTGACTAATCTGGGAGCAGATTTAGAAAAAGTAAGAAGCCAGGTAATCGAGCTGTTAAGCGGATACTATACCGGCTCAGCTGCCGAAAGTGGCTCTGCAACCAGCCCGGCATCTAAAAAAACTTTTGCTTCTAAAGGCGGTATGCTTGATGAATACGGAAGAAACTTAACCCGCCTGGCAACCGAGAGTAAGCTCGATCCTGTAATCGGCAGGGAAAAAGAAATTGAGCGGGTAATGCAGATACTATCCAGGCGCTCTAAGAACAATCCGGTATTAATCGGTGAGCCAGGAGTAGGAAAAACCGCTATCGTCGAAGGACTAGCTCAAGCTATTGCCAGAAACGAAGTGCCGGAAATCTTAAAAAACAAAAGTATTTTTACTCTTGACCTTGGAGCTTTAGTTGCCGGCTCAAAATACCGCGGGGAGTTCGAGGAGCGGCTTAAAAAAGTTATCAAAGAGATAACTAGCCGCGGGGATGTCATCTTATTCATTGATGAGATGCATAATCTGGTAGGGGCAGGAGCAGCTGAAGGAGCAATAGATGCCGCCAGTATTCTAAAACCGGCTTTAGCCCGTGGAGAATTACAAACCATCGGGGCTACTACCTTAGACGAATACCGCAAACATGTCGAAAAAGATGCTGCTTTGGAGCGGCGTTTTCAGCCGGTTCAAGTTGGCCAGCCTTCAGTGGCTGAGACGGTAGATATATTAATGGGCTTGCGTGATCGCTATGAGGCTCATCACGGCATAGCTATTACTGACGAGGCTTTAATTGCAGCGGCAAATATGTCGGATCGCTATATCTCAGACCGCTTTTTGCCTGATAAAGCCATTGATTTAGTAGATGAAGCAGCTTCCAGGTTGCGTATTAAGTTAATGACGGCTCCACCTGATTTTAAGGCTTTAGAAAAAAATATTAAACATGTAAGAACCGAAAAAGAAGCAGCCATCGAGGCTCAAGAGTTCGAAAAAGCAGCCGCTTTAAGGGATAAAGAAAAAAGACTAACGGTAGATAAAAAGGAAAAGGAAAAAGAATGGAAGATTCCTAAAAACGCAGAAGATACCAAGGTTACTGAAGAAGAAATTGCTCAAATCGTCTCCTCCTGGACTGGTATTCCGGTGTTTAAGTTAACTGAGGAAGAAACTAGCAAGTTGCTGAAAATGGAAGACGGCTTACATGAACGTATTATCGATCAGAATGAAGCTGTTGTTGCTGTCTCTAGGGCCATTAGGCGATCAAGGGCAGGGTTGCATGATCCCAAGCGCCCATCTGGCAGTTTTATTTTCTTAGGACCCTCTGGGGTTGGCAAAACAGAGCTTGCCAAAGCCTTGGCAGAATATATGTTTGGAGATGAAAGCTCGCTTATTCAAATTGATATGAGTGAGTATATGGAAAAGCATACTGTCTCCCGGTTAATTGGCTCTCCTCCGGGTTATGTTGGCCACGAAGAAGGCGGCCAGCTTACCGAGCAAGTTAGAAGAAGGCCATACGCTGTCATTTTATTCGATGAAATAGAAAAAGCCCACCCGGATGTTTTTAATATTCTTTTGCAGATTCTAGAAGATGGACACTTAACAGATGCCCAGGGTAGAACGGTTAATTTTAAAAATGTCATCATCATCATGACATCTAATGTCGGGGCCAGGGATATTCAAAAAGGACAATCACTTGGTTTTGGCAAACAGTCGAAGGCGGTTTCTTATAAAGATATGAAGGAAAAAGTTACGGCAGAATTAAAGAAGACATTTCGCCCTGAGTTTTTAAACCGCATCGATGACGTTATCGTCTTTTCAGAATTAAGCGAGGATAATATCAAAAGGATAGTAGAATTGATGTTTTCTAGGGTGCAGGGACAATTACAAGAGCGCGGAGTTGAGGTCGAGTTAAGCCCTAAAGCTAAAAACTTTTTAGCCAAAGAAGGCTATACTCCAGCTTACGGGGCTAGGCCATTGAGACGGGCTATTCAGCGCTATGTAGAAGATCCCTTATCTGAAGAGCTTTTAAAGGGCAAATACAAGCCAGGCCAGACGATAATCTGTGAAGTAAAAGACAAGGCTATCGTTTTTATCGAAAAAAAGACTGAAGCCCCTAAAGAAAAAGCCAAAAGTAAGTCTAAGTCGTAACTACTCCCTACTTCCTACCACCTACCCCCTGCTCATTATGCTATTATTAACTTATGAGTAAAGTAGCTACTGGTTTTGTATGCGGGCAATGCGGCTATATCTCGCCTCAGTGGTTGGGGCGTTGTCCAGATTGTGAGCAATACAATACCTTCGCTGAAGAACTTACCTTCTATAAAGGTGCAAGCGATGATAAAAAAGACTATTCTAAGCCTGAAAAAATTACCGAAGTAAACAGTGTTAATTTCAAGCGGACTAAAACCGGTATCAGCGAACTCGACCGGGTACTAGGCGGAGGCATTGTCCCAGGTAGTCTTGTACTATTAGGCGGCCAACCAGGAATCGGCAAATCCACTCTTCTTTTGCAATTAGCATCACAGGTCTCTAATCAAGGCCAAAAGGTTCTTTTAGTATCCGGAGAGGAATCAGTCAACCAAGTTAAAATGCGAGCCCAAAGAGTAGGCTCACTATCCGACAATACCTTAGTACTTTCTGAAACTAACTTAGAATATATAGACAAGCAGGTTAAAGCGGTTAATCCTCAGATAATAATAATCGATTCGATTCAGACGATGTCTTTGCCCGAAGTCAGTTCTGCTCCCGGCAGTGTAAGCCAGATAAGGGAATGTACAGCCCGTCTGCTAAAAATCGCCAAGGATTTAAATAAACCGGTTTTTATAGTAGGGCATGTGACAAAGGAGGGTGCTATTGCCGGCCCCAGGCTGCTAGAGCATATAGTCGACACCGTTTTATATTTTGAAGGGGATAGCTGCCATAGTTATCGGATAATCAGGGCGCACAAAAACCGTTTTGGCTCAACCAATGAAGTGGGCGTTTTTGAAATGCGGGATTCAGGGCTTGTAGAGGTAGCTAATCCTTCTCAGTTATTTTTGTCACAGCGCCAAAGTGAGCCCGGTTCCGTGGTAGTAGCCACCATCGAGGGAACTAGGCCACTCTTGGTAGAAGTGCAAGCTCTGGTGACTCCATCATATTTTTCTAACCCCAGAAGACAGGTGTCTGGCTTGGATTATAACCGCTTGGCTATTATAATTGCAGTACTAGAAAAACGGGTTGGGCTATCTCTGGCTAACAAAGATGTTTATGCTAATGTAGCAGGCGGATTAAAGGTTGGTGAAGCTGGGGCTGATATCGGCATTGCCTTAGCTGTTGCTTCTTCATTAAAGAATAAGAAGCTTTCTGCCGATACAATAGCATTTGGAGAAATCGGTCTCTCAGGGGAATTGCGCCAGGTATCATCAACTGAGCAAAGGGTAATTGAAGCCTCCAAGTTAGGTTTTAAAAATATTATTATGCCAGAACTGAAGGTAAAAACCTCAGAGAAAATCAAGTTATGCAGGGTTAGTAAGTTAGAACAAGCAATGGAGTACCTGACGTAAGGATAGAGACTGAAGACTGAAGAGCTGAAGGTTTAGATTTTAGGAGTAAGGTGACAACAAGAACTCAAAAACAGCAAATGTTAGCTGATGCGCTTAAAAAAATCGCACCGGGGACTGATTTGCGCGAGGCAATCGAATATATTATTAGTGCCAAAACAGGTGGTTTAATTGTCATTGGCGATACCGAAAACGTGCTTAAAATGAGTAACGGAGGCTTTGAGCTGTATTGTCAATTTACCCCCCAACGCTTATATGAACTTACGAAAATGGATGGCGCAATCATCATGGACAGCGAGCTTAACCAAATACTGCGTTCCAATGTTCATCTGGTTCCTGATTCCTCAATATATACAAGTGAGAGCGGAATGAGGCACAGAACAGCAGAGAGGGTAGCCAAACAAACCAAAGCTTTGGTAATTTCTGTTTCTCAAAAGCGGCAATCTGTGACGCTATATGTGGACAACATTAAGTATATTTTAAGAGATACCAGAAGTATTCTGGCAAAAGCCAATCAAGCCCTACAAGCGTTTGAAAAATACAAAACGCGCCTAGAACAGGTTGATGCTAATTTAGGTGCTCTCGAATATGAGGACTTAGTAACTTTATTAGATGTTGTTATCGTTTTACAGCGCTCGCTTATGGTAGAGCGGGTGGCAGACCAGATTAACCGTTATGTCTATGAATTAGGAAGTGAAGGAAAATTAATCAAGGTTCAGTCTGAGGAGCTACTGGCAAATATTCCAGAGCATAGTTTAGCTATTATTAAGGACTATGCTAAGCCTAAACATGATATCGAAGAAATTAAACTTCAATTAAAAAGGCTTACTTCCGAGGAAATGCTTGATCTGCTAAATATTGCCAAGGCTCTGGGCTATGATGGCGACATCAGCATTTTAGATACAAACATTCATCCCCGCGGATACCGGGTTTTGAAGAAAGTGCCCCGTTTGCCTTTAGTTGTTATTGATAAAATAGTTAATAAATTCGGCTCCCTGCAAGCTGTTTTATTAGCTAAGGCAACGGACTTAGAAGAAGTGCCCGGGGTTGCTAAATCCAGGGCCAAAGAAATACATGATTCGCTTAGGCGTTTCAGAGAAGCATCTTTGATGGAAAGATACGTCTAAGTCAGTGAATAAACTCCCAAAGTAGAAATGGCAGAGTTTTCACTTTTCATGATCTCTTCTAAGTCAAGGTCTAATAAGGCACAAATACCGGTTAAGTAAAAAAGGCTGTTGCCGATATCTTCTTCTAATATTTGACGGCAGTTATCACACAACTTCCCTTTAATATGGCTTTGGACATAAGAAAGCATCTCGGCGATACTAGTTCCTTCGGGAATCGGTTGCTTTGAGGCATCGATTTCTAAGCAGCCGCAGTGAGTTACCGACTTAACAATAGCGCTGTTTACCTTTGCATTAGACTCGGCGAATTTTGCCATTACATCAAGAATACTGCGGTTTCTAACCAAGAAATGAGATACGGCTTCTTGTAGTTCTTGAGCTTCCTTCTTCTTCATATTACCTCCTGGTTGCAATTATATATCAGGATACAGGCAACAGGAAACAGGAATTAGATAAAGATGAATATACGAGGGGTGGTGCAATTATGTAGGGGCAGGTCCCCGTGCCTAGATTTACAAAAAAGCTGCTTAAGTGGTATAATTAATGTACTAGGCTGTTTGGTAATAACTAAACAAATATAGCCTTTAATTTGAGGTGTAAGTATGTTTAAGGTAGGCGACAAGGTTGTATACCCTCATCACGGAGCGGGCACAATCGAAGGCCTCCAGGAAAAAGTAGTACTTAACGAGAAGCACAAGTACTATATCTTTAAGCTTTCATTGGGAGAGCTTAAAATAACGGTACCTGTCTCTAACACCCAAGACCTGGGGTTAAGGACAGTAATCAGTTCTTCCCAGGCTAGAAAAGTGTTCAATATACTAAAAGATAAAAAATGCACCATGCCCGATGATTGGAATGAGCGTTTTAAGATAAATAATGAAAAGATAGGTAGCGGCTCACCCTTTCAAGTTGCTGAAGTTGTAAGAGATCTCTCAGGTCGCGATGGGCTTACAACCAGAGAAAAAAGAATGCTAAACAAAGCTAAGCAGATATTAGTTAGCGAATTAATGCATTCATTGGACAAGCCAGAAAAAGATGTAGTTAAAAAAGTAGATACGTTCGTTAATTAATTTAATCTAGGAACGGTGACAACAAAATATGCTAGCAGAAGCAATTCGCCTCATTTTTATGCTAGCGGTAGCGGTAGGAAGTGCTTATCTGGGCAAGATTTGGCAGATATCCTTTGTGTCAAAAAATTTAGCACTCATTTTATTTATTGTTATAGGCACAGGGATAGGCTATGTTCTTGGCGGAGTGATAGGCCGCAAATTAGACCGCACCGTTAAGTGGATTGAGGAAAAAACCCAAAAAGTATCGCCTTCCGAGCTGGTTATGGGCTCAGGCGGCTTAATACTCGGACTGGTTGTCTCTTCCTTAGTGTCCCAACCAATAAAGGAAGCCCTTAGCCCTATTACTCCGGTTGCGGTTCCTTATGCTATCGTACTTGTTTATTTCATCTTCGGATATCTAGGTTTAAATATTTTTGCCAGAAAGAAAGCAAGCCTGGATTTTTTTAGCGGAATAAGCGCTGGGTCTGCAAGTAAAAGCAAAAATAATACTTTAGTCATCGATAGCAGTGTAGCCATTGATGGCCGTATCGCTGAACTGGTAAAAATGGGTTTTATTTCTGCAAACATTGTAATTCCCCGGTTTATTATTAATGAACTGCAGGGCATTGCTGACTCAGATGATGAACTAAAGAGGGCTCGCGGCCGAAGGGGACTGGATGTACTGCAGGTATTGACCAAAGTTGGCCCGGCAGAACTATTAGAAAAAGACTATCCAGAGCTCATTGAGCCTGATGATAAATTAATTCAGTTATCATCAGACTTAGGAGCAACACTAGCTACTAATGATTATAATTTATCGAAAGTAGCCGCTTTAGAGAAAATTAAGGTACTAAACATCAATGAGTTAGCGATAAAATTAAGGCCGGTTGTATTACCCGGCGAAACTTTAAAGATTTTATTAGTTAAAAAAGGTAAAGAAAAAGGCCAGGCGGTAGGCTATCTTGAAGACGGAACCATGCTGGTTGTAGAATCAGCTCAGAGTCATATTGGCTCTGAGGTAGAAGCAACAGTGACTTCTATATTGCAAACCTCAGCCGGTAAAATGATGTTTGCCAAGCTTGTGAAGGGAGCGAAATGAATATAGCTATAGTTTTGGCCGCCGGCGCCGGCCAGCGGATGAAGCAATTTGGTGCCAAGCAATTTATTAATTTGGCTGATAAACCCTTACTTTCATATTCCCTGGATGCTTTTGAAAAAGCTAATTTAGTCGATGCTGTAATTTTGGTCGTAAAAGCAGAACAAGTACAAAAGGCTGAGGAGCTTGTAAGACAGAATGAATATACCAAAGTAGCTAAGGTTTTGGCTGGCGGCAAAGAAAGGCAAGATTCGTGTTATCAGGCGGTAAAGGTGCTAAATGATGCTGCCGATATCGTGGCAATTCATGATGCGGCCCGGGCGCTAATTGGTCCAAAACTAATTGACGAACTTATTGCCGCAATCGGTTCCGATGATGGTATAATCGCCGGTGTTCCCGTAATCGATACCATCAAAAGGGTTACCGGAAACCAGCTAATTAAAAAAACAGCCGAACGTGCTTTCCTCTGGGTTGCCCAAACTCCTCAGGTTTTCAAAGCTGGCCCTTTGAAAATATCTTACGAAAAGGCAATGCAGCAAGGCTACTATGCTACCGACGACGCTTCTTTGCTGGAACGGCAAGGGTACAGGGTAAAGATGTATATGGGTTCCTACGATAATATCAAGATAACTACCCCCGAAGACCTAAACGTGGCTGAGGAGATTTTAAAAAGGAGAAAAGTTGAGAGTCGGAATAGGCTATGATGCCCATCCTTTTGTAAAAGGCCGGCCGTTAGTATTAGGCGGAGTAAATATTGATTTCGAAAAAGGGCTAGCCGGTCACTCTGATGCCGATGTACTGGTTCATGCTATCATCGATGCTCTTTTGGGAGCTTCTGTTTTAGGCAATATCGGTCACTTTTTTCCATCAACTGATGAGTATAAGGATGTTTCCAGTTTGAAATTATTAGAAAAGACAGCCCAGATGATATCTAGGGCTGGGTATAAGATCGTAAACATCGATTCTGTAATAATTCTTGAACTTCCCAGGTTAGAGAATCATTGGCAGGATATGAAAAAAGCTATTGGTAATGTTTTAAGCTTAGACGAAAGCCTAATTAGCATTAAGGCAAAAACTACCGAGAAAATGGGCTTTACCGGCAGAGGCGAAGGAATTGCTGCCATGGCTACTGTTCTATTAGATGAAGGGTAAAAGGTCAATGGTCAATGGGTAATATAAGAGTACGCTTCGCTCCTTCTCCTACTGGCAACCTGCATTTAGGCTCAGCCCGTACTGCTTTGTACAATTGGCTTTTTGCTAAGCATCATGGGGGCGACTTTATAGTTAGGATTGAAGATACCGATTTTCTAAGGTCGGCTCCGGAGTTTGAGCAATCTATTTTAGAAGATCTTAGCTGGCTTGGCCTAAACTACGACGAAGGTCCGGGAAAAGGGGGCTTTGGCCCCTACCGTCAAAGCCGCAGGTTATCACTTTATAAAAGCAAAGCTAAACAACTAGTTGCTGACGGCAAGGCGTATTATTGTTATTGTGGAGAGCAGTCCAAAGTCGATTCTGTAAATAAAAAAACTTGCAATTGTTTGGGTTTAGATGGCAGGGATCAACTTGATGCTTCAGCTAAAGGAGTAAATCCGGCCATACGATTTAGGGTTCCTAAAGAAAAAATAGTCATTGACGATATCGTCTATGGCCCTACTGAGTTTGATACGGCAAATATAAAAGACTTTATCATTTTGCGCGGCAACGGTATGCCCACCTTTCATTTATCAGTGGTAGTTGATGACGCAGAAATGAAGATTAGCCATGTTATCAGGGGAAATGATCATTTGCCTAATACTCCTAAACACATCCTTTTATTTAAAGCTCTAGGATACGATATTCCTAAGTTTGCCCATCACTCGCTTATTATGGGCAGTGATGGTGGTAAGCTCTCTAAGCGCCATGGAGCAACCGCTGTTTTTCAGTATAGGGAAGCCGGTTATCTGCATGAAGCTGTTATTAACTACCTGGCATTGCTTAGCTGGACTCCCGCTGGAGAACAAGAAATATTTAAGCCGGAAGAACTTATGCAGTATTTTAGCTTAGAAAAATTATCAAAAAGTCCTGCTATTTTCGATATAGGCAAACTCAACTGGATAAACGGTCAGCATATAAGAAGTTATCCCTTAGAAGAGTTAACGCAGATGGCAATTCCCTTTCTTGCCAAGGATGAGGTTAAGAAAGTTAGCAGAGAATGGTTAATTAAGATGGTTGAGGCTACCAGGGACGACTATATTACTTTAGCCGATGCTAAAGTGCAGTCTGAGTTATTTTTTAAACCCTTAAAGATAACCAAGGAAGCTAAGCAGTGGTTGGAAAAAGATACTTCTAAAGCTGTGTTAGCTAAATTAGTTGAGGTTTTGGGGGCCAGTAGGGTTGATAATAACGATGAGGCCAGGGCAGTACTTAAATCCTTAAGCAAAGAGATGAAGGAACAAGGGATTAAGGGTAAGGACGTTTTTATGCCGGTTAGGTGCGCCTTAACAGGCAAAACAGAAGGCCCTGAACTTTTCTATATTTTTGTCCTTTTCGGAAAACAAAAATCTATTAAAAGAATTGAAAGTGCTGCAAAAGTAGGGTAAAGTATCTAAGTTATGATAAAGGCAGTCATTGTTATTCACGTTATAGTTTGCATCGGCTTGATTTTTGCCGTCCTACTTCATTCCGGCAAAGGGGCAGGCTTATCTAACGCTTTCGGCGGTGCTATGGCCAGCGGTTTTTCCGGCACCACCATCATTGAGCGAAACTTGAACCGCATAACCATAGTCTTAGCCATCATCTTCGCCATAACTTCTGTAGTTCTTTACTTGTTTTATTAATTCTTCTAAGGCTTGTTCTAGAGTAAATATTGAAATAATGAAGGCTAATTTACGGAAATAGGTAGTAATCCCAGCCAGTGGCTTTTAGAATCTTCATGCCGACTTTTTTAAGCCAAACCTCTAGTTTAGTCTCAGAAAAAGGGCGGGACGTACGTACTTGCTCTCTCTTAAACAATTAAATCACTCCTACGGCAAAATATATAAACTATCTATCGGCAAATTATTGGAAAAGCTTGAATTTCTATGGGATTAGTTGACCGTTGACCGTGAAGCAAGCCTTTTTACTTTGTTATGCCAGCTAGGCTATGGTATGATAACTATAGGAGGGAAAAGTAATGACATACAAAGTGATACTTGAAAGGCAAGAAGAAGGTGGATATACAGTATTTGTACCAAAACTTCCAGATGTTGTATCTGAGGGCGACACTAAAAAGGAGGCTTTAGAAAATATCAAAGATGCTATCAAGGGGTATCTTGAGACTATGGAAGAAATGGGCTGGAAACCACCTAAGATAGAAGAAGAGACAGTTGATGTAAAGATAACTGCTGCATGAAAACTCCTTCCTTAAGGCCGAAGCAGGTAATTAAAGTACTAGAGAAATCTGGCTTCTATGTTAAGCGCCAAACTGGTAGTCATGTAATTATGGTCAATGAAGAGCTTAAGAAAGCCATTCCTGTTCCTTATCATAGTAAAGACTTAAAAAAGGGCACATTAGAAGCTATTCTAAAAAGAGCAAATGTAAAAAAAGAATCTCTTAAAAAGCTCCTCTAGGCACCAAGTACCAAGAACCAAGCACCAAGTACTGCTTTGTTGCCATATTTTTACTTTTTTGGTACAATTAATATTCTATACTGCAATTTAGCGGTAAATAATTGCCTCGCCAGGTTATGTTATGTTTACTCGAAATGGGAAAATAAATAACTTAATTGTAAGTTCATTAGATGGTGGGCAATAATGAATACTATCCCCCAGGCATTTATAAAGAGTGCAACTAATAATCCGGAAAACCCCTGCTTAATATACAAAGACGGCCATACATTCGGCGAAGTAACTTACAGGCGTCTTCTTAATTTAGTAGAAAACTTTACTCTTTCCTTGGAAAAATTAGGAGTCAAGAAGGGAGACAGGGTTGTTATTTTATCCGAGAACAGGCCAGAGTGGGTAGTATCAGACCTCTCAGCTATCAGCTTAGGAGCTATTTTTGCCCCCATACACACCACATTAACCGCAGATCAGATAAAAGAGATTATTTTAGAGATTGACCCCAAGGTTATTATAGTTTCAGAAAAACGCATGCTAGCTAAGCTTATTGGTATTAAGAAGGAAATTGAGAAAAAGGTCATGCTTCTTTACTATAATGTGGAGCTTAAAGAGGATTTATCTGAGTTCAAAAACGATAAATGCCATTTTATTGAAGCCCTTAAGCTTATGCCACATGATAATCACAGTGAATTGTACAGGGATTTAATAGCTGATATTGACCAGTATGATACCGCCAGCATTATCTTTACCATCGGCCCAAACGGCAAATACCGCGGAGTAGAGCTTAGCCACAAGAACATTATTTCGAACGCCGAAGGCACTTTAGGTAATGTATACATCAGACCAGACGATAAGTTTTTATCAATTTTACCCCTATCACATGCTTTTGAGCAGATGGCAGGATACTACATTCCATTAATGCAAGGGGCAAGTATTGCTTATTTGACTGATATTGCGAAATTTACTCCTGTTGTTAAGCAACATAAGCCATCAGTCATTATTGGTGTTCCGAGACTTTATGAGAAGTCGTATCAACGCATTGTGCAGCAGATTAACTCCAAAGAGTTGTTGAGCAAAGTAACTAAGAAAGCTATCGAGTATGGCAGTAAAAAAGAGAACAGAAAGAAGCTTCAATACAAGGTATATGATGCGTTGGTTTATAGAAAGATACGTAATACACTTGGCGGCAACCTGCGATTTATGATATCTGGTGGGGCTGCTCTTAACCCCAAGGTGGGGATGTTCTTTGATGCTAGTGGCGTTCCTGTGTTAGAGGGGTACGGGCTGACGGAGTATTCGCCTATAGTGTCAGTGAACAAGCCGGATGATTATAAGATTGGCACAGTTGGCCACCCGTTGCCTAATACAAGCGTTCGAATTGCTGATGATGGTGAGGTGCTAATTAAGGGGCCGGGAATCATGAAGGGCTATTATGGAAATGGCTGTGGGCCTCAATTGATACTGGATGATGGCTGGTTTAAGACGGGCGATCTAGGCGAGATGGACGAAGAAGGCTACTTAAAGATTATTGGAAGGAAAAAAGAAGTAATTGTGCTTTCTACCGGCAAGAATGTCTCTCCCAGGACTATAGAGGCAGAAGTTACACTTAGTAAATATATTAAGCAGGCAGCAGTTGTTGGGGATGATAAAAAACACATTGCTGCCTTAATTGTTCCAGATTATAAGCAGATTAGCCGAAAATTCGGGTTGAATAGAAAGAGAGAGATTGTAAAGAATAAAGAGATTAGGAAGTTTATCCAAGCTGAGATTAATAAGCAGCTAAAAGGTTTTTCCAGACATGAGCAAATTAAGAAGTTCGAACTACTAAGGAATGAATTTACAAAAGACAACCGTTTTCTAAACGACGACAGTAGTATAAACAGAGACAAAATCGGCAACGTTTACAGAGAAGCAATAGATAAATTATATTCAGACATTAATTGCTGATTACAAGGGAATAAGGATTGAAGCACATATACGATACCCTGAATCATATTAAAGGATCAGGTCTTTATCCAAAAATAAAAACAGTCGCCAAAGGTTCAACTCAGCCAATAATAACAATCGACAATAAAGATTACATAAATTTCTGCTCAAACAATTATTTAGGCTTATCAACTCATCCAGAAGTTATTCAATCCTCTATCGAGGCTGCTAGAGAGCACGGAATTGGGCCAGGAACATCAAGGTTGCTATCAGGCAACTTAGCTTTGCTCGAAGAGCTTGAACTAAAAGTATCCCAATTGGTTCAAACTGAGGCAGCTATAACTATTCCTACCGGATACATAGCAAATAGTGGTATTATCAGCGCTTTGCTGGATCCTATGTTTTTTACTTCAGACTATAAAAGAGGTTCTGGAATCCTTATAAGTGACGAAAGTAACCATGCTTCAATTGCTGATGGATACAGACAAAGTTATACCAAGCTAGCGGTTTTTAAGCATAATGATTTAACAGATTTAGAAGAAAAACTATCCAATGTGGATAAAGAAGAGCCTAAATTAATTGTTACAGAAGGTGTGTTTAGTCTCGAGGCAGAATTAGCTCCTTTGCCAGGAATAGTTGAATTAGCTAAGAAATATGGAGCGATGGTTTTAATAGATGATGCACATTCTATTGGAATCCTTGGCGATAATGGAGGGGGCACCGTACAGCACTTTGGGCTTGAGGGGCAAGTAGATATCATCATGGGTTCTTTTAGCAAAGCGCTTGGTGGAATGGGTGGATTTTTAGCTGGCAAAAAAGAACTTATTGATTATTTAAGAATTACGCTCAGGCCTTACATTTATTCTTCGCCAATTTCTGCACCAGTGGCTGGTGGATTAATAAAGGCAATAGAGCTTAGCATTAACGATAATTCATTAAGGCAAAAGCTTTTTAGTAATTACAATTATATTTATGACAAAATAAAATTATTGAATTTTGATATCTTAGGAAACGGTGTATCCCCGGTGTTGCCGCTGATGCTATACGATGATATGAAGGCTGTATCAGCATCTGAAAAGCTATTTAATAAAGGAATACTTATCGAGAGCTTTAGAAGCCCAGCTGTTCCACCAAATACAGCAAGAATGAGAATTGTGCCAACAGCTCTTCATGAACAAGAGCATCTTGATGTGCTAATTGAGGCATTGTCAGGAATAATAAAATGAAAATTAAACTGATAGCTCCAGCCAGAAAGCCTGAATGGGGCGAGAGTTTTTGGGATTTTAAAACTGTCAGAGAGATAACTGGGAGAAAAGCAGGAGGTACTATCCTATCTCTCCCAACTTTAGCAGCACTAACTCCTTCAGAGGTTGAAGTTATTATTAATGATGAAGTTGTTGAGCGCATTGATTTCGAGGAGCAAGTTGATTTAGTAGCAATTTCTTTTCTTACTTCCCTAGCCCCGAGAGCATACGAGATAGCAGATGAATTTATGAAACGAGGGGTTAAGGTTGTTCTAGGCGGTATACATGTCTCAATGTTACCCGATGAAGCAATAAAGCATGCTGACAGCATTGTTATTGGTGAGGCTGATGAACTTTGGCCTGGGTTAATTAATGATTTTAAGCAAAACAAACTACAAAAAATTTATCGAATGAAAACCCCCCCATCATTAACTAATTCACCAATTCCTAGGTGGGATCTGCTCAAAACTCATGAATATTGTTATTTTACTGTCCAAGTAGGAAGAGGTTGCCCAAATAGTTGTGATTTTTGCTCTGTTTGGTCTTTTAATGGACATAAATATAGAAACAAGTCAGTGCATACAGTGATTGAGGAAATTCGTTATTTAAGGGCTATTGACCCAAAAAAAATGATTTTTTTCGCAGACGATAATTTGTTGGCTAAACCCGAGTTTGCTAAAAGCCTTTTCAAAAACCTCATTCCTCTTAAGATTAATAGTTGGTGGTGCCAAGCAGCAATAAATCGTTTAAATGACAGCCAGCTTCTTAAATTAATGTATGAATCTGGTTGTAGGGCTGTTTTTATAGGATTTGAATCAGTTAAACAAGAGAGTATTTTTGAATTAAACAAAAGCAAAGTTAATAAGGTAGAACAGTATAAGGAGATTGTTAACCTAATACATAAGAATGGGATAGCTGTAATTGGATCATTTATGTTAGGGAATGACAATGACGACATTGCAACTATTGAAGCAACAAGTAACTTCATAAAGGATACAAATTTAGCTTTTTCAATGATTAACTTAATCACTCCTGCGCCTGGTACTTTGTTATATGAGCGTTTAGCTAGTCAAGGAAGAATAACTTCTAATCTATGGCATGAGTATGATGGAGAAAAAGTTTGCTTTCAGACAAAGCAGATTTCTCCAACGATATTGCAATCTGAGAGAAACAGGCTCTTGAAACATCTATATAAATACAATTCAATGCATTCCAGATTTACTAACCTTTGGAGAAATAAAGTTTTTGTTAGAGGTAGAAACGAAAAACAAACCGTTTTTTCTAAAGGACGCTTTATTTTTACTATCAAGACGCTAGGATTTAATGTTGCTAAAAACATTTTTATAATAAAATGTTTATGGAACAAAAATGTGACTTCAACATCAGCAATTAATTTAGCTCTTAATTTTAATGAATATGCAAGGAAACTAAAGTAACCAGTGTTTAATGTCCCAACTACTTAAGTTTCTTGCTTAATTGCCGATACATATTCTAAGCAACAAAAGTAGGCAAAAAAAATGCTGAGTATTCTTAAGTCAATAATTGCTTTTAGTATTATAATTAACTTTCTTCTAGGTCTGCTTGTTTTTATAAGAAACAAGAAGTCTGCGATTAATCGCAATTTTTTTATTTTAACAATTGCCACAATTTCCTGGATAGGGGTTAATCTCACCGCTTTATATGTGCACAATCTCCTGTTAATTAGACTTATGTATGCAACTGGCGCGATCTGTATTTCTTGTTATCTTAGTTGGATGCTGATTTTCTATTATGATAACCGAAAGCTTGCATTGCTAGTTTATGCTTTCGGTTTAGTGGTGGGCGCTATTGGGATAACTCCAATGGTTGTTGAAAAAGTCAAAACTTTCAGTATAACCGGTTCAGAAGTTGAATATGGTTTACTTTTTCCTTTATTTGCTGTTTATATTTTAATCAATACAGTCTGGTTTTTTGCTTTATTTTTTATTAACAAAAGACATATTGGTCCAAGAAAGAGACAGGCCGAGTTCGTTTTTTTAGGAATTATCTTATTTGCTGTTTGGGTAACTTTTGTAGACATTATTCTGCCGATTCTTGGTATTTATAAACTTTATATGTTGGATAGCCCGGGATCTTTGTTTTTTGTTGGGTTTGCATCTTATGCAATAGTAAAACACCGGCTTATGGATATACGTCTATTGGTTCTACGCTCTGTAGCTTATACGCTAACTCTATCAGTAATAGCAGGCATATATATTACCGTCACTTATCTATTTCTGGACAAGCTAAAACCCATCATCAATCCGCTAGCACTCAATATAGTAGCTCTTTTTATCCTCGTGTTCACATTCAACCCCCTCAGGCGGTTTATCGAAGATCACACTGACAGGCTATTTGCCAAGGGGCGGTATAAACCAGCAGAGTTAAGAAGGGAGCTGGACAATATCAGCTTAACGTACGCTAGGGAAGAGAACTTAATCAAGAACTGGCTAGACACACTAACAGACCAGATGAAAATAAACAATGCAGCTTTTGTGCTAACTACTAGCTCTCAGGTAAATCAGGTGCAAGCTATTGGTTTTCCGACAGGCAAAAGGCTTTGGCAAGGGTTTTCGACCTATCTTTTCGACCATAGTGAAATGCTGGTAACAGACGAACTAGAAGAAGAAAACGATATTAAAAACAACCTAAGAGATAATGGCGTAGAAGTACTTGTCCCAATAAAAACCAAAGATGACATGGTGGCTATGCTGGCCTTGGGCAGTAAGAAGTCGGGCGATATGTATACCAGCCAGGATTTGCGCTTACTCGACGACTTCTCTTCCCGTGCGGTTGTAGCCTTAGAGCGTTCCAATGAAGTTAAGAAAATGGCGGCTTTGTATAACCAAGCCGAGAAGATAATCTCTAACGAAGACTTAAGTGAAGTGCTGGATGGCACTATCGACAGCGCTTTTATAGCTACTCAGTCTGAGGGCGGCTCCATTATGCTCTATGATGACAAAACAGAAACTCTGGAGATAAGCGCTTGCCGGGGAGTTCCTCACAAGTATTATTACAACAAAGTAAAGCTGGGTGAGGGCATTGCCGGCAGGGTGGCTCAAGATAAAGAGCTGGTGATAATTGACAATGAAGACGAGGCTTTAAGAAAGTTTCTTAAAAGAGACCATATTAACTCCGCTATTTGCGTACCCCTAGAGGCCAGGGGCAAGTTCTTGGGAGTTTTAAGCATCAATAGAGTGAAAAACAAAAGGCGTTTTACCAATGAAGATACAGATTTGGTAAGAACTGTTGCTGCTAATGTAGCCCAAATTATAGAGAACACTAAGCTAAGAGAGGACGAAGAGCGGCGTAACTTGCAGGTAATAAACATCTATATCAGCGCTGTTGAAGCCAGAGACCCATACACCAAAGGTCACTCCGATGCAGTAACAAAGTATTCGGTAGAAATCGCTAAAGAAATGGGCTTATCAGAAGAAGAAGTTCGGATGATAGAAGTAGCCGGTGAACTGCATGACATCGGCAAGATTGGTATCAGCGACAAAATCCTCAACAAACCGGGGTTTTTAACAGACGAAGAAAGAGCCTTAATTGAGCAACATCCAAAAATCGGCAAGAAGCTTATCGAGCAATATTCGGATTTAGAAGATATTATGCCAATCGTGCTGCATCACCATGAAAGATACGACGGCAAAGGCTATCCCAACGGCATTGCCGGTGAGGTAATTCCTCTGGGAGCTCGCATTTTAGCTGTGGCTGACACCTTCGACGCCATGACCTCCGACAGGCCATACCGCAAAGCACTTCCGCTATCAGTTGCCCTTAAAGAGATTAAAAACAATGCCGGTACTCAATTTGACCCAATTATCGCCAAAGTCTTTGTAAAAATCGCCAATAAAATCTACCTAAAAGGCCGCTCTTCTACTGCTAAAAAGAGTGTTGAGAAAAAACACCTAAGAGCAGTAAAGTAGCTATTATCGTCATTGCGACCCACCGGCACGGCAATCTTAAGACCCTAATTTCTAGTCAAAAAATACCCTAATTTTTAGGGTAGTCAACTTCATTATTCGGTTGTATCATAACCATACGCTTGGCATTATGGCGATAGTAGGATATAATATTGAGTTATCTATCAGTAGTCGTCAAACCACTTAGAAGTACTAGCCATCTTACCAAGTAAATCTAATTGAGAGGATGTTATTTTGTACATGCATCTAAAGAAGTTGGGCTTGGTTATAATATTAATAGCTTTATCTCTTATATTATTTAGTAATCCTTCTTATGGTTTAGGGTCAGGTTCAATTACCGGGAAAGTCAACAATGCATCTGGCCAAGCAATAGAAGAAATCGAAGTGACTATATTTGATAGCAATAGAGAGCCACTCGATACTCAATTCACTGACTTTTTCGGCAACTATACTTTTACAGATTTAGCCGACGGTAATTATAAAATCAAATTCATCGATTACACTGGCTATTATGCAATAAAATTTTATCAAAACAGCAATTGTCTAGAAGAAGCTAATTCAATTTCGCTTAGTAACGGTTCAAGCCTTAGTATTAATAATAGTATTTTAGAGCCAGCGTCTTTGATAAAAGGAGTTGTCACAGACAACGCCGGCTTGCCTGTTGAAAATGTTGAGATATCTGCTTTTGACTTAAATGGCCATTATATTAGCTCTGGATATAGTGAGTCCAATGGAAGCTATGAAATAAGCGCCTTACCTTCCGGGGATTACAAGGTCTTATTTTTAGCAGATAGCTACGCTTATGAATATTATAATGATAAATCAGATTTTACTAGCGCTAGCTCTGTTCACTTAAACTCTACTCAAGAATTAGAGAATATTAATGCTGAATTAGAGGTGCCTTCTCAAATAATAGGTAAAGTTACAAATAACATTGACCAGCCTCTTGAATATATTGAAGTCGGTTTATTTGATGCCAATTCGACTTATTTATTCAGTACTTCAACCGATTCTCAGGGTAATTATCAGCTTAATGGCCTTCGAAATGGTAATTACAAACTAAGGTTTTATGATGATGCCCAAGTATATAAAACAAAATATTACAAGGCATCTCAAACAATTGAGAATGCAGATTTAATTAACGTTTCAACTCAAGTAGTAACAGCTGATGATACAAAACTCTTTATTATTAACAACCAAAAACCAACCGCTATAATAAATTTGATAACTCCAAATCCTGCATTTCAAAAGCAAGGTGTAGCTTTTGATGGTATGGGAAATGATATAGACGGAATAATTAGAGAGTACAGTTGGCGTTCTTCGATAGATGGGCAACTATCTAATCAAGCCAGTTTTAATACCAGTACTTTATCGGTCGGTGCTCACACTATATATTTTAAGGTAAGAGATAGTGAGGGTGAGTGGTCAGATGAAGCGTCTAGCACTCTAGAGGTAATTAATCAAGCTCCAACGGCTACTATAAATCTCATTAGTCCTAACCCAGCTAACCAGGGGGATAATATTTCATTTGGTGGCAGCGGACTAGATACAGATGGGAGTATAACAGAATATTACTGGCGTTCTTCCATTAATGGACCTTTATCAAATCAAAAAGATTTTGCTATTAACAACCTGCCTCCTGGACTCCATACAATTTACTTTAAAGTTAGGGATAACGACGGTGCTTTCTCTGATGAAGTTTCCGCTATAATAGATATTAATCAAAAGCCTGTTGCTTTGATAAACTATCTTAATCCAACAACTGCGCACGTTGACACACCAATTTTTTTTGAAGCATTAGGAATTGATGATGGATCTATCGTTGAATATAGCTGGCGCTCTTCTATGGGCGAAACACTTCCTAGCTTAAGGATGTTTAGTGTAGGAGATTTATTAATCGGCCTACATACTATTTATTTAAAGGTCAAGGACAACAAAGGTGCTTGGTCTGATGAAGTATCTGCCAATTTGGAGATACAACCCCCGAATCAGCCACCCACTGCTGTTATTGATTTAGCAAGCCCGGAAACTGTTAATGAGGCAGAGGCAGTTTATTTTAGTGGCCATGGTGATGATTCAGATGGAAGCATCGCCGAGTATAGTTGGCGTTCTTCCATAGACGATGATCTCTCAGATGAAAAGTCATTTGATACTGATTATTTATCGCCAGGTCAGCATACAATATATTTCAAAGTTAAAGATGATGACGGGCTATGGTCAAGCGAAGCCGAAACAGAAGTAACCGTTATTGCTCAAACCAATAAAAAACCAACTGCTAAAATTGAGTCTGTAACTCCTAATCCTGCAATTCAGGGCCAAGGTGTTAGTTTTATAGGCAGCGCTAATGATGAAGATGGCGATATTGATGAATATATTTGGACTTCTTCAGTCGATGGAGAGCTTTCTAGAGCAATCAGCTTTAATGCTAATAATCTATCGATAGGTCCACATGTAATTAAGTTTATAGCGATAGATGATGAAGGAGCTTCATCTGATGAGGCTACACAAGCCTTGGTAGTAATAGCCCTACCAGTTCTAAGCCCTACTCCCAGTGCTCCAGCCCCAAACATTAATCCAATCAACCCTTCTCCGGCAATAAAAGTTCTTGGCACCAGGTTATCAATAGCAGCCAAGAAATATGTAATAAAGGCAGGTCAAAAAACCGTTATTAAGGGCCAACTAAAAAATAGCAATGGCAGAGCACTGGCTAATAAAGGGATAAACTTTAAAGCCAAAGCCTTACGTATTATAAAAAAGAAGGTTAATGGCAGAACAATTAGGGCTAAAGAGTGGGTCTGGAGGGTAATTGCTAAAGCTAAAACCAATTCCAAGGGAGTTTTTGCCAAAGCAATCCGTTTTAGAAAAACAACTACAATCAAGGCAGTCTTTGCCGGAGAACAAAGATTTAAGGCTAGCAACTCAAAAGCTATCAAAGTAAAGGTGAAAAAATGAGGGTTAGACGCTTAACAGCATTAACCATCTGTTTTTGCCTGTTGTTTCAAATAATTAGCACTATTCCTGTTAACTTTTCATTCCTGGGAAGCCTTAAAGGCGCTTTAATGAACATTACTTACGCTAAGCCAAAGCCAACCAAGGTAGAGCTTACTGATAAAAGAACAGCTAATTCCAAAACCTATCTTAATCCAGACGGTACTTATACAACTGAAATTACCCAGGAAGTAAATAAAAACAACCTGACGGTAGACTTTAGCGATAATCAAAGTAATTTGTTTTCTCTAGCAAAAAAAGACAATAAAAATCTTGGGTTAACTTACAAGCTTTTAGGTGAAAAAAAACGCGCTTTTAAGCCAATCAAAAAAGCGAAAAACAAGGTAGTTTACAGTAATATTACAACCGATACTGATTTAGAGTACTTAACTGAGCAAGGGCGCCTAAAAGAGCAAATTATCCTAAAAAAGAAACCGCGAAGCAACGTTTTTACCTTCGAGCTTAACTTAAGAAACTTAATCCCATCTCCTCAAAAAGACGGCTCTATTAACTTGACAGATAAGAACAAGAAAACTTCAATAGTTATCGAAAAACCTTTTATGACAGACTCAGCTCAAGCAGAAGCTTATTCTCCTAACGTGACTATGGCATTGAGAAGAAGAGCCGGCTCTACCTACATATTAAGGGTAGTTGCCGATAGAAAATGGCTAGCAGACCCTAAACGAGTTTATCCGGTAAAAATTGACCCAACTTTTATTACCCAAGAACGCCCAGATGCCGATACCTATGTTTCATCTGCTCAACCCGATTCTTCATTTGCAAGCGACACTCGTTTAAGAGTGGGAGCTAAGTCAGAGAGTGAGCAATATAAAACACTTATTAGATATCCTCTTAACTCTATTCCCGGTAACGCCAATATTACCGAAGCTAAGTTGCAAAATATTATGCCTGATTACGGCACTAATAATTCAGAGACAAATATCAATGCTGGCTCCCCCTACTATAAAGGCCAAGCTAAAAGCAGGGTTTACAAAATGACTGAGAATTGGGATTCAACTGCAACCTGGAATAGCAAAAGCAATAAATATGATGCTAATTCAAAAATAGATGCCTCAGATAATACTGTTGACAACCAAGCTTTTAATGTAACTGACATTGTAAAAGGTTGGCAGGCAAGCCCCACACAGAATTACGGCTTTATGTTAGACAATACCAGTAAGGTTTATCTTATTGACGATGCATTGCCAACTAATCCTAGCTGGTCTTGGGTAGGATCCCCACTGCATTCAGGCACTAAATCAACAAGTGTTAATGGACGTGTTTACAACTCCTGGAAAAATACCAGCAATGATTACTATATTCCAACAGACAGCCCAATAGAGGCTTGGTGTTTTGTTCAATCAGCGCCTCAGCATTTGGGCATAAGTTTACAAAATGGCGATGCGTGGCACACCGGTTATTGGGGAGCAATTGCCACCTATGGCAGCCATGAAGAGGATATTTATTTTCCTAACAAGGTAAATATTGGGGGATTGCCTCCTGGTGGCAGCTGGCAGAAACTAAGCTTCATACCTAGTCAAATAACTCTTGGCAACAGCATGATAAATGGGCTTCATTTTGCGGCTCTGCCTTCTGGCCAAGTGTATTTTGATGATGTTTACACCTACCGCAAGATGGTCTTTCATTCATCAGAATCAGAAGATGGCTCTAAAGCTCCTAGGTTAGTTATTACATACGAGGCCAATGACTATGGACGTAAAAGCTACCGCACCTACAAGGAATACAGCGGAGTAAATGTAGATCTTAAAAACGGCAACCTGATGCTGGAAGCTAGTGACGTATCTATCAAAACCCAAGGCCCCTCAATGAGGGTCGCAAGAACTTACAATAGCCATGATAAAACTACCAGAATCTTTGGACGGGGTGTAAGCTCTTATCCGGATTGTCTAAGGGTCGATTACAATGGCAGCTCAACTGCTATTTTAACCGATGAAACAGGAGCTATTTTTGAGTACACTAAGGAACCAAACGGTTCTTTTAAAAGGCCCAAAGGAACTACTGACGACCTGGTATTAAACGAAAATAACACTTTTGTTCTAAAACGCAAAGACTTAAGCATTGTTGAGTTCGACTCCTTCGGCAGAGCAGCAAAAGAGCTAGATAAGAACGGTAACTCAATCAGCTTTACATATAATGATAACGGGCATATTGAAAAAATTGTTGATGATAATAATCCTAGCCGGTTTATTAAATTCAATTACAAGAGTGCCCTAGAGCACAAAGTTGTAAGCGTAGTGGACTTTACCGGCCGCACTTATTCATATGAATATAACGATACTTTTAGCGGAGATAACTTAAGTAAAGTTACTTACCCCTTACCAAGAAATAGCACAGAGGTTGCATACAGCTATAGCTATGATGTAGACGGTCTCAAAACTATCACTAACCCCTTGGGTGGCCAAACGAAAGTTAGCTATTTAAGTGGGGGAGTCTCGACCGTTACCAGCCTAGTTACCACCCAGCTTCCTAATGGTAACAGTATTAATATTGAATATGTTACTGAGAATGTTAACGATAATCCCTGGACTACAAACGAAAGAGAAGTAAGCTACACCAAAGTAGCTGACCCAAAAGGCTATGAATATCTATATTATTTCAACCCAGAAGGGCTAAAAACAGTAGCTGGAGAGCCTGAAGGCTCAACAGTAATTACAGAAGCCCAAAAACCTTTCTTTCCGGGAGCCTCAGTTGAGCAAGAAATTGCTCATGAATATCTTGTCTACTATACGGTCTATAAAGATTTCTATGAAGAAGAGCTGGGATTAGATGAAGAAGACCTCGATTGGCTAGATGAATCCTACGATGATTTTGACGAAGATGCTGATGACTTAGAGGCTGAAGTGGTAGCCAGGAAAGAAATCCAGTGGGAGAAAAAGCAACTATGGAACGATATCTGGGGCCCGGCCTTTGCTAAAGAAAATATTCCCTCCGCCGAGCTTAGCCAGCCATTTAAGCATGGCAGCGAATGCTATTTTGAATATGATAACGATTACAATCTTGTTAAACAGATTAATAAGGATAAGACTTTTACTAGTTATGAATACGATGCAAATGGTAATGTGCTAAAAGAAATCAATCATGACCATGATGCAAATGAAGATGAGCAAATATATCTCGCTGACCAAGCTCGCTATAGTGCCAGACATAGGGTTACTGAACGCTCATATAATCAACAGAACTTGGTATTGGCTGAAACCACGCCGACAGGTAAGACTACCAACTACACTTACGACGACAAAGGCAATCTTTTATCAGAGACTGACCCTGATAACAATACTACTAGCTATGCCTATGACGACAATGGCAATCAAGTAACTCAAACAACTCCTGAAGGAGGAGTTGCTAATAATCGTTACGATGCTCTTGGCAATATCATAGAAACAATAGACCCGGTAGGCGTAAGTACTGCCTTTGAGTACGATTCACTTGGCAGAAAAACTAAAGAACAAAAAGCAGGGATGGACTTTAGTCTCACCGAATATGATGAACTTGGAAGAGTTATTAGAAAAAAAGAGCCGGCAAATGATAACGGAGACTATTCAGTTACTGAAAATACTTATGATGCTGCAGGTAATGTTATTTTTGTTCAGGCCTTTAACAACAATACCGATGGAAGCTCGACCACCAAGGGCTATAATACCTACTCATACAATGTGGCAGGTCAGCTATTAGAGAAAAATAATAAAAAAGGGGCTAGGTATTCTTATCAGTATGATGAAAATGGAAACAAAACAAAAGAAATTAACAACTTTCGCAATGGTGAGACTACCTATGAATACGATAAACTAAACCGCTTAATCAAAGAAACTGCTTCTGACGGTAACTGGACCGCATATGCCTATGATAGCTTTGGTAACGTTACTAAGCAGGGAAGCCCTGAAGGTACTTCAGTGAGTCTGTACGATAAAGCCGGCAATGAAGTAGCTACGGGGGATCAAACTGGCAATGTTACTAAAACTACTTATGATAAGGAGGGAAACGAAAGAACAACGGCTGACGGTAAAAATAATGTAGTTAGCTATAACTATAATCAAAACGACAACTTGTCTACTGTTAAAGATGGAAGTCTAAATAAAACAAACTATGAATATGATAATAATCAAAACGAGACTAAAGTAATCGCTCCGGACAACACCTCCACAGCTGCCGCCTATAACGCTTCAGATCAGGTAACTACTGAAACCGATCAAAACGTAAAAACAGTTGAAACTAACTACAATAATTCGGGTTTAACTGAGAACATTATTCAACCAAATGAAAAAAATCAAAGCCTAAACTATGATAGTGCTGGCAACCTAACTAAGCTGAACGCCGAAGGAAATATACAGTCTAGTGTTGACGTAGAAAATTCATACGACTGGATGGGAAATTTAGTAGAAACTGTAACTAAGAATCCAGCAAGTGGTCAATCTCAAACATCATATGAATATAGATATAACAATGATGACATGATTGGTAGCGTTAAAGATGCTTCGAACAAAGTTATTAATTTCCAATATGATCCAGATGACAAAATAAAGAATATTAACGATTCAACGGTTGAAACGAGGTACGAATATAATTCAAGTAGTAAGCTTGATTATATTTCTAATAATAGTGGCAAAACTCTGTCTGATTTCTCCTACGACAAAGGCGGCAAGAGCAATAATATCGACCAAATAACCAGTCCCCTCAATGCATTAAGCAGTTTAATTACTAACTATGACTACGATGCTGCTTCCAAGCTAACTTCAATCAGCAATGCTAGGGACAACGGAGCTCAGGGGGTAGATGAACTATCAACCTACCGCTATTACTACGATAAGAACGGCAATATCATTAAGTCAGTTGCTAAGGAGTCTAGCGGCCTCT
Source organism: Actinomycetota bacterium (assembly GCA_003599235.1). Classification (GTDB taxonomy): domain Bacteria; phylum Actinomycetota; class Aquicultoria; order SURF-47; family SURF-47; genus SURF-47. The sequence goes on along the minus strand of QZJE01000013.1, from coordinate 4,349 downwards.
ATGATCTATTTGCAGACGACTTCTCAGTATTTAACCCAGTGCTATGGAACAGCAAGAACGCTAACGCCTATCACGACCCCGCCAACGGCCAGCTAGTTCTACAAGGCGATAATAACACTCCCACTAATCCAGACACCTGGTACGATTCAGCTTGGCTTAGAAGAGCTCCGTTGATGATTAATAATCTTTATAACCCCGAGGACTTAACTGATTACCAGGTTAAGATAAGCATCGATTACGACACCGGCATGAAGGCCGACTTTTCCGACTTGCGTTTCACTGACTCCAACAAACAAACTGAGCTACCTTATTGGATAGAAGATAAAACAGACTCCAAGCAAGCTACTGTATGGGTAAAAGTTGCGTTAATTAAAGCCACTTCGATAAAAACCATATATATGTACTACGGAAATCCCGAAGCAAATAGTCAAAGCAATGGAAACGGTTTTTCTGGTTCAGACTTGGGTTTAATTCCTGTCATTTCTGGCAATCCTACTACCACTAAGCAATGGTATGGCCAGGCTTGGCCCAATAGGGCTAGCTTAAAAGTAGACAATAAAGATAGTTCAAGCACCTTAACCGACTATCAAATTAAAGTAAAAGTACCTTATGTCAGCAAAATGCAGAATAACTTCTCGGACTTGCGTTTTACTGACTCAGACGGGGTAGCTGAGCTTAACTATTGGATAGAAAGCTATAAGCGCTCAGAAGAGGCCATAGTATGGATTAAGGTACCTGAGATAAAAGCTAACTCTAATAAGACAATCTATATGTACTATGGTAATCCTAATGCCGGCAGTGCCAGCGACGGCAGTAAGGTTTTTGATGCTTACAATGTTGGCGGTCTAGCAGCTTTCTACAATATGGACGAGGATGCTTTTAAGTCAAATCTGCTAACTAATGCTAGTTTTGAGAGTGGTCTTACCAATTGGGGCCATTATGGAAATTTGAATCATGCAGTTTATTCAAACCAAGCAAGCTCACAGCACGGCAATAATTATTTAGAAACAAATATTATAACGCCAAACAATGGAGATTCATGGTTTCAAGATGTAAACGTATCAGCAAGCGCTAACGACAACTACACTTTTTCGATTTATATTAAATCTCCTGGTGGCCAAAATATTAGCGGCACACTAGCTCTTTTCGATATGACAGGTGGCAATTATGCTGCTGGAAATTATTTTTCAACCAACTCCAAAGAGTGGCAACGCTATAGCGTAACATTACCGATTAGGAATTTTGCTTCCCTTACCAGAGCTTTAAGAGCCCAGGTATATATGCATACACCTGGTGTTAATTATGATTTCGATGCAGCTCAACTAGAGCAAGGATCCAAGGCAACCGAGTTTATAGAAGGAGCAGCTTCTGGAAATGTGGCTGACCAAACAGGGCAAAATAGTGGAACCAGCAGCTCTGGGACAGCAACAACCTCGGATGCAAAGTTCGGCCGCGCTGCTTATTTTGATGGTCTCAATGACAGCATCACTGCTTCTGATTCACAGAGTTTGCGTATCAGTAATTACTCTGTTGACTTCTGGTTGAAGCCCTATGGTCAGCCTAATGAGGACTTTAAAGGATTAGTTGGCAAGCCTGGAAGGAACTTCAATGCCTGGCTAAACTTTACAGGCTATATTCATCATTGTTTCCACACAGCTAATAATGTTAACGAGTTTATTAATACACCGGCAGGAAATATTAGCTGGGATAATTGGAATCATATAACTCTCACCAATAACGGACAGACTGCAAAAACATATATAAATGGAATAGAAAAAGCTAGTGCCCCAACAACTCCTCAGATTGTTGATAATACTGATTTAATGATTGGCAGAGAGCTAGACAGTGGTGCAGCCAGGTATTTTAAGGGGGCCATGGATGAACTCAAAATATACAACCGGGCGCTTAGTGCAGATGAGGTTTCAAGTGTCTCTAAGAATCAAACACAAAAGATGGGCGATGTCTTTAATGTTTGCAAAAGTGCACAAAACGAGCCCGAGGTATCACTTAACCTCGATTGGTTTAATGAAGATTGGCTAAAGCGCTCTGAAATTACCCTTGATAATACAGAGAACTCAAATACCCTAAACGACTATCCCGTTAAGCTAGAAGTTGACTATCAACCAGGCATGAAATCTGATTTCTCTGACCTGTGTTTTACTGATTCTGATAATTTAACCAAGCTTGCCTACTGGATAGAAAATTATACTGAATCATCTAGGGCTACCATTTGGGTTAGGGTTCCAGAGATAAAAGCCGCATTACTTAAGACCGTAAATATGTACTACTGCAATCCTCTAGCAAAGAGTGCTAGCGATGGTGTGGCTACTTTTGATGGCTTTGATATGCAAAATATTAGTGCTTTTTATAAGTTCGATGAAGCTTCGTGGAATGGAACTCCTGGTGAGGTAGCTGACCAAATAGGCATTAATAATGCCAACTCTTTTGGCTCAGCCTCTACTGTGCCAGACGCTAAGTTTGGCCGGGCGGCTTATTTCGACGGCTATGATGATTATCTGGAAACACAAAGTCCTCAAAATGTGGACTTATCATATGGCAGCTTCACCGTAGAGGCCTGGTCTAAAAGGCAAGCAAGCGATGTAGACAATGAACATGGAACGATAATGGCTACCGGTGGCTCTGGCTGGGCTCAGGGGTTTATCCTACAACACAGAAACGGCGGCTTCTGGGCAGAAGTCAGCGACGGAGTGGGTGATGGCAAATACATACAAGCACCAGGTCAAGGAATAAGCGATGGGGCTTGGCATCACTTTGTTTTAGTCGTTAACAGAGAGCAAAATACAGCTTATGGCTATCTTGATGGCAAGCTCATTGCCGGCCCCATTGATGTAAGCTCAGAGACAGGTAGTTTACATGGGCAAGGAAGTCCTGTAAGAATCGGACGCTTAGGTGTTAATTCAACTACAGATCAGTATTTTAGAGGTTGTTTAGATGAGGTTAAAATTTATAATCAGCCGCTAACTGCAGAGCAAATCACCAGTCGTTACCAAAACCAGATGGAAAAAATTGCAGATCATATTACTATACGCAAGCTTAGCTCTGTTGAACCAACAGTATCGGTATCCAAACCAACTACTATTAGAGATTGGTATAGTGACAGCTGGACTAAAAGAGCACCTTTAAGAATTGACAATACTACTAATCCTAAAACTCTAAATAACTATCAAGTTAAAGTAGTCCTTGAGTATAAAGAGGCAATGAAGTCAGATTTCTCTGACTTGCGTTTTACTGATACAGATAAAATATCTGAGATTCCATACTGGATAGAAAGTAAAACTGATGGGACTAAAGCCACTGTTTGGTTGAAAGTTCCGTCACTGCTAGCTAAATCAGCCAAAACAATCTATATGTATTATGGTAATGCCAATGCTGTTAGTGCTAGCGATGGTAACAGGGTATTCGAGGAATACGATATTAAAGGCATGCAGGGCTTTTGGACCCTAGACAGCCAAACCGGTAATACCGTTAAAGACGAAACTGGAGTCCACAACGGAACGATTGTCGGCGGCCTAACTAACTCCACGGACGCTAAGTTTAATAAGTCGGCTAATTTTGATGGAAGCGATGATTGCATAGAACTAGGAAATTGGTTTGGCTATCAGACATTCTCTATTTCAATGTGGGTCAATCCAGGCAATAGCCAAGTTGCCTATGCGAATATTATCGACAACAACCATCGTTATGGCACTAACTGGGTAATGCAGCAAGACAACAATGATATAAATCGCTTTTATTGGGGAATCTCCGACCATTCAGATATGCATCCAACGAATGCTATAGGGACTCTTATTAATCCTAACCAGTGGTCACATTTAGTTATAACGAGGGACGGAAACTCTAAAGAGAACAAGGTTTATCTAAATGGCATCCTAGTAGGAGCTAAAACCGGTACCTCGATGATTAACTATGATGGCAATCAGTTCTTAAGATTAGGCAACCATGGAGCTGGAGGCAGGAACTTTAAGGGCAAGTTAGATGAAGTGCAAATTCTAAACCGATCCCTCTCAGCTGATGAGGTATCAACCTTATCGAAGAACTATATGCAGAAGATGAGCAGTACTTATAATATCCGTAAATACTGCTCAGTCGAGCCCAAAGCAGCAGTAATAGACACCGGTGATGCAGCTACAACGCAACAAATATATTCAGAAATGCATGGTACGCAGTCTTTTAATAGAGAGCTTTGTCCAAGTATAAAAGTGGATTTTATGACCGATAATACTAATTCTAAGGCCAACATTGCTACCGAGGGCTATGATGGCAAGGATTACCGCAACTTCGGATTGGTAGTAGATTCGGGCAATATTATGGCAAAAACAGCTGATGAT
>QZJE01000014.1 GCA_003599235.1 Actinomycetota bacterium | reverse complement strand
TTTCTACTCTCATAGCCGAAGATTTTTGCTGTCCTATGCCTGCAAATACCGCTTCATAGCCCTGGCTGAATAAGTCGTCTAAAGAAAAATCTTTGCCTAAAGAAGTGTTGTAATTAATCTCTACTCCTAAATCGGTGATTCTTTTAACTTCTTTATCTAAAATATCTTTAGGGAGACGATAGGCCGGCATTCCATAGCGAAACATCCCTCCAGGCTTGGGCAACTTTTCAAAAATAGTTACTTGGTGGCCTTGTAGACGAAGAAAGAAAGCCGCTGAGAGCCCAGATGGCCCGGCCCCGATAACAGCTATTTTATGGCCGGTATCGGGAGCAACTTCTGGAACATAAGGAGTATCGCTGTTCAAGTCATAATCGCCAACGAAACGTTTAAGCCAGCAAATAGAGATATTATCCTCTACTAAATTACGGCGGCATACGTCCTCGCAAGGACGGGTACAAATGCGGCCAATAGTTGAGGGCAGCGGATTAGTTTCTTTAATAAGCTTAACCGCTTCAGAGTATCTTTTTTGGTTAATCAAGCCGATATATCCTTGGGCATCGGTTCCCGCCGGACAAGTCAGGCGGCAAGGAGCAATGCAGTCTGCCCAGTGGTTGGAAAGCAATAGCTCGATGGATAGCTTCCTTAATTCCTTAATAACCTCGGAGTTAGTGGTAACCTTCATCCCTTCAGCTACCTCAGCCGAACAGGCCGTTAAGGGACCGCGGGCTCCTTCTACCTCTACCAGGCAAACTCGGCAAGAACCATAGGGCAATATTCTCTCATCATGGCAAAGAGTGGGGATATTAATACCGCTTTTTTTGGCAGCATCTAAGATGGTAGTCCCTTTTTGAACCTGCTGGGACTTGCCATCAATTTCTAAAGTAATTAAGTTTATTTTTTCTATAGATTTTTCAGCCACAGTCATATTCACCCACCTATGTCATTTTACAATATGCTGAATTGAATAAGAATAAAAGGAAAGGCTTATTTAAAGGTTCAACGGGAGCTGTTTTAAACAGCTTGCCCCTTAATTTTTTCTTGCCTAAAATCTTTGGGCATACACATAAAACCAAACTCATCAGTTAATAATTCGTGCTTAAAGCCGCTAACGTCTGTTTGGTCTTTTATTAGGCCCGTAATTAAGCCGGCACGCTCAACTTTGCCCACTAAAATAGCCCCGCGGATTTTATTTCCTTTAAGAAAAATTTTCCTATAAACAGACTTCGAAGGCTGGCTGTCTAGCAATTGCTCGTCAGAATCATCATAGCGCCCCATAGACATAACGCTTAGGCCATAAAAATCTACCGAGTTTAGGGGCATACCGCCTTCATAATCTGCGGCACCACCTGCCATATTGGTACCGGCAACTTGGCCTTGTCGGCAAGCAAGCGGCCAGATAGCATTGATCTCTTTTTTGCCACTTAGAAAATCATAAGCCTGGACAACATCCCCGGCGGCGTAAATCCCATGTTTCTTAGGAGTTAGCCCTTTGATAGTGACCTGCATCTTATTATCTACTAGGATGCCCCGGTCAACTGAAATACCTGCTGTTTCTGCCAACTCAGTATCAGCTCTAACTCCTGTTCCCACAATTACCAAATCAGCCTCCAGGCGACGTCCGTCAGAGAGGACAGCGCCAGTAGCTTTGTCTTTGCCTGTAATATCGGTTACATAAACACCGGTTTGGATATGCCAGTTGTGTGACTCTAAATGAGCTCTGACTATGCTAGAGGATTCCTCATCGATATTGACTACCATTATTCGTTCAGTAGCCTCTATGACAGTGATTTCTAACCCTAAGTGCTCAAGAGCATAAGCAGCTCTAAGCCCTACTAATCCGCCGCCAATTACTAATGCCTTCTTAACATCTTTGGCAAGCGACTTAATCTTCAAGGCGTCAGTTAGGTTTCTTAAGGTAAAAACACCTTCTTTGTCTAATCCCTTAATTGGTGGCTCTATAGGTTTTGAGCCAGTAGCTATTAATAGTTTGTCATAAGCTAAGGTTTTGCCATCTGCTAATTTGACTGTTTTTTTCTTAGTATCAATTGAAATTGCTTTATTGCCTAGTTCGGCGTGGATATTATTCTTTTCGTAAAAATCGCTGTCTCGATAGCTGATAGTCTTATCATTAACGGTTTCTGAAATATAGTACGTGGTTAAAGCCGGTGAATAAGAGGAAAACTTTTCATCGCTTACTATGGTGATTTGGCCGTCTTTATCATTTTTTCTAATAGTTTCAGCACAGTTAATGCCAGCTGCCGAGTTCCCGATTATGACATATTTCATTTTTCTCGATTCGCTCTATCGGGGACAGGGCATCCTTGTTTAGATGGATGTCTGTCCCCACTTTGGTGGCCTTCAGGCAACTCAACTATTACAAGGGCTTCCTGAGGGCAGTTTTTAACACAAGCCGGGTCATCAGAATCCGGACAAAAATCGCATTTCAAAGAAACTTTTTGATGTTTTCCCTGATGAACAGCCCCATATGGACAAACCATTACACACATCCAACAACCGACACATTTATCGTGGTCGTTTGTTATAACTCCAGTTTCTGGATTTTTTTGCATAGCTCCACTGATACATGCCTCAACACACGGAGCATCATCGCAGTGCCGGCAAGAAAGAGCAAAAGAAGTGTCCCCTTTTAGCTCTACAATCACCCGGTTTTGAGGATTAGGGTATTCTTGCTTGAACTTGTGAATGTTTTTAGATTTTGAATGCTCTAGGGCGCAATATACTTCGCATAGTTTACAGCCGATGCAATATTCTTCATTGGGAATAATCTTTTTCAAGTGTTTAAAGCTCCTTTAAGTCGAAAGGATATTATAATAATTAATTTTAAGAGAGTAAAGAGCTAGTGTTTAGTAGTTTTTATGAGATTTTTGGCCGGAGCGGTTATTCTGCTTAATATGCTTGCTTGCTTATTTAAATCAACTCTGGGGGTATGGTAAGAACAATCACGCGGTTCGAAAAGTAAATCCCCTTTAATGTCTACCCCGCGCAAGCGGCAATACCTTGAATGGCGGTGCTTGATTGGCCCTTTTCTGTGAATTGAGCGCTCACAGCTAAAACACCTTATTTGATTCATGTGCTTCCTTTTTTAAACTGCTTACGACTACTAGTCAACTACAAAGTAGACTTAAAATCAAGCCCTAGGCTTCAAAGCGGCCACATCTTCCGCCCCAGCAGGCTAGCAATTTATCTTGTTGCTTAATTTTTACAACCTCACAGTTATTTTCGCAGCTTGAACAGTTAAAACTTTTTGTCGAAAATTTTTGCTTGCTAGTATTAAACCCTTTAAAGTTCGTAGGCTTTGTTCCTTCCTCTGTTGTTTCTTTAGCTAAGATGGCCGAACCAACCGCTCCCATCACATGATGGTACTTAGGAACAACTACTTCTGTTTGTAGAGCATCTTCAAAAGCCCGCTTTATACCAAGGTTTGCTGCCACTCCGCCTTGAAATATCACCGGGGCTTCAAGAGCTTTGCCTTTAGCTAAGTTATTAAGATAATTTCTGACTAATGACTGGCATAAACCGTATACGATGTCTTCGGTTAGGCAGCCCACTTGCTGTTTATGAATCATATCCGATTCGGCAAAAACAGTGCACCTGCCAGCGATTTGAGCCGGATTTTGACTCTTTAGGGCATAAGCTCCAAACTCCTCTATGGGAATACCCAGCCTTGCAGCCTGATGGTCTAGAAACGAACCAGTTCCGGCAGCACATACCGTATTCATAGCAAAATCCACAACCATACTGCTGTGTAAAAAAATAATCTTAGAGTCCTGCCCGCCGATTTCAATGATTGTTCGGGTCATGGGATATAGGGCAGTCGCCGCCGTAGCGTGAGCAGTAATTTCATTTTTTACTATGTCAGCTCCTACAATTACCCCTGTTAGATAACGGGCAGAGCCGGTTGCCCCAACTCCCTTAATCTCAATATCGGCCCGGGCAAGCTCTTTGAGCTCGCTAATGCCTGCTTGCACCGCCTTAATAGGCTGGCCTTGAGTGCGCCTGTATATCCAAGAGATAATCTTAGAATTGTCATCTATTATTACTAAGTTGGTACTTACCGAGCCAACATCAATTCCTAAGTAACATTTCATTTTTCCTCGCCAGCAATAAATCAATAAAGGCCTCTAGCCTGGTTACAACACCTGCACGGCCGGTTTGCTCATCAACTACTAGTGTCAAAATAGGGATGTCGTATTGCCTCTGTACTGCCGGTAAAATACTTTGAGCAATTAACTCCGGCATGCAGGTAAAAGGAAGTAAGTGGATAACCCCGTCAAAGTCTCGCTTAGCAAAGCTTATAGTGTGCCCAATAGTCACTTGGCCTTCGCCACCTACCCATTGGGACAAAAAGGGGTCGGCTAGTTTTTCTATTTCTTTTTGCCGGTGGCCCCCTACCACATTTTTACCAGATGGTGATATCCAGTCACTCATATAGACACTGCGTTCAAGATAAACTCCTTTACTTCCTAAATAGTTTTCTATATCAAAATTGACAAAGGGCTCCAGTAATAAGTAAAACTCGCCTACGATGCCTATCTTCAAAACAGGTTGCTTGTCTTCAGTTTTAAGGCTATCTATTGTTTTAAGCCCGACACGTAAAGCCTCATTAATCTCATTTTTGCTCTCTGCCCTGTCAATTAAATATAGAGTCTGCTTTTTTAGCTGTGCCAGCTTGTTCTTTTCGGTTACATAGCAATGATTTTGCAAGCAAGCTTTCTCGATTAAATCCACTGCCCGTCCCTTTTGAAATGACCGCCTGACAATGTTCCACAAAGCCCTGGTAGATATGCCGGGAGCCAGAAATTTAAATGGTGAGGTGAAATGAGATAGTCCCCGGCTGGGTGGCTCTACAGTGAGCATTTTAAACTTATATCCCGCTCGCTTAAGAACTATTTTTTGGATTTGGGAATAATAACCGAACCGGCATGGCCCCCATCCCCCCATCATGACAATGGTATCTGCCCCGGCTCGAAGACCCTGAATCATGTTGCCGAGTGTGATTTTTAACGGCAGGCAAGCCAGCTCCGGACTAATGGCTGCTCCTAAACTAAGAGCCTGGCTGCTTGATCTAGGAGGGAAAACATAGTCTACTTCAAGCCGCCTGAACAGATCCTCGAGCATAATTTGCAGAGAGCCCATCTGGGCGGTGGTTACTTTCAATCTTTTTTCTCCTTTTTATCATATCCAAAAAAGCTTCTAAGCGGGTAAGCAAACCTGCTTCGGCACTATGTTCATCAATAACTAAGCTCATTAATGGTACGTCTTGATATTGTTGAGCAAAATCCTCGATGAGCACTTGAGCTAGCGAGTCCGGGCCGCAAGCAAAAGAGAGCAAATATATTATCCCGTCAACCTTACCCGTTTTTAGCCAATGAAGCGCTGTTCCCACTACTTCTTTTTCGTAAGTCCAAAACAGCTCTTTAGGCAGGCTAGAAGTTTCATCTTCAATTATTTTTTTATCTAAGCTTTCTGAGGTTTGGATGCTTACATCCTCTTTTTTTATTTTCTTTAATAAGTCGAGGCTAATAAAAGAATCGTAAATATTGTATGGGTGGCTAACAATGCCAATTTTTAGTCCGCCAGTCTTAGATAAACCATCTTCTTGTTTTTTTAATTCGTGCCTTTTTAGAGCCTTCGTACCTGCTTGATAAGCTTTAAATATCTTAAGCGGACTAGAGCTAAACTGAGCTCCTAAGTTATAAATCGCTTTAGCAAAATGTATTTTTCCTTTAGTAAAATCAATCGTAGGCGCAAGAACCGGCGGCAAGCCTTCTGTGCCGCGGACAATATCTGGAAGACCTAGTATTTTGGGGCAGGTATAAGCTCCTTTTTCTACGCTAACCACCCGGGGAACAAAAATTTTATCAACATCCTTCAAAGCTTTTACATGGCCTAAAAAAATCTTGACGGGCAAGCAAATCTCAGATGGAGCACTCTTCACTCCGGCATTTAAAATCTGCTTGTTAGAAGCAGGGGACAACACTGTTTCTACCCCCAGCTCATTAAAAAAAGTTTCCCATAAATGATAATATTTGTAATGAAGAAGCGCTTGAGGCAATCCTACTTTCAATCTATTGGCCTCCTTTTTTCTATGATTTACCCATTCTGGTGTATCCTGTATCCTGTAATTGACGTGGAAAATAAAAAACCCCTGATAGGCTTAGCAGTAATTATATTTATAGGTATTGTTTTAGCTTGGTGGTCACAAAGCAAGCCGAGAATCCATGAGGTAAAACAAGAAAAAATACTGCTGGATACCTATGTCAGCATTACCGCCTTCGATACAGATAAATCAAAAGCCGCCAAGGCAATAAAAGAAGCTTTTTCAGAAATATCTAAAGTTGATAGCAAACTTAATCGTTACAGCCCAAGAAGCGAGATAAGCAAAATAAATAAAGTCGCTGCACAGAAGCCGGTAAGGGTAAGTGAAGATACATTTAAGGTTTTAGGATTAGCAGAAAAATATCACAAAATTACCGCTGGAGCTTTTGACATAACTGTTGGACCTTTAGTTTCACTGTGGGATTTTAATAAAAAGAAGGTGCCTAAACAATCAGAAATTACCGCTAAGTTAAAGCTCGTTTCTTTTAGAAATATTAAATTAGACAAGAACAATCGCACGGTTAGGCTGCTAAAAGAAAAAGTCGTTTTAGACTTAGGAGCAGTTGCCAAAGGCTACGCTGCCGACAAAGCTTACCAGTCTTTGAGAAAATCAGGTATCAAAAGTGCTTTGATAAATACCGGCAGCACCACCATTATCCTTGGCAAAAAAGAAACTGGCCCTTTTAGAATCGGAATTGTCCACCCTAGAAAAAGAGATGAGATAATAGGCTTGCTTGCCCTAAAAAACCAAAGCCTATCAACTTCTGGAGATTATCAGCAGTATTTTGTTAAAAGCGGCCGGCGCTATAACCACATCATTGACCCAAAAACCGGCAGGCCGGCAACCAGCTTAATGGCAGTGACCATTATTACCAATAAAAGCTGCGCTGAAGCCGATATTTTATCAACTGCCTTTTTTGTATTAGGCAAAAAGAAAGGATACGGCTTAATTAACAAGCTTAAAAACACCTCGGCTATAGCGGTGACCGGCAAGGGGAATATACTTAATGACCAAAGGGCCAAAACATTTATTGAAGAGCTAGAAAGTAAGCTTTAAATATGTTTTTTTAGATGCTGGCAACACTTACTGCAGATTTTTTTGCCCCGATATACGTTAATGTTTTTTATTGAGCCGCAAAAAAGACATGACTTGGAGTGTTTAGACAATACAATTTTGTCTTGTTCGATGTGAATTTCTATGGGGTCTCTAACATCTATGCCGAAGCTTTTCCTTAACTCCATGGGAATTACTATGCGGCCTAAATCATCTACTCTTCTAATAATACCAGTTGATTTCAATAGAGCTCTCCTATGAATAACTTAAAGGAAATATTAAAACCTTAAATTGTCAACCTAGCTAGCGATTGTCATTATAAATATTAGATAAATAAAATGTCAACCCTGCAACCAGTAGAAATTAAATAAGACGATTGAGGTAGTATATATTGGTTACCCTATCACTTCCGGTGGCTAGCGTTGATGTATATTATTTATGCTTTTTTACATAGATATTGTTTGGGCTATACTATCAAGAGTATGGCAAAGGATGCTTTCTACGTAACAACACCTATATATTATGTCAATGATGTGCCTCATATCGGCCATGCTTATTCTACTGTTGCCGCCGATGTGCTAGCCCGTTTCAATCGCTGCCTGGGTAATAATACTTTTTTCTTAACCGGCACCGATGAACACGGTCAAAAAGTAGCCAGGGCAGCAGCTGCCAAAGAGCTAACCCCCAAGCAGCATACTGACCAGATGGTTAAACCTTTTAAGGATTTATGGAAACGTTTGAACATTTCCTACGACCGTTTTATTAGAACAACCGATAAAGATCATGAAGAAATGGTGCAGGCGATCTTTAATAAGCTTAAGGAGCAAGGGGATATTTACGCCGGCCATTACGAAGGCTGGTACTGTGTACACGAAGAAACTTTTTATCCAGAATCCCAGCTAGAGGATGGTAACAAATGTCCTGAGTGCAAGCGGGAAGTAGAGTGGGTTAAAGAAGAAAACTACTACTTCAAAGTTAAAAAATACCTGCCTGGGTTGCTTAAGCTAATTAAAGCGGGTGATTTTAATATACTGCCCCAAACCCGCCAAAACGAGGTTGTAAGCTTAATAGAGAGCGGTAGCTTAGAGGACGTATCTATCTCGCGAACCGGCATCAAGTGGGGGGTCCCCGTCCCCGGTGACCCAGAACACGTAATCTATGTTTGGTTCGATGCTTTGCTTAATTACCTTTCCGGTATTGGCTATCACCCAAACAACAACAAACAAAAACCGACCTTTAATGGGTACTGGCCGGCTGATGTTCAAATCATCGGTAAGGATATATTAAAGTTCCACTGTATTATTTGGCCGGCAATGCTTTTAGCTTTGGGCCTTGAGCTGCCCGAGATGATTTTCGCCCACGGATTTTTGACTTTAGGGCAAGAGAAAATCTCAAAGTCGAAGGGTATGGTAATTAACCCTAATGACTTAATCGACAAATACGGCGCTGATGCTTACCGCTATTTCTTTTTAAGCGAGTTTACTTTTGGTCTCGATGGCGAATATACCGAAGAGACGATGATTAAAAAGATAAACTCTGACTTAGCCAATGACCTGGGAAACTTAGTACACCGAACTGCTAACATGATGCAAAAATATTTTGACGGAGTAGTGCCTGCCGAAATCAAGAATGGCGATAATTGGTTTGCGATGCATATTAAGCATCCTGAAAATAACGCTGAAGCTATGAAGGCGACCCTGGGACAACTTTGGTTTCGATTAGCTCTTGAATCAATTTGGGGAAATGTAAGAATCTTAAACAAGTATATCGAGGATTCTGCTCCTTGGGCACTTAAAAAAGAAGGGCGGGAAGAAGAATTAGCAACTGTTATGTATACACTTGCTGAAGGTATTAGAATTATCTCTCAATTAATCTATCCTTTTATGCCGGAAACTGCCCAGAAAATATGGGAACAAATTGGAATGCCTGGCAATGTTGCTGATGAACCGTTTGATAATGTAGCAAAATGGGGCCTTTTGAAACCAGACAGTACGTTCAAAGTATCCGAGCCTTTATTTCCTCGAATTGAGGTTTAATCCAAATGTCACCCTCATCCCTCATCCCTCATCCCTCATCCCTGTCTCTTACGGACACCCACGCCCACCTCGAAAGATATGCTGATATCGATAAAATAATTCAAAACGCTAACCACACCGGCGTCACTAAGATAATAGCGGTAGGTACAGACATAAATAGCTCTCAATTAGCAGTAGTGCTTGCTAGAAAATATCCCCGCGTCTATGCAGCTGTAGGCATTCATCCGCATGAGGCTTCAAAGTTACAGGCAAAAGACCTAGCTGTTTTGCAGAAATTAGCCCAGCTCAAAGAGGTTGTTGCTATCGGCGAAGCCGGCCTGGATTATCACTATTTACACTCCAAAAAAGAAGACCAGAGATCCCTCTTTAAAAAACAAATCTGCCTGGCTAATAATGCAGGTAAGCCCCTGATAATTCATAGCCGGGAAGCAATGGAAGATACCTTATCTATAATTGAAAAAAATAAGCCGGACAAAGCGGTATTTCATTGTTATTCTGGTGATAGCCAAACTGCCATAAAGCTTGCTAGCCAGGGTTTCTACATCTCGGTAACCGGAGTTATCACTTTTAAAAATGCTGCTGAACTTGTAAGTGTAGTTAAAGAAGCTCCTTTAGATAGTATAATGCTGGAAACCGATTGCCCATATTTATCGCCGGAGCCCCGTAGGGGACAAGAAAACCAACCGGCAAACTTAATATATACCGCCCAAAAAGTAGCCGAGATTTTAAATCTTAGCATAGAAGAGTTAGCCGAACTTACCACTAATAACGCCCAGAGGTTCTTTGGCATATGAAAACAGCCATTATCTCGGATATCCACAGCAATATTGAAGCTTTTGAGGCTGTCTTAGCCCAAATTGGCAAGGATAAAGTTTACTGCTTAGGAGACATTGTTGGCTACGGACCAAATCCTAACGAGTGCGTTGAGCTAGTAAGAGAAAAAGCTTGTGTTGTTATAGCCGGCAATCACGATTTTGGCTCAGTGGGCCAAATTGATATCTCCGGTTTTACCAAAGAAGCCCAATTTGTTTGCCGCTTTACTCATGACAGGCTAGCCTTGGATAATTTTAGTTATCTAAAAGAGCTTTTCGAAACCGCATCCCCGCAAGACAATGTTACTCTGGTTCACGGCAGCTTAAAATCACCTCTTTTTCAGTACATCTTAGGCCAAAAAGCCGCCCGATCTAGCTTCAAGCTATTAAAAACTCCTCTATGCTTCTTTGGCCATACCCACTTGCCTATAATCTACAAACTAAAAGGCCGTAAATTGACTGTGGAAGGTTTAGTTGAAGATGAAAACCTGTTCTTGGATAAGGAAGCCAGGTATCTGATTAACCCCGGCTCGATAGGCCAGCCAAGAGACGGAGATCCTAGGGCCAGTTATTTGATATTTGATAATAAAAATTACTCGGTGTGCTTAAAACGGGTCGCTTACAACGTTTCCAAAACCCAAAAAACAATGCTAAAAGCAAACTTACCTCAGCCACTTATTAGTAGACTAACGGTCGGCCAGTGAGCTAATAAACATTGTGCTGAACCAAGGGAAGTTGGCTTTTCATTGTAAAGTATTCGCAGGCCAGCTAGCATAGTCTCGCGTAGCGAGTAGCTGGCCGAGGTTAAGCGGCATTTTCCGCTGGGAAAATGACGTGGCTTGAAAATGAATAGCCAGCTTCCCAGCACTTGAAATCCGAGCGATCTTAATCCTCTAGGCTAATAGCATCTACCGGGCATTCCTCAGCAGCCTCTTGGCAACATCCAGCTTCTTGGCAACCATCAGGCTTAATAACATGCGATAAATCATCATCGCCCATCTCAAAAACCGCCGGGCAAATCTCGGCACACAAAGCACATCCTATGCAAAGCTCTTCGTCAACTACCGGTTTCATATATCCTCCTATAGCTTTTTTGCTATTAGCAGTTGTTCTTCCCTGCTTAAAAGATTCCTAGTCTTTAATAATTCTAAACCCGCTTTATTTAGCCAACCGCTATATTGCTCTTTGCTCCATGTCCCTCCGGAAGCAGTGCTAGCTAACATATTAACAGCAAAGATTTTAGCTTTAGGGCTTATTCCTTTGACAAAATCCAGCACTATTAGATAACCGTTTTCCGACATAGATTCCTTGGCTTTTTTAAACAATTCAATGTTTTTTTCTGCTCCGTATATATGACAAACATTAGCTAATAAAATAATATCGAAAGGACCTGCAGGTAACCACTGGTTAAAATCCCCGCTAATGACATCAATTTTTCCATCCAAATCTGACTTTACTAAATCCACAACTTGCGGCAAATCAAAAAGAGTGGTTTTTAGCCCTTTATTAGCAAACTCGGCTGCATAAATACCTGGGCCGCCGCCGACATCAAGTACCGATTTAGAGTTAGGAGCTTCTCCTAAGCAAACCCTCACAACCTCGCCCGCGCTTTTTTTCTCCATTTCGGCCATCGCCTTGATAAAATAGCCAAGTTCTTCATTTGACCTGGGTAAAGCCTCAGGCTTGCCAATCTTAAGCACTGCATCTAGCGATAACCAATTTTTAATTAGTTTCAGCTCATGGCACAACGAATCAGGATTAGTCACCTCCTTTAGCAGCTGAAACGTTTCATTAGAGTTTTTTAAATAACCCAGATCTACTAAAGATTCTAAAACAACCCCTGTAGCCCGCTTATCTAAGTCCAGCTCAGAGACTAATTCGCTAACAGTTCTCGGTTTTTCAAGAGCTTTAAAAATACCGGTCTTTAAAGCCGCCCCTACAATTAAGAGCTCTCTCCACTCCACAATTTCCTCTCTTTAGCCATTAATTACTTGTCAGATTATTAACCCCTCAAATAGTTTATAATACTTTAGTCAAGACAAATAGGTGCTGAAGTGTTGTTGAGATACCGTTGCGAGCACCATGTGCTTAAGCGAATGGAGTAGCGGCGGCAAATTTGATGTTTGAGCCAAAGGCGAGTTCAAATTATCGCCCTATGAAGTGAGGTTAAGCCATAGTAGCGCAGCCAAGTATCGAAATAACATTCAGCACAAACCCGAGGAGGATTCAATGGCGAAAGTTAGTATAAACCCGACAACCTTATTAATGCCAGTCCCAGTAGTTATGGTTACTGCTGCAGATAAAGACAATAAACCCAATATCATTACTTTAGCCTGGGTAGGTACAGTTTGTTCTGATCCGCCGATGGTTAGCATCAGCATTCGCCCAAGCCGATTTTCCAATAATCTGATAAAACAAAGCCAAGAGTTTGTAGTTAATATCCCAGATGAATCTCTGCTTAGACAAACCGATAAATGCGGGGTAATATCGGGAAAAGACTTCGATAAGTTTGACGAGGTAGGACTCACCGCCCTTGATGCAGACAAAGTATCTGCCCCTTTAATAAAAGAATGCCCTATTAATATAGAGTGCAAGGTAAAACGAGTAATCGAATTAGGCGCTCATGATATGTTTATAGGCGAAATATTAGCCGTTCATGCAGATAAAGAAGTAGTTTCAGGCTCTTCGGTAGATATAAGTAAGGCAATGCCGGTTGCTTATTGTCCCCATGAATACTGGAGCCTAAAGGAAAAGATTGGCAAGTATGGTTTTAGTGCGAAGGGATAATGTTAGCAAACCCTAGCAAAACAATAGAAGTTCTTAATAAATATGACCTATGTTTAACCAAGTTATATGGCCAGCATTTTTTAGTCGATGCCAATATTATTAGAAAAATTATTACGTCTTCTAATTTAAATAAGAAAGACGATGTCGTTGAAATTGGCCCCGGCATTGGCACCTTAAGTGACGAGATTGCCCCAAAAGTTAAGTCATTGACATTAGTTGAATTAGACAAGCACTTTATAGCCCCCCTAAAATACACTCTAAAGAGCTAT
Organism: Actinomycetota bacterium; assembly: GCA_003599235.1. Lineage (GTDB taxonomy): Bacteria > Actinomycetota > Aquicultoria > SURF-47 > SURF-47 > SURF-47. The sequence goes on along the minus strand of QZJE01000014.1, from coordinate 252,809 downwards.
CAGAATGTAAAAATATTGCATAAAGACGCTTTATCCCTTGATTATCAAAAATTGAAACCTGGCCCCAATAAGCTAATTTCTAACCTGCCCTATAACATTGCTTCCCCGCTGTTGATAAAGATTTTAAAAGAAGCTCCTTATATAAAAACCCTGGTAGTCATGGTTCAAAAAGAGGTGGGAGCCAGGCTATTAGCTAAGCCTTCAACCAAACAATATGGGGCTTTGACAATTAAAATAAATTATTTAGCTAAGCCAGAGAAGATGTTCTTAGTTTCAAAAAATGTATTTTTGCCTAAGCCCAAGGTAGATTCGATGGTAGTCAAGCTTTGTCGGATAAGAAAATGGAAAAAAGCTGACGAGCAACTTTTTGATTTAATCAACCAAAGCTTCGTACACAGACGCAAAATGCTAAAAAAAGGCCCTTATCCTTCAAAACGAGCCGAGGAGCTGTCACTGAACGACTATCTGCTTATTTACAAAGCTCTTAGCCGTTGATTTTACCTGTTATTTGATATATAATATCGGTTTACAATAAGGGGTTGTACAATGAGTTCTTTCCAGCAAAGTGAAGTCGTTGAAAAAATAAAAACGGATTTAGAGTCTTTAGTTGGCGTTAAGCTTAAACTTAGAGCTAACATGGGACGCTGCAAAATAATTGAGCGCGAAGGTGTTTTAGAAGAGACGCATCCAAATCTCTTTGTCATCAATGTAGACGAAAAGAGGGGGCGCAAACGCCGCATTTCATACAGCTATGCCGATGTACTTACTAAAACAGTTGAGCTTTCCGACCCCAACAATGGCGATAACTATCTCCCTTGGCTTTACTCGTAAAAACTTACGCTAAAATCAACCTGTTTCTTAATGTTGTCAGCCAGCGCCCTGATGGTTATCACAATATAGAAACTGTTTTACAAGCTATCGATTTATTTGACCAGCTGCAGTTTAGCCTTTCAGATGCGCTTCAAATCCAAAGCAACTTTGATATTGCTCTAAAAGATAATCTTGTCTACAAAGCAGCTGCGGCCTTGCAACTTGCTACTGGGGTTACCTTTGGCGCTTGCATTAAATTAGAAAAAAACATTCCCTTAGCTGCTGGTCTGGGCGGAGGAAGCTCCGATGCCGCCGCTACACTATTATGCTTAAACAAGCTCTGGGAGACCAATTTATCCCTTGAGGAACTCAAAAAAATCGGCTCGCCCTTGGGAGCCGATATTGCTTTTTTTCTTGGTAAACAGCCTACTGCTTTAGCTAAAGGAATAGGAGATGAACTATTTTCCCTGTCCCAAAATGTTGATTTTTGGCTGATAGTGGCCAAGCCGGATTTTGGGGTATCGGCTAGAGAAGCCTACGACTTATACGACAAAAATCCTAATAAAGATGGCTTGGTTGACAATTTCACCAAATCCTTAGCTGGTAGTTCTGTTAGCAAAATAGCATCCGGGCTATACAACGCTCTTGAGAAACCAGTGATGGAAGCTTATCCTAAAATCAAGAAGCTTAAAGAACTTTTTATCAAAGCAGGCGCTATTGGAGCTCAGATGTCTGGCAGCGGCTCAGCTGTCTTTGCCATCACCCAAAACAATGTAGATGCCCAAAGAATTGCCGATGAAGCTTTAAAGAAAGGATATCAAGCTTTTGTTTTAAGGCCATCAAATTATACAGTAAAGATATGTCAAACATAAAAATAGATGCCGTTGTTTTAGCCGGCGGACATGTAAAAAGTAATAGAAGTGACAAGCTGCCTAAGTCCTCTATCAAGATAGGAAATCAAACAGCCCTTGAGTTAGTAACGAGCTGTCTTAATGGCTGTCCGGTTGTAGGCGATGTAATTATCACCTCTTTTCCTAAAGAAGCTGCCCCCCTAAAAGGTTTTACCTTTATTGAAGACAAAGGAGATTTAGTCGAAAATATCAGCTTGGCCATTGAGAAAACTACCTCTGATAAAGTGCTTCTGGTGGCTGTTGACATCCCGCTTATAACTCCTGGGGTTATCGAAGAATATGTACGACTTTGCCTGCTAAAAGACGCTGAGGCTGATTTTTACTATCCGCTTATCCCCAAAGAATCTATGAAAGACCTAATAGAAATGGAGCGGACTTATTTCAAAGTAGACGGCCGGCTTTTTACCGGTGGTAATGTGATGCTTCTAAGCCGGGACCTCTTTAATAATCACAGGGAACTTGCCCAGCAGATATACGAAAACCGCAAAAGCCCCCTAAAATTAGTAGAATTATTTGGCCCAAAATTTTTGTTGAAATTTGCTCTAGGCAAGCTGAGGTTATCTGATGCTGAAGCTAAGCTGTCACAGGTTTTAGGGGCCAAGGCCGTTGCGGTAGAACTTCCTTTGCCTGAGATTGGAAGCGACATCGATAAACAATCAGATTTAGATTTTATTAATGATTACTTGGAAAAGAGCAAAGCTAATAACTAAAAGCGCAAAACCAAAACGCAAAATTTAAAACTAAACAACCAAATAAACGGTTTAAAAGCTTTTAGCTTTGAGCTGTGGTTTTTACTTTTAAGATTTTAGCTTTTAGTTTTTGAAAGGAGTCTTATGAAAACTATTATCTATACCGAAAACGCCCCGCAACCAATCGGGCCTTATTCTCAAGCTGTTAAGGTTGGTGAGCTTGTCTTTGTGTCTGGCCAGATTCCCTTAGATCCAGAAACCGGTGAGCTGGTTAAAGGAACGGTTTCGGAGCAAACCCATATCGTCTTTAAAAATATCGAAGCTATATTAAACGCTGCCGACAGCTCTTTAGATAAAGTGGTTAAGATAAGTGTTTTTTTAAAAGATTTAGCAGATTTTGAGGAAGTCAACCAGGTCTTTGAACTGTACTTTAAGTCCGAACACCCTGCTCGAGAAACAGTCCAAGTTGCTCGCCTGCCCAAAGATGCCAATGTAGAAATTAGTGTTGTCGCCGCTAGTGAATAGATGGGTTCTTGAAAGGTTTCCCTTAAAAAGTTAAACTATTTATTCAGTTTAGGGCAGTTTATCCAGTCAGGACTAATAGCTAACAGCTAATAGCTAACAACTAATAGTGGGGCGTGGCCAAGCGGTAAGGCACCGGGTTTTGGTCCCGGAATCCCAGGTTCGATCCCTGGCGCCCCAGCTAAATGAAAAGGCTCTCTTAGGGGGGCCTTTTTCATTTCTCTAGAGCCAGAGTGAGAGCCTAAAGGGGCGTATATTTATTCTGGGGAAAATCTTTCGCCAGAATCTAGCATCAGGAAGGGGACGCAAGCATTTAGAAATAAAAGGTTTATTAAATAAATAGGTTCACACTGACAGAAACTTTCCTTCCAAATATGTAGTAAAGTTTCACTATGAAAAACTTTAGAGCCAAAGGTTACGTTGTATCCTTAACATTTATTATTTTTTGGCTACCCGAGGCTTTAAGCCTTATCTTGGTGCCAAAAGGCATAAACCTTTGGGGATACAAATACTGGATTATTGGACTTGCTTTAAATTTAATACCATTCCTCCTTTTTGTTATCTATGGCTTTATTTGGCAAAGGGGCACCAAGAAGGTCTTTTTCTATTCTCTTGCATCAGTGATTGTAATTATTTTAATTAGCGATGTAATTGAATATAACTATGTTGTAGCTGGAGGATATGTGCTCGATAGTTGGTCCAGGTTTCCTGATGCCCTAATTTCTTTTTCCACGCCGCTAATTATTGCAGCTCTATTGACTGTCTGTTATTTTGTTGGCACATTGCTAGGCAAAAAAATAAGCAATAAGAAGTGAGATTCGAGCCAAACTATAAAAGAAAGCGCCTATTCAATAAAATATTTGGTTGCTCTAGCTTTTCCTCTGGCTTTAATGATTCCAGCCTTAATCAACGGAGATATTAATTGATTCACTCTTGCCCTATTTATTTTTAATGAATTGCTAATACTTTTTGATCCGCACCCAGCGTTTTGTCTAACAAAATTAATTAATTCTTCTTGTTTGACAGAAAGGGAAATATCTTTTTGGGGTGATACTGCTAACCGATACAATCTCCTCCTAACATCTTCCATGGTTTCTAAAACGCCCCGGGCAACATAATCCAGCCAATAGGTGAAATCGTAATCAAGATCTCTGGCTTGCTGTATTTTTAAATAATATTTCTGAAGATCATCGGCAAAGTATTTATCTAAGGCAATTATGTGCAGGGGGTCATAATGCTTTTGGTACAAAAGCCAAAGGGAAGCAATTCTTGCAATTCGACCGTTTCCATCAGTAAAAGGATGAATGGTAACAATCTGATGATGAAAAATAGCACTAGCAATAATTGCGTTTGTTTCTTTCTCTCGGGCCGTCCATTCAAATAATTCTTGCATTAATTCAGACACTTTCGAAGCATCGGGGGGTCGATAAACTACAATCCCTCTTCCATCAACAACATAGTTTCGAACTTTTCTATACTTTCCACACTTATTTTTGTCTATCAATCCCTGGGTAATTAACTTATGCAACCGCAAAAGATCCTGCTCATTTATTTCTTTAGCAGCATGGTTGGTAACCCATCTAAGTGCTTGAATATAATTTGTTACTTCAAGTTTTTGATTGCCATCAGCTCGAACTTCATTATTATCATTTAATGCTGAAACCTGATTAAGTGAAAGCTGATTCCCTTCAATTAATGTTGACGAATGAACATTTTTGTTAAACGCTTCTTTTTGCAATTTAAGCAATGATGGTAACCTAACACGATTTTTTTTAAACTCGGTTTGAAGAGCAGTTATTTGCTCAATAGCAGAAAGAAAGTAATCCGTAATTAGATATTTTGGCTCGAACATTAATTATCCTCCAAACAAATCTTAGCAAATCGTATAGTTATTGTCTAGTTTATTGTATAGGATTAATTAACATTACAACAAATACGCCCGGGATTTCACAAGCTCATAAGTGCTTAGTAACTTTTATGAGACACCTTTTTTTATAGTGTCTCATTTGTCCCATTTTTGTTAGAATGGTTCCGGACCGGGGTGCTCAGCCAAACTTCGCTCTGATAAACCAGGGCTACGCTTGGCAGGCCTTGTCATAACTTGACATTTTACCAGGTGCTTAGGTAATATACTATTGGCGATGGAGTTCGCCTTTAAATCCTAGCCCAGGTGATGACTCCTACTAGAAAAATCTTTTACAGGAGTCATATGCCCTTTTTGAAGAAAGTAGTTATCCAGATAATCCTAGGCGCTATAATTGGCGCCCTCTGTGGCTTAATAATTGCCTTCTTTCTCTTCTGCTTGGAAAGAGTAACCGATATTAGAGTTGATAATAGCTCTATAGTTTTTGCGCTGCCTCTGGCTGGTTTGGCTATGGGTCTTGTTTATGACAAGTGGGGTGAGCTTGCTATCAAAGGCAATAACCTAGTTTTAAGCGCCATTCAAGATCATAGCCAGCCCCTGCCCAGAAGGATGGCCCCCATGGTTTTTATAGCCACCACCATTTCTCACTTATTCGGGGCGAGCGTTGGCAGAGAAGGTGCTGCTGTGCAGATAGGAGCAGTTGTAGCTCAAGCTACCTCTCAGGTAACTAAGCTTGGGAAAGATTATCGCCATATTCTCATGATGGGCGGAGTAGCCGGTGGTTTTGCTGCTGCTTTTGGTGCTCCCCTTGCCGCCACAATTTTTGCTCTGGAAGTTAGCCACCAGCGAAAAAACCAATTGAGGGCTCTACCGGCTGTTTTGCCGGCTGCTTTTATAGGCAACTATGTAACTAGGCTGTTTATTAAACATGCTCATTTTTCGGCACCTAAAATACCATTCGTATCAATTCTGCTGATACTTAAGCTACTAGCCTTAAGCCTAGTCATCGGAGCATTTTGTATTGTTTTTATTGAAGTTATTCATTGTATTAAGAAACACCTAGCAAAGCACTTAAAGAGCCATGCTGTAAAAATGACTTTGGGAGGGCTGGCGACTGTCTTACTTTATTTGGCAGTAGGCAATGGCATTTATCTTGGTCTAGGCAGCACTATTATAGCTAAAGCCGTATCGAGCACAAATATTGCCTGGAATACTTTTCTGCTCAAACTGGCTTTTACCTCGGTGGTCTTAGGATCAGGATTTGTTGGTGGCGAAGTAACCCCTTTGTTTTTTATGGGAGCTACTCTGGGCAATGTTGCCGGAAAAGCCTTGAGGCTGAGTCCTCAATTTTGCGGAGCCCTTGGGCTTTGCGCTTTGTTTAGTGCTGCTGCCAACACTCCTCTCGCGCTTTCGGTTTTAGCTGCTGAGCTATTTGGCATTGAGATTTTGCCTTATGCAGCCCTTGTTTGTTTTTTAGGAACGATTATCAGCAGCGAAAAAAGAGGCATTTATCTAACTCAGCGGATATTTCATCATGGTAGAAATGACTGGTTAACCCTTGAAGAGCTTCAGCAAATAAGAGACGATTTTTAACACCCCATAGAGATGCCTGTCCAATTGCATAAAAGATGACATTAATGTAATATATCAATAGTGATTGATATATGGCTAAATGTTTCTGTGACACAGCCAAGGGCTTAAGGAAAATAAAAGAATTGGCTGATTATCTCAAAATAATCTCAGATGAAAACCGGCTAAAAATATTATGCTTGTTAAAAGACGGGGAGCGTTGTGTTTGTCATATATACGAACCTTTGGATTTGCCTCAAAATCTTATTTCTCATCATTTAAAAACCTTAAAGAAGGCAGAGTTGCTGCACTCTAGGAAAGAAGGCAAGTGGATGTTTTATAAGCGCAATGAAGAAAAGATAAGTCAATTTAACGTTCAATATTTAGAGATGGTTAAAAGCAAGCGGAGCCAACAGATGATTGGCGGACAATGAAAGGAAAATAATTATGGGCAAACTTGGTGCTAACGAAAAAAGAGATGGCGTTCGCAAGCGCTATGCCGAAATAGCCAAGCAAGAAACATCGTCTTGTTGTAGTCCGGACGCTACTTGCAAGCAAACAGAAGTCGATCTAGAAAAGCTATCTGTTGAACTTGGCTACTCAGTAGATGACCTCAAAGATATTCCGACCGGCGCTAATATGGGGCTAGGTTGCGGTAATCCTCACGCAATAGCTGCTTTAAAAGGTGGCGAGATTGTCCTGGATCTTGGCAGCGGAGGAGGTTTTGATTGTTTTCTGGCAGCCCGCAAAGTTGGCAAATCCGGTAAAGTCATAGGTATTGATATGACCCCGGAGATGATTTATAAGGCACGGATGAATACAAAAAAGTCAGGCCATGATAATGTTGAGTTTCGTCTAGGAGAAATCGAGAACTTGCCAGTTGCTGATAATCATGTCGATGTTATCTTGTCTAATTGTGTGATTAACTTATCGCCCAACAAGCCGCAGGTTTATTTGGAGGCCTTTCGTGTCTTAAAGCCCGGTGGCCGTATCAGTATTTCAGATGTGGTTGCCATAACCGACTTGCCACAAGAGATTAAAGACGATCTCGAGCTTCTTTCTAAGTGTGCCTCTGGGGCAGCCACCGCAGCAGAGATCAAAGAAATGCTAACAAATGCCGGATTTATTAATATAAAAGTAGCTCCCAAAGAAGAAAGCAAAAAGCTGGTTAATTCCTGGGATTCCAAAATTAACGTTGGAGATTACGTTTTGTCGGCAACTATTGAGGCTATAAAGCCCTGCCTTTAAAAAGAGGACCTTGCTGGCCGGCTAAGACCGGGAATGCGCTGCCAGCCTAGTAGCTTTAAATAGTTTCTTTTAGGTGCTTTTTTACGGTTTTTATGCTTACCTTTTTATTACTATTTTGCCTCCTTATCTGGGCTTAGAGAGCTCTGTAGTCGATATTAGCATTGGCCAAATCGTCCAAAGTGTTTTACATACTTAGGTATCCCCTTTATAGCCGGAATGCTTTCCAATTACTTTAAGCCAAGAGAGGGCTGGTAATATTTCCCCTCGAACTACTTTTAAGGTTAAATAAAAAATAGGAATGGGTAGAACAAGCAAAATGAGAAAAAAAATTATTATTGCATGCTTCATAATCTTCTTAACGATTGCTCCGTCGGCATATGCTATTAAGCGCTCAGAGGTCATCGCTAGGGCCTATGACTGGATTAATCGTGATGTACCCTATGATTTATTTTCCGAAGAAAGAGATGTTGAGGGAGCTCACTTCTATACCAGAGATTGCTCTAATTATATATCGATGGCTTGGCATGTTATAGATCCAGCAGGCAATGGACGTTATTTAACTACTTTTGACCTAGAAGAGCCTTGGATTACCAAGGAAATAGCTATTAGCCAGCTTAAGCCAGGGGATCTTTTATTAGATTTTGATTATCACGCTATTTTGTTTGAAGATTGGGCCAATGCTGAGCATACCCAATACTGGGGCCTTCAAGAAACCTATGCCGGAGACGGAGCTAACCGAGCTTTACTAAATTATCCAAATCCGATACACGAATACATTCCCTACAGGTATTTGTTCATAGAAGACGACCCCGAAATTGACCCTGGACAAGAACCGGAACCCGGGGAAACAGAGCCCGATTTAGAAACAGATGATACCGAAGATTTAGAAGACCAATCACCAGCGCCAATACCGCAAAAAATATGTACTGTCTTGTCCCTTAGGGCCAAACCAAGGACTATTAAAGCCGGGCGAAAAGCTACCCTGCACGGAGTCCTCAAAAGCTCAGGCGGCAGAGCATTGGGTGGAAAAAAAATCAAACTGCAAGCCAGAGTGCTCCAAAAAATAAGGAGAAAGGTAAAAGGCAAAATTAAAATGAGCAAGAAAATGGTTTGGAGAACAATTGCTATTCTAAGAACTACTAAAGCCGGCCATTTTAAGAAAAAACTCAGGCTTAGAAAAACAACTATCTATAAAGCTGTATTTGCATCCGATAATCTTTTAAATCCAGCAAGGTCGCCTAATTTAAAAATTAGCGTTAGTAAAAAATAATTAATGATGAATACCGCTATCGCTATGAATAATTTTATTCATGTCTACAGCCACTCCATGGAGACTTTGCTTATTTAAGTACTGCCTAATTTGAGCCCGAGCATCGAAACGGCCACGACTCCAGGAATAAGTCTGCCAAGCATATTTGCATACACCGGCATTTAAAGCACCGGCCACAGTATCGTAGCCACCATAGACACCCGTTTTATCCTTTCCAAGAACAGAAGCCGCTCCACTTATGTAGCTGTTAATTGCCGCTTGTTGAGCTGAGCTAGCTTCGAAATCCACCGCAAAATATATAGGCATATTTGAGGGTAGCCCTACACCGTGGACATATTGTCTTACTTTTGTGGCATCAACTTGTCCTGCTTTAAATCCGTCTAGGGGCCGGTTGTGTCTGTGAGTTATCTCAAAGACAACGCCTATTGCCAAACCAGCTTTTTTTAGTTCAATAACCTCGCCTGCTGTAATTTCTTTTCCTTCCCCCGTAGCTACATAGCGCATTACAAATTGTTTTCCCCCAGACTTAAGCTTGTGTGCAAATCCCGGATAATATCCCCAGGAATAATCTACGCCTTCTCTAACAGCTGGTCTTAGAGGTGCAGCTGTGACTGCCTGAGCAGATTTTACCTTAGCCTGGGACTCAGATAACAATTTGTCATCTTTTTTTGGTTTAACAAGGGGAAATAAACTTCCCAACACGCTTTTTTCTGCAAGTGACGTTGAGAAAATTAGAACAATTATTAAGAAAACCATGCTGATTTTTTTGTAATTATTAATAAAAATCACTCCATGAACATATTTTGGTGCATCGCCATTCTAGCAGGACATTAATTCTTGTCAATGCACAGGTAAGCGCATTCTTCATCTCCTCAACAATTTTTCCTACTTGCCGATACTTATCACTAGGGGAGCAATATAAGCATATGAAGAAACTTATCGTCATAGCCATAATTCTTGTTGTCTTGGGCTTGAGCTTATCGGGCTGCTTTGGCCCGCCAAAAAATAGTGCTGGGCCCAAAATAGCCATGACTATTTTGCCTAAAGAAGGCGACTGGTCAGAAGACAACTACAAACAAGCCGTTAGACTATCAAAAGAAGGCGGTGCCAGCTTAGCAAATGTAGCTTACCAATGGGGAAAACTGGAGCATTCTTATGGGGACTATAGCTGGGCCGATCCGGATTATGATTTAAGCATTTACCAAGAAGGCAGAATTAAAGCCTCGGTTACCATCCCTGTAATCGACGGCGAGGAACTAGGATTAGTTCCCCTAGATATTGCAGGACAGACTTTTGACGAGCAATTTATCAGGCGTTTTGAGAACTTTACCTACAAATTTTTAAAACGCTATCACAAAAATATCGATTACTTGTGGATTGGAAGCAGTGTTGATAATTACTTAACGCAAAACCCTAAAGAAACAGCTGGCTTTAGTGCTCTGCTTAACCGGATTCAGCGCTTAGTACATGCTGCCTATCCTAAAATCAGCGTAGGCACAATTGTTGCCTACCAAGATGCAAAATCAAACAATCAGCTTGGACTGGTTAATGAGCTGGCAGCCAATGTAGACATTATGGGCTTTAGTTTCTATCAAACCAGAGGCAAGCGTGTTTTTCGGGGCAATGCCAGTGAAGCAGTTAAGAACTTAGAAGAAATTATTGCTCTTAATTCGGCCGAACGAATAGCCATAGTGGAGACCGGCTGGAACACCAATCCGGTTGCTGGCGGCTCCAAACAACTGCAACGCCAATACGTTAAGCAATTATTTAAGTTTCTTAAAAGCAATGAAGGCCGAGTAGAGTTTCTTGGTTTCTTTGCCTTACACGATATGCCTAAAAGCCTGGTTAATGAACAAGTTTCCCATATTACCGGCAATCTGGCTGAACAAGCTGTTTTAAACAACTTTATGAACTCCTACGGCCTCTTTGATGTGAGAGGTAGGGCTAAACCCGCCTGGCATGAGTGGTTAAAGCAAATTAAGGCCTATAAGTAGCTCGGGGTCCTGTCGCTACAGTATCCCATCGTGCTCAGATGTATCTTGCGCTCGATGGGAGCCCTCTTCCGCGCCACCCCTTATTTTTTTTAATTAGCTAGGTAATTAAATAAGTGTTGTTTTTTTGGTTTTTAGTTATAATTATGAGAAAAGGAGGTTGGCCCATGGCTGACGAGCAAACAACAGGAATGCCCGAAACACCCGAAGCACCACAGACCCCACCACCAACAGAGGGGGGCGGATTGGACCCCAAATTAGGTGCCCTGCTAGCTTACCTTTTCGGATTTTTGGGTGGACTTATTGTCTACCTTACCCAGAAAGATAAGTTTATGCGCTTTCACGGAATGCAATCAATTATGCTATCAGCATCTTACTTCGTAGTCGCTATTGGCCTAGGAATAATCTCAGGTATTTTAGCCGTTCTTGAGCTTGGTTGTATTTCTTTAATACTGGCCCCAGTCCAATTCTTGCTTTGGGTTTTATTCATCGTAGCCTCTATCTACATGATGGTTAAAGCTTACGGCGGCGAAAAAACCAAGCTGCCGGTTATAGGCGATATGGCTGAGAAATACGTATAAAATGTCTCTAGCTTGTATAATCTTAGCTGCCGGGCAAGGAACCCGCATGAAGTCATCCTTGCCCAAAGTACTGCACAATGTCTGCGGGAAAAGCATGATTTACTATGTCTTGTCATCGGCTTACTCGGTTAAGCCTGCCCGGTGTATTTTGGTTTTAGGACATGGCAATAAAGAAGTGTCACAGCAGCTCCCAGAGCAATTCCCGGCCAAAACGGTTATTCAAAGACAGCAATTGGGCACAGCTCATGCCGTATCTGTTGCTGTTAAAAAACTGGGCGGACACAAAGGTGATATTTTAGTTCTCTATGGCGACACGCCTTTGATAACCCCTCAAACACTAAAAAGCCTGGTAAGAACCCATCAGAAAAACAAGGCCGATGTTACTATGCTAACCACTATTTTGGATAATCCCACCGGTTACGGCCGCATTGTAAGAAGTAAAGATGGCCGGTTTGCCGCAATTGTAGAGCAAGCTGATGCTTCTTCTAATCAGAAAAAAATAAAAGAGGTCAATCCTGGAATATATATTTTTAAGGCCACTAAATTGCTTTCTTTTATAAAAAAAGTTTCTAAAAATAATGCTCAAGGAGAGTATTATTTAACAGATGTTGTTGGCTATCTGGCCTCTGCCAAAGCTAAAGTAGAAACCTTAGACGTTTGCGCTGATGAAGTACAAGGCATTAACTCTTTAGCTGAGTTGGCTCTGGCAGAAAAAATTATGCGAGGGCGAATTAATGAGGGCTGGATGGCTAAGGGAGTAACTCTGGTTGATCCGGAAACTACTTATATCGATTATGATGTTAAGTTAGGCCCTGATACTACTATTTTGCCCGGCTGCCTGATAAGGGGTAACACTAAAATAGGCTCGGAGGCAACTATCGGCCCCTTTAGTCACCTGCGAGAAGGAACAGTCATTAAAAATGGAGCTAAGGTAGGCGCTTTTTGTGAAATAAAAAACAGCGTCATCGCAGAGAACTCCAAAGTTCCTCACTTAAGCTACATTGGCGATGCAGTAGTTGGCAAAAATGTAAACATTGGTGCAGGCTCAATTACCTGCAACTACGATGGAAAAAAGAAGCATAAAACTATTATTGAAGATGGTGCTTTTTTAGGAAGCGACACTATGCTTATTGCTCCGGTAAAAATCGGCAAAGGAGCCATAACCGGTGCTGCTTCAGCTATCACCTCAGATGTTCCTGCCGGTGCTTTAGGCCTTGAGAGAAGCAAACAAAAAAATATTAAGAACTATAACGTTAAGAAAAAGCAGCGATAAATATGGTAGAATCAGGCTGCAAGCACCAACCAACGGAGGAGTATTGTCTAGAGGACTAAAAAAAGAGCTCGTGGTATTATCGGGCAGCTCAAGCCCGCAACTAGCAGAAGAGATAGCCAGCCATCTTAAACAACCTGTTGGAAGAGTCCAGCTTTCCAGATTCTCAGATGGAGAAATATATGTTCGTTCCGAAGATAGTGTTCGCGGCTCAGACGCTTTTATTATTCAAACCTTAAGCCCTCCGATTAACGACAACATAATGGAGCTATTGATTTTAATTGATGCCCAAAAAAGAGCCTCGACTGACGCTATCACCGCCGTTGTTCCATATTACGCTTATGCCCGTCAAGACAAAAAAGGCAAATCCAGAGAGCCGATTACCGCTAAATTGCTAGCTGATTTGCTAACTGTAGCCGGTATCAGCCGTCTTTGTACCATGGATGTGCATGCCGATTCTATTCAGGGCTTCTTTAACGTTCCAGTCGATCATTTAACAGCAATGCCTCTTCTGGCAAGTTATTTCAAAAAGAAGGGGCTTGAAGATTTGGTGGTAGTAAGCCCTGATGTTGGACGGGTAAAATCAGCCAAAAAATTTGCCGACCGCCTAAAAGCCGACTTAGCAATAATGCATAAAATAAGGCCTTCTATGAACCATGCCGAAATATTAGAGGTAGTGGGCGAGGTTGATGGTAAAAACTGCTTATTAGTTGATGATATGGTAGATACCGCCGGGACCATGGTAGAAGCTGCTAGAGCCTTAAAGGCCCGTGGAGCAAAAGCTATTTTTGCTTGTGCCACCCACCCGGTATTGTCTGGCCCGGCTAAGGAGCGCTTAAAAGATTCTCCTATCGAGCAGATTGTTTTTACTAACTCTTTGGCAATTCCCAAAGAAAAAATGCTTGATAAATATAAGGTGTTGTCGATTGCTCCTCTGTTTGCCCAAGTAATCCAAAATATCCACAACGATGAATCGGTTAGCAGTCTCTTTGACGGAAATGTCTAAGAGCTGGTCTTGACTTCTAAGCCTATTTTTTGTACATTTGACCTTGTATTTTTTCCAACAAACCCAAAGGAACCTAAATGGATTTTTCTGAGTTAACTGTAGAGCAAAGAAATGATGCCGGAAAAGGCATTGCCAGACGTCTTAGGGCCGAAGGCAGGCTTCCGGCTGTTTTATACGGTGACAGCAAAACAACCACCACCAGCCTAATTATTGAAGCTAAAGCTTTTTCTAACCTTGTTCATCGAGACGGCACCAATGCTATCATTAAGTTAAAAGGGCTTGATAATTCGCCCACGGCAATGATTAAGGAAATCCAGCGGGATCCAGTCAAGGGCAAAGTAATACATGTCGATCTTATTAAAGTAGCTATGGACGAAGCAATTGAGACCAATATTGCCGTAGAGTTGATTGGAGAAGCCCAAGGCGTTAAAGAAGGCGGCGTATTGCAACACACCTTGCGTGAAGTCCATGTCAAGGCTTTGCCAACTAAAATTCCTGAAAAATACGAACTTGATGTTACCGAGCTAGTTATCGGTGATTCGCTTAAAGTCTTAGACCTGCCAAGCATACAAGACGTTGAGATATTATCTAACCCGGAAGACTCTATTGTAACTATCGTGCCTCCTACCGAGCTAAAAGAAGAAGAGCTGGTTGCTCCTGAGGAAGAAGAGGCAGAAGCTGCTGAGGGCGAAGAAGAAGCTGGAGAAGAAACTGGTGAAGCCAAAGAAACCGACTCCGCTAAAGACAGCCCGGACAAGGAAAAGGCTGAAGGCGAAAAAGAAAGGGCTTAATTTCGGGTAATAACAACTTAGGTGATTACTTGGATATAGATAAAGAGCAAGGAAAAATAGAATTGCCTTCCTACTTAACAAAAGGCCAAGCTGCTTTTGGTGGTCTAATTATCTTAACCGTCTCCATTTTTGTAGGAGCTGCCCTTACTCTGCTCGTTCTGCCATTTTTATTCGGCTTAAATCCGCTTACTTTTTATTCAGGCTCACTGTCTAAGGGCAGTGGCAACAAAACGATAATCCAAACCGAGCGCAAAGTTGATCCGGTGGTAGCTATTGCCAAAAAAGTTAAGCCGGTAGTAGTAAACATTAAAGTAAAAAAGATAAGTCAGGGGTTTTTTGGCGAACAAGACGTTTCCGAAGGAGTAGGCTCCGGCGTAGTTTTTAGAAAAGACGGCTATATTATTACCAACAACCATGTGGTAGACAAAGCCGATGATATCACTGTCACCTTAGGAAACGACAAAGATGTGAAGGGCAAGGTGGTTGGAACCGACAGCGAGTATGATATCGCAGTGGTAAAGGTAGCTCAGGATAATCTGCCAGTAGCTGATATTGGTAACCCGGCTAAACTCAAGGTAGGCCAGCTAGTAGTAGCCGTTGGCAGTCCTTTAAGTTTTGAGCACACGGTTACTTCGGGAATAGTTAGTGCTCTTAACCGTCCAATTGAGATTCCAGATGTTTCCAACCAAACCAATAAAACATTTACCGATTTAATTCAAACAGACGCCGCCATCAATCCTGGAAACAGCGGGGGCGCCCTTGCTAATGACAAGGGCGAGATTGTCGGCATTAATACGTTGATTGCCTCCTCTAGCGGCGGAAGCCAAGGTATCGGCTTTGCTATTCCAATTACCCGAGCCCTCGATGCAGCTAAGCAATTGATGACTTTGGGAACAGCCAGCCATCCTTATGTTGGCATGGTTGGCGAGACTATAGATAAAGATTTCGCCGAGCAGAACAATCTTTCAGTTGAAAGCGGCGTCTATGTTAGACAAGTTGTCCCAAGCTCCCCGGCACATAAGGCCGGCCTGCGGGCAAATGACATCATCACAGAAGCAGGCGGCAACAAGATTAAAGATATGGAAGGGCTTCTAACTATTATCAGGCGTCAAAAAGTTGGCGACAAACTAAGCATTACTTATCTGCGTGACAAAAAAGAAGGCGCTATTAAAATCGTGGTGGCCGAAAAACCTCGCTCGATGAGCCAGTAAAAAGCAGGCTTTAGGCCATAGGCGGTAGGCAGTGGGCTGTTTGGTCAAATGCGCTCGATGGTTGATTCAAGAGCTAAATCGACAATTTTCTGGATTAATTCGTTAAACTCAATGCCGGAGGCCTTGGCTTCTTTAGGAAATAAACTGTTAGCAGTTAGACCTGGAATGGTATTTATCTCCGAGACATAAACCTGTTCATCCGATGTTAAAAAAGTATCTACTCTGGCGAAGCCCCGGCAGCCTAGGGCATTATAGGCTTTTAGGGACACCTCTTGGATTTTTTGCTTTTGCTGCGGGGTTACTTCAGCCGGCACAATCTCCTCAGCAAGGCTAGGATCATATTTGGCCTCGTAGTCAAAGAACTGCTTTTTAGACACTATTTCTATTAGTTCCAGGGCTTGCGGTTTTTCGTTTCCTAAAATGCCGCATTGGATTTCCCTGCCTTTAATAAATTGCTCTATCAACACTTTGTCGCCCAAAGCAAAAGCTTCATCGATTGCCTTTTTAAGCTCATGGTGGTCATGAGCAATAGAGATACCAATGCTTGAGCCCTGACTGTTTGGCTTAACTACCGCCGGCCACCCCGGTTCCTTTATGGCAACTTCATCATAAGAGTTGCTTTTTAATTCGATAAACCTAGGAGTTAATAAACCGTGCTTTGCAAAAGCTTTTTTGGAGGCAATTTTGTCCATTCCATAAGCGCTGGCTAAAACACCCGAGCCGGTATATTTAATCCCTTTGTCTTCTAAAATTTTTTGGATTGTGCCGTCTTCGCCGCCAATTCCGTGAAGGGCAATAAAGGCAAGGTCTGCTTGGTTAGCATCAAGCTTGTCTTCTACTGAATCGTCTACATCTATCTTGATAACCCGGTGGCCTAAAGACTCAAGAGCAGCCGCTACCTGGTTTCCTGATTCTAAAGAAACCTCGCGTTCTGCTGATCTGCCGCCATATAGAAGGGCGATTGTAAGTTGGTTGGGGATTGGATTAGGAGCCACTTAGGTCGTACCGTTCCAGCTCATGCCGGATTTCGTCTAGCTTCTTTTTTATGCCTTTTTCTTGTAAGCCAAGTACTTCCTCGGCCTTAGTGGAGGCTTGCTCTAAAGCCTTTTTAGCATTATCAACCAATTGAGCAGCCGATTGTGTGGTATCTGCCGCCCAATCATGTATCTTGCGACGAGTATCGGTACCAGCTTGTGGAGCAAGCAGCATGCCGGCAACGCCGCCGATAACTGCTCCCACAAATAGGCCCAGGCTAAACTCAGCTATCTCAAATTTTCTCTCTGACACTTCACGTCCTCCTAAAAGCTTTTTTTCGCTCGTCTATTATAACATACAACAAAGCCGAAGCTGCAAAAAGCAAGCAGGTAGCAGCCGGTACCACCCCGGAATCGTTGAAAATAAAAGCGGCTATGCTTCCGGCAAAAGCCCCAGTCAAGCAAGCAGAGAGGTTGGGAAAATCTGCGTTTATCTTTTTCATGGTAGCCCCGGCTTGCCTAATTAATAAAATTGGCAAAACTAAGAGCATGGTGATTATCACTTCCGTCCAGGCAGTATAGCGAAGATTGCGGAAGTTCATAGTAGCCTTGCGCATGATAATGTTGCGAATCTCAGCTAACTTGCCTAGCTTGATAATGTCGAATACTTTGCCTGCGTGACTTGAGTTCTTGAAAATAATATTATCAAAAACAACAAGCCCTATAAGCAACAAAGCAATGAATCCAAGCAGATAGAGCAGATAGCGATAGTGAAACTTTTTTTCTGAGAGGTAAAACACTGCCACCACAAACCCAACCATGGCTGCAATAAAACCGCCGACGTTAGCCCCCAAAAAAGGCAGTCCGATAACGGTTGCCGTAATCAACAGAAGCAAAGCCACTAAAGCCAAGTGGGCCTTTTTGGGCTCACGGCGATAATCCTTAAGCGAAGCTATGGCTACCAAGCAGGCCCCGATTAAAATCCCCATGTATTCGTTTCCAATACCGTAATACCTGGCCCCCAAAAGAGGGCTGTAGCCTAAGAGTGATTCTTTTATTAGCCCATTTCCGCCCAAGCCGCTAATCAAAAGAGCCATCGTAGTAGTAGCGCTTATTGTCAGCAAGGGAATAAGGCTTTTTTCTTTTGAAAAACGCCAAATAATCCAAGCAATTAGCAGGGGCAAAATTAAGGTGAAGGCTAACGGAAAAACTATATTTGAATAATTAAAAACCGGCAAGATTAGCCAGGTTAGAGGAAAAGATAAGACGGCTATAATTAAAAATTGAAAGGTGCTGTAGACGCCGGGTTTGACCTTTTTTAGAAAAATAACCACTGCCGAAGCCAAAAAAGCACAGATTATAATCGCAGCAAAAGATATGTAGAGCGGAAGTCTTATTTGATCGTTTACCACCGCTTTTTGCTCGATTTCTAAGAGTCTGTCAATGCCTATGCCCGTCTTAGATGTTAGGCGCTGACCGCTAAATGCTAAAGGGGTCTCTAGGTTGAAAAAGGCTGTTATCGTCGAAGCAATGTCAGTATTAGAGACCACCCCCGGCCAGCGAGTGGTATTTGAGGCAAGTGCTCCTTTAAAACCCTGCCCAAAAACCAGCAAGGGAGTTAAAAAATCCCCTTGGCTGTTAGCCATTAAGCTCTCTTTGGGGCTTGCGATTATCAACATGTCCTTATTAAAATCAAGATTGCTTGCTAAATTGCCTGCGAACCAATCGGCTTTTTGAATAGCTTTCTTTTTTCTTTGAGCAACTACCTCGTCGGATAACAACCTTTGCGAATGATTAAGGCGGGCGCTGTCTCCCAGCTCCACTACTAACAAGTCAGCTTTCTTTAAATACTGGAAAGTTTTGCTTAGCAATTTTTTATAGTCGGTTATAAGGCCGTCTTTTGATTGCAGGCTAAAGCCATCTAGCTCTCCCAGGGGGGTGTGTCCTTCTTGGTCCATTGTTATTAGAACATGCTCTCTATGGGGCATCCCTAGAATATCAGCATTTCCCAAAGCAGCTATTTTAAGACCTGCTTTTTTAAGAGTTTGGCCCAATAAGCCAGGAGTGGCCTCGTTGGGAACTGTGAGAGCATTTTTAACAATATTTGCAAAGCTTATTGTGAGCAAGCCATCTTTTTTAGAACCATCTCCTGTCACTGCATAAATGTCTTGTGCCTTCTGTTGCTTGCCATTAAAAAAGACGCCCTCTTGGAGGCTAAAGGAGTATCCTCCCAGGTCGCCGGCATAAGTCTTAACGCCAGTTCCAAGAGTTAGGTAGTTTGAGGCATCGTTTGCATAGCGGCTGGCTGAACGGCTATTGGCTAATCCTATGGCGCCGTGTTCTTTAAGCAGGCTTTTAATTTTTACGACACTGTTTTCGTTAAGCTCTTTTAAGCTAATGCCGTCAACAATTAAAACAACCGCCTTTTTATTAGAAGCGCCATGGGCAGTTACGGGAAAAGCCATGCTTATTAAGATTAAAATGGCAATTAGCCTACGATATAACATTTGTATAATTTTAGCACAATCGCCCGTTCTTCAAATTGCTTGCGTAGCAGCGCAGGTGTTTTACCTTAAGGGGGTCTGCCCCAAGCACTCTTGCTCCTTCGTAGTCGGCTGCTAAGGGG
This sequence comes from Actinomycetota bacterium, assembly GCA_003599235.1. Lineage (GTDB taxonomy): Bacteria > Actinomycetota > Aquicultoria > SURF-47 > SURF-47 > SURF-47. The sequence continues at coordinate 233,476 of QZJE01000014.1, read as the reverse complement.
TCAAAGCTGGCGATGATGGTTTTTTTGAAAGGATTTGCCGGCTTGCCGCTTACAAAAAGATGGCTTCTTAGCTGACCCATGGCTCCATCAATAATGGTTAAATCAATGGGGCGATAAAAGCAAATGTCGGCGGTTGCTTGATGGACATTATAGCGGTGAACCATGGATTTTCTAAAAAGCCAAAGGCCACAATATTTGCTGGCTGGCAGAATGCCTACCATATTTTTAATTCCTAAGGTAACGGTGGTCATTCCGTGTTCTTTTAGTGCGGGAGCAGAAATCAAAAACCCATCAAGCAAGAATTTGGGCAAATATATCTCCTTATACAGGGGCATATGGGGATTTTTGAGCTTAACGATTTCGGCGGTGTCTAAATCAATAGGCAGGATGCCTAAGGGCTTAAGGCGCTCATAATAGCCAAGCCCCTCAAAGGCCTTGTCTGTAGAGCAATTCCCCGAGCCTTCAGTTACTATTAGCTCGGCTTGACTGTGCTCTTGGCAATAACGCACTATGGCTTCGACCAGGCCGACGTCGGTGGTGGTGGGCGGTGGATTATTAGATACCAGATTGGGCTTGATGATAATGCGTTTCTGCTTGGCCAGCACGCCAGCGGCCTTAATCTCATCAAGACACCGATAAACCGATTCTTGATAATTGGTATAATCTGCTTTGGCTACTTTCCCTGGTTCCATTCTTTTTAGCTTTTTAATCTTTTACCAGTTTAATCCATACGCTGCGGTTTCTTGGGCCGTCGAACTCACAGAAGAATATTCCTTGCCACTGGCCTAATAGCAGCGCTGTGTCATCTATTATAACCGTAACCGAACTGCCTATCAGTGAACTTTTGATATGGCCATCGGAATTGCCCTCGCTGTGTCTGTAGCCAGCGTTTTCGGGAACAAGTTTGCCCAGGTGGCTGATAATATCGCCGACGACACTAGGATCATAGTTTTCATTAATGGTAATACCGGCTGTGGTGTGAGGGCAATATATGTGGGCCAGGCCATCAGATAAGCCACTGTCTTTTATAGCTTGGTTTACTTGGTCGGTTATGGATACAAATTCATTTTTCCGTTTTGTTTTAATGCTTATTTTGCGCAGCATGATGGCCCCCTTTATCCCTTGAGCACGCCCAAAGGCCTTAGTTTGGCTACTTTCTTTGATATTTTTGCCCCATCACAAATCTCCACTACTTCGTTAACGTCTTTATAGGCTTCAGGAGCCTCCTCGGCTAATGAGGGAACGTGGCTGGTAATGACAATGATTCCCCTGGCCAATAGGTCTTGCTTAAGCTCGTTTCCGCTTATTTGTTTCTTGGCCCGGCTACGGCTTAACACGCGTCCGGCGCCATGACAAGTACTGCCAAAAGTTTGTTTCATGGCTTCTTTGGTTCCGCTTAAAATATAGGAAGCCCTCCCCATGTCTCCGGGCACAAAAACCGGTTGGCCCGTGCCCTGATAGGCCTGTGGTATCTCCGGATGATTGGGGGCAAAAGCTCTAGTGGCTCCTTTGCGATGGACAACCGCTTTTTTGGTTTCGCCATCCAGCTGATGTGTCTCCAATTTAGCACTATTGTGGGCCACGTCATAGAGTAAGTCCATTCCTAAGGCTTCAGCGCTTTTTTTGAAAATAAACTCAAAGGACTCCCTGGTAAAGTGAGCCATCATGTGCCTGTTAACCCAGGCATAATTCATGGCGCAAGCCATCGCCTTAAGGTAATCCGAAGCCTCGTCGGTGCCCAGGGGAGCATAAGCCAGTTGCCGGTCAATAGGGCTTAGGCCGTATTTCGCCGTAGCCCCTGCCATCACTTTCAGATAATCCGTGCATACCTGGTGGCCAAATCCTCTGGAGCCGCTATGTATCATCACCAGCAATTGCCCCTCAAATAAGCCGAAAATGCTGGCAGCATTATTGTCTAAAATCTGAGTTAATTCTTGGACTTCTAAAAAATGATTTCCCGAGCCTAGCGTCCCTAGCTGGTTGGCCCCTCTTTGAAAAGCACGTTCGCTAACCTTGTTAGGCTCCGCCGTATCAAGGCGGCCGTTTTGTTCGCAATACTCAATATCATCGTCTAAACCATAACCGTGGCTGACCGCCCAAGGCACTCCTCGATAGAGCACTTCTTCTAGCTGTAGCTGGCTTAGCCTGACTTTACCATGACCGCCAATTCCATAGGAGATGTTTCTTGAAAGCTCGTGCATCAGTTTCTGGCGCATAGAAGCAGAAATTTCGGCTGCAACCAGATTGGTTTTTAATAAACGCACCCCGCAATTTATGTCAAAACCCACACCGCCGGGCGAAACTATGCCGTTCTTGACATCAAAGGCCGCTACTCCCCCAACCGCAAATCCGTAGCCTAGGTGAATGTCGGGCATGGCAAAAGACCCCCTGATAATCCCCGGCAAAGTAGCCACATTTACCACTTGCTCTAAAACACCTTCCTGAGCTGCTCTTTGGGCTAAGGCCTCGTCGGCATAAATAAACCCCGGAACAATCATATCTGCGCGATACCCTCTGGGGATTCGGTAAATATATTCATTTATTTTTTCTAGACCAAAATCACTCATATTATCTAGACATCGAAATAGACTTTAGCTTGAGCTTTTTGTCCGCCCTCAACTAATTCCAGCTTGTGATAAGTACAGGCCTTGATTTGGATTTTAATTGGGTGTCTGGATAAATCCAGGTTCTCCCCCAAAGCCGTTGCGTTTAAAGAAAAGTTTTCCGGATTATATTGGTTGATAATAAAATCTTTAAATACTGTTTGATCAGTTTCAAAGTAAAATAGAAGCTCGTTTAGCCAATCGACCAACAAATCTTTTTGAGAAATACTTTTTATGCAAAGGCGGCGCTTAAAAAGAACATTTACATTGTTTAAGTTGGTCATTAGGGAAAACATGCCCTTGGCGGCATTTACAAAAACATCCGGCACGTTCCTGCCGCAAGCCACAATCCCAATATCGGCAGTGTGGGCTAAAACCTCAAAGTTCCTCATATGTTATTTATACACAAAAACTAAGCTTTTTACTCGGCTTCGTCTTCTTTGTTTGAGGTTATTATCCGGGCCAAAGTGCTGACCTTGTCTTTGCCTTTAAGGTTCATCACCCTGACGCCTTGAGTGCTTCGTCCCTGGATAGAGACGTCTTTGACATTGACCCTGATAACCACTCCTTCTTCGGAAATAATCATCAGTTCTTGGCTGTCGTCAACCAGCCTAACAGCTGACAGAAGTCCTTTCCCGTCGGTAAGCTTGATAGTTTTTACTCCCTGTCCGCCGCGTTTTTGCAGAGGATATTTGTCAGTAGGGGTGCGTTTGCCGTAGCCTTTCTCGGTTATAACAAAAAGCTGGGTGCCGGCCATAACAACGTCCATTCCCAAGACCAGGTCTTTGGGTTTTAGATTAATTCCTTTAACTCCCATAGCGGTTCGTCCCATCGGGCGGACATCGCTTTGTTTAAACCTAATGGCCTGTCCGGTTTGGCTGGCTAGTATTATCTCAGAAGATTCATCGGTAAGCTTTACAGCGATAAGCTCGTCGCCAGGACGCATGCCGATGGCTAAAATTCCGTCTTTTCGGGAAGTGTTGTATTCGGCCAAAGCCGTCTTTTTAACCAGGCCATTTTTGGTGCCCATAATCAAATAGGGGGCCTGATCAAAGTCTTTAATCGAAAGCAGGGCAGCAATTTTCTCCCCTGCCTGGAAGGGCAGGAGATTGATGACATTTTGCCCTCTGGCCTGACGGCTGCCAACCGGAATTTCGTATACTTTAAGGCGATACACTTTGCCGCGGTTAGAGAAAAACAAGACGTTGTCCAGCGTAGAGGCTACAAAAAGATGCTCCACAAAATCTCCGTCTTTTAGGTTAAGGCCAGCCACTCCGCGACCGCCGCGCTTTTGCATGCGGTAAGTGGCAAGCGGCAATCTTTTGATGTAGCCGGAGTGTGTTAAAGTAACTACCATCTCTTCGTCAGCTATCAAGTCTTCAATGTCTATGTCTTCGGCGGCAGCCGTTATTTCGCTGCGGCGTTTATCGGCATATTTTTCCTTAATCTCTAACAGTTCTGTTTTAATAACTTCCATTATTTTTTCTTCGCTGGCCAGCAAGCTTTTTAGATATTTGATGGTTTTTTGAAGCTCGGCAAACTCATCAGCTACTTTTTGACGCTCCAGGCCGGTTAGCTTCTGTAGCCTCATGTCTAGTATCGCTTGAGCTTGGACGTCACTTAGCTTAAATTTACTCATTAAGCCAGACTTGGCTTCATCAACTGTCTTGGAGCCACGAATTATTTTGATAACCTCATCTATGTTGTCCAGAGCAATCAGCAAGCCTTCTAAAATGTGAGCTCTTTTTTCAGCCTTATCAAGCTCGAACTTAGTACGTCTGATTACCACGTCTTTCTGATGATTGACATAGTGACCAATGACTTGAGCCAGATTCATAACCCTGGGCACACCATCCACCAGAGCCAACATGATTACACCAAAATTGTCTTGAAGCTGGGTGTGCTTATAAAGCTTGTTCAGGGCCACTTGGGGCACAGCTTCACGCTTGAGCTCAACAACTAAACGCATGCCGCTTCTGTCAGACTCGTCGCGCAAGTCTGCTATCTCGGTTATGTGTTTGTCTCTAACCAGCTCGGCGATTTTTTCAGCTAAGCGGGCTTTATTTACCTGATAGGGCAATTCCGTTATGATAATGCGGTTCTTGCCACCTTTCATTTCTTCTACGTGGGTCTTGCCGCGCACCCGAATAGAGCCCCGTCCGGTTTCATAAGCGTTTTTGATGCCGGTACGGCCCATGATAGTGGCGCCGGTAGGAAAATCCGGCCCCTTGATGTGTTTATTTAGTTCTTTGGGGGTAATTTCAGGGTTATCGATGTAGGCTACTGTTCCATCGATTACTTCGCCTAAGTTGTGCGGCGGAATATTGGTAGCCATGCCTACAGCAATTCCCGAGGAACCGTTGACCAGAAGATTAGGAATTCTGGCCGGCAAAACAGCCGGCTCTTTTAAGCTTTCATCAAAGTTGGGAACAAAATTAACCGTTTCTTTTTCAATATCTCGAAGCAGCTCCATGGCTACTTTAGCCAACCTGGCTTCGGTATAACGCATGGCCGCCGGGGAGTCGCCATCAACCGAGCCAAAGTTACCGTGACCATCAATAAGTTGATAGCGGACCGAGAAATCTTGAGCCATTCTAACCAGCGCGTCGTAGACAGCTGTGTCGCCGTGTGGGTGATATTTACCTAGAACTTCGCCGACGATACGGGCACATTTCTTATATGGCCGGCCCGGGGTCATGCCCATATCAAACATACCGTATAGGATGCGGCGGTGGACCGGCTTTAGGCCATCGCGAACATCCGGCAAAGCTCTTCCCACAATTACGCTCATAGCATAATCGATGTAGGAGCTGCGCATTTCTTCTTCTATGTCTCTAGGCTCAATCCTTTCGTTAACTACCTCTGGCATTTATCCTCTCTGCGTACGGGCGTATTGCAATACGCCCCTTCTTAAATATCCAAAAACCGTACGTCTTTGGCGTGTTTTTGGATAAACTCACGGCGCGGCTCAACCTTGTCTCCCATCAGGGTTGTAAAAATTTCGTCGGCCATAACCGCATCCTCTAAATTAACTTGTAATAAAGTGCGCCCTTCGGGATTCATGGTGGTGTCCCAAAGCTGTTTGGGATTCATCTCTCCCAAGCCCTTAAATCTTTGAATATTATAATTGTCGCCAGCTATGCCCTTTAGTGTCTCTTCGAGCTCGGGTTCCGAGTAAGCGTATTGATTGTTTTTGCCTTGGCTAATTTTAAAAAGCGGCGGCTGGGCGATATAGACATAGCCGGCCTCAATCATTGGCTGCATAAAGCGATAAAAGAAAGTTAATATCAATGCCCGGATGTGAGCCCCGTCAACGTCGGCATCGGTCATTATTATGACTTTATGATAACGAGCATTTTCGACTGAAAAATCCTCGTCGATGCCTGTGCCCAGGGCAGTAATCATAGCTTGTATTTCTTCGCTGGATAAAATCTTGTTTAGGCGGGCTTTCTCCACGTTTAATATTTTGCCGCGCAAGGGCAAGATGGCCTGAAATGCCCTGTCCCTAGCTTGTTTGGCGCTGCCCCCGGCAGAATCTCCCTCTACTAAATATATCTCTGTTTTTTCCGGCTCCCTACGGCTGCAGTCGGCCAACTTTCCCGGCAAAGAAGTGCTTTCTAAAAGAGACTTTCTTCTGGTAAGCTCCCTTGCTTTTCTGGCAGCTTGCCGTGCCCTAGCTGCCGAGATGGCCTTGCTGATAATTTTCTTGGCCTCGCCTGGGGTTTCTTCTAAAAAAACACTTAATTGCTCAGCTACTACGGAGTCCACTAAGGGTCTGATTTCTGGATTGCCAAGCTTTGTTTTGGTCTGTCCCTCAAACTGGGGCTCCATAAGCTTGACGTTAATAACGGCAGTTAGTCCCTCGCGGATATCTTCGCCGGATAAATTATCTTCCCCTTGTTTAAGAAGGCCCTTGCTTTTAGCATAGTCATTTATAACCCGGGTCAGAGCACTTCTAAAACCAATTAAGTGGGTTCCTCCCTCGTGGGTGTTGATGTTGTTAGCAAAGGCAAATGTGGATTCCACATAGCCTGCGTTCCACTGAAGAGCAACCTCTACTTCAGCATTGTTTTTCTTGTCGTCAAAATAAATGATGGTTTTGTGCAAGGCATCCTTGTTTGTGTTTAAGTGCTTAACGAAGTCAACTATCCCTCCGTCAAAGTGATACTTTGATACCCGTGGCTTCTCCGGGCGTTCATCAACCATCTCCACGCTTAAGCCCTTGTTTAAAAAAGCCATTTCTTTCAAGTAATAGCCAATTGTTTCGTCTTTAAAATCTGTTTCGGTGAAAATTTCGTTATCTGGCCAAAAGGAAACCGTGGTACCGGTTTGACTGACTTTTCCAAGATCTTCCATTTTTGATGTCGGGTTGCCGCGCTCATAGCTCTGCCGGTATTTTTTGCCTGCCCTACAAACCTCAACAATTAACTTAGAAGATAGGGCGTTAACAACCGATAGCCCCACCCCATGAAGTCCGCCGGAAACTTTGTAACTTTTAGCGTCAAACTTACCTCCGGCGTGAAGCATGGTTAAAACAATCTCCAGAGCAGATTTGTTGTACTTGGTATGTTTTTCTGTGGGGATGCCGCGGCCGTTATCAGAGACCGTGGCGCTGCCATCTTTGTGAATAACAACCTTAATGGAGTCGCAATGGCCTGCCAGGGCCTCGTCAATACTATTATCAACTACTTCGTATATTAGGTGGTGTAGCCCCTTTGAGCCCGTGCTGCCAATATACATTCCCGGTCTTTTTCTAACAGCCTCTAGGCCCTCGAGCACGGTTATGTCTTTTGCTGTATACGTTTGTTTACTCAACTTTTGCCGCCTTCGCTGTTGTTTAAATGGCTAAATGCAGGTCGAAACTACTAAAAAATTATATCATTAATGGTTTATTTTTTCATCTGTTTGGCTGCCTTGCAAGTAGTTGGCCAAATTATTTTTGACGAAACCTTATTCCTTTTACTATTTCTTCTTCTAAGTGGGCGTTGAGTTTATCTATTAGCTGGGCGCGCATGCAAGAAAGTTCGCAAGACCAGGCGGCGCTGCTGGTTTTAATAAAGAGAGTCCCTTCTTTAATTTTTTCCGCTGTTGCATTTTGGGCAATTTTTTTGCCCACCACCTCGGGCCAGGCCAGAACAGCCTTGTTTTCGTCTATTCTTTGGGCAATCTTAAGCCTTTTTAGTGTTGTTGTTAATATCTCTTCGAGCTTCTCTGGTTCTCTGCGTACTCTTCTCTTAGAGCCGGTGAATCGCAACCTTACCGTCCCCCTCTTCTGCTGTTATTTCTTCATCGGTAGAGCTAATGATTACTTGCCCCGCTCCTCTTGGGGCGCCTAAAAGCCTGGCCCGGCGGCCGGCATCCAGCTCTGAGACTAAATCGTCGAGCAAAACAACCGGGTGGGCTCCAAGCTTTTTTTTAATAAGCTCGTATTGGGCCAGCCTGATCGACAGGGCGGCCGTTTTCTTTTCTCCCTGGGAGCCGAACTTTTTAATGTTTATACCTTCTTCAAAAAAAATAATGTCGTCTAGGTGGGGTCCAGCTAGGGTTTGTCTCCTGGCCGCCTCCTCCTGCCTTGTTTCTTTCAACCTTAAAACAAGGGAGCCCTTTATGTCTTTAGTGTCAAGGGAGGTTTGATATTTTAGTTCCGCCCTTTTATTGTTACCGGATATCTTTTGATGATATTTATTATAAAGAGGGGTGGCTTCTTTTATGGCCACGAGCCTTCCGTTTATTACTTTTTCTGCGGCCTCAACCAGCTTTTGGCTAAAGGCCTCCAGGGATTGGTGGCTGGCATTTGGGCTTTTTAATAGAGCGTTTCTCTGTCTTAGGTTGGCATTATACTGATTTAACCAATAGGTGTGCTTGTGATCTATTTGTCCCATTATTTCATCTATTAGTTCTCTGCGGCGGCCGGGGCCTTGCTTAAGTGCTTGGGTGTCGTCGGGATTAAAAAGAACTGTTTTTAGTTTCTCGGGTGTTTTTTTGGCCTCTTTTTTGTCGACTTTAATTGTTTTTGTTTTGTTCTTGTATACACAAACGCTTATTTCTCTGTCTTGGTTATCAAGTAAGAGCCTGCCCCTTACCACGGCCTGTTCCTGACCAAAGCTGATTATTTCTTCGTTTGCAGCCCGTCTTACCCCAAACAATAGGTGGATGGCTTCCAGGGCTGAGCTTTTTCCTTGGCCATTGTTTCCCAAAAGAAGGTTGGTCTGGGCCAGCGGCCCAATCTTTAGGGAGTTGTGTAGGCGGTAGTTTATTATTTCTATTTCTTTAAGGTACATCTTTTTAAGAAAGCCTGATGGGCATTAATAAATAATTAAATCCTTTTTCGTCAGACTTTAAAATTCCTGGCTGGAGAGGATCAACTAGCTCTAATACGGCATTTTCTCCGTCTATTCCCAAAAGCCCATCTATTAGGTATTTGGCATTAAACGCAATTTCTATGTCCTTTCCCTTCGTTGTGGCCATTATTTCCTCGTTGGCGGATCCGTAATCAGCTGTTTCGGCGCTTATTTTAAGCTTTCCGGACGATGTGTTTATTTTTAAAGGGGTGTTATTAAGAGATAAGATTGACACCCTTTTTACGGCGCTTAATAGCTCGTCTTTGTTTGAGACAATGGTGGTTTCAAATTTTTGAGGAAAGAGTTGGCTGTAGTTGGGATATTGTCCGTTTATTAGGCGGGAGACAATTGTTGTGTCGTTTAAATAAAAAACGGCTTGGTTTGGGCTTAGTGTTATCTTTATGTCCTTGCACTCTATCTTCGATGCCTCATCAAGGGCCCTGTGGGGAATAATGGCTTGTGTGGCGCTGCTGTTCTTTGATGATATTTCTTTTAGGGCCAGCCTGTAGCTGTCGGTGGCAACAATTTTTATTTTTTCTTTTTCAATGTTTATTAATGCCCCCGTGAGAATGGGCCTGCTTTCGTCTTTCGAGGCTGAATTAATAACCTGCCGCACTGCTTTATCAAAATCTTTTTTTAATATTTTAAAGCTGGCGGTGTCTTCGGTGTCGGGAAAGTGGGGATAGTCGTCTGGGGCTAAGGTGTTTAGGTTAAATGTTGATTGTTGGCTTTTTATTTGAAGGGTGTTTTCGTTCTCGTTTGAAACCAGCTCTACCTTTGCCTCGGGAAGATTTTTCACTATCTCTGTAATTAGTTTGGCGGGGAGAACAATTTGCCCCTCTTTTTTTATTTGAGCTTTTGCGGAGGTTTTAATAGCAATTTCCAGGTCTGTTGCATAAAGCGTTAGGTTGTCAGATATGGCTTCTACATATATGCCGCTTAATATAGGAAGTGTTGTTCTGTTAGAAACTGCTTTTTGTACAATCTGTAATCTTTCTGCAAAGATACTTTGTTCAATTAATGCTTTCACTAAACCTCCATGATTAAGAATTTATAAATAATAATAGTACTAATAGGGGCTGTTGTTAATGTTGATAACCATCAACAACCCACTACACACAATAATAAATATTGTTGAAAAACATCTTTAAAAGGCTTATTTTTTTCCACAGCACCCCTTTTTTCTGTGGAACCAATAAAACCAAACACCCCAAGGACAAGTTATCAACAGGCTTACCCACGCTTAATGCGATTTGTTAGGTCTTGCACTTGATTATATATTTCTCTGTGTTTGTTAATAAGGCCCTCGATTTTAGTGTTTGCATGCATAACGGTTGTGTGATCGCGCCCACCAAACTCTTTACCAATCCTTGGAAGAGAGAGGTCGGTTAATTCCCTGGTTAGGTACATAGCAACCTGCCTTGGAAAAACAATTGCCTGAGAGCGCTTGTTTCCAGTTAAATCAACCATTGACACACTATAATAGCGGCAGACTTCTTTTTGTATATTTCTAATGCCTATGGGGCGGCTTTGTTCTGGAAAAATATCCTTTAAGACATTTTGTGAAAGCTCTAAGCAAATAGGGCTTGAAGTAAGAGAAGAAAAAGCTATCACCCTTACCAGCGCCCCCTCTAGCTCCCGGATATTTGACTGGATGCGCGAGGCAATATATTCTAAAACCTCTCCCGGCACAGAAAGGTTATCACCGGCTGCCTTTTTTCTTAGGATAGCAATTCTGGTTTCCAGGTCCGGCGGCTGTATGTCGGTTATTAGGCCGGACTCAAAACGAGAACGCAGACGCTCCTCAAGGGTGGAAATGTCTCGGGGGGGGCGGTCACTTGAAATAACCACCTGTTTATTTGCCTCGTAAAGGGTATTAAAAGTATGAAAAAACTCTTCTTGGGTGCGCTCCTTTCCCTCTAAAAACTGAATATCATCAATTAATAAAACGTCGGTTTTACGATATCTGCTTTGAAAGCCGGCAATCTTGCCCTTGTCTCTAATTGAGTTGATAAAATCATTGGTGAACTGCTCGGTGGAAACATATTTAACCTTATAATCTGAGTGGTTGGTTGATACATAGTGGGCAATTGCTTGAAGAAGGTGTGTTTTACCAAGCCCCACCCCGCCATAAACAAACAACGGATTATAGGCCTCATAGGGGCGCTCTGCTACCGCTAAAGCGGCTGCGTGGGCAAAGCGGTTAGAGGAACCAATTACAAAAGAATCAAAAGTGTATTTTGGGCTTAAACGGACAACCTTTCTGCGGAACGGTTCTTGATTGGGGGGCTCTTCTTCTTGGTGTTCGGGGGCGCCATTGACTTCAAACTCAACATCCATAGGAACACCGGCAACCTCTTGGAGGGCGGCGGTAAGCATGGGGGCATACCTGTTTTCCAGCCATTCTTTTGCAAAATCACTTGGAACACCAACCACCAGGCGACTGTCTCCTAGGTGATTAGGATAAACATTTTTGAACCATGTCTTAAAAGTTGGCGTGTTAAGCTGGCTTTTTATTATTTTTAATGTTTCGTTCCAGACCAATTCTAGCTGCTTTGTAGTCAAGGCCGTCCTTTGTTGTTTGAGATAATATTGCTTAAGGAGTCAATTCCTGCTGCGGTTACCTGGCGCTTTCCTTGCGAATCTGATTTTACCAGCCCAAGGCCCTCAAGGCAAATCAGCTCTCTATGGGCCGTGCTTAAGGACATTCCAAGATCTGAAGAAAGACCGCTGGGACCGATAGCCCCCGCCTCTGTGACCAAAGACAACACTTGGGTTTGGCGCAAACTTAGACTTACGGGGCCTGCGTCTTTTTTTAAAGAAGTGTTCTCGGGGGCATCTTTTAGGGAAAGGGTAATTACGGTTCCCCCAGACAGGTTGTCCTCTATTTTAATATTGCCCCCCGAAAAACCAATTAATTCGCTGGCAACAGGCAGCCCGGAGCCCACCCCTCTGATAAATTGCTTCATTTCGGCAGAAGCGGTGCTAAAACCAGGCCTGCAAGCAGACTCTTTGTTTTCTATTCCCGGGCCCTGGTCGGAGATTTTTATTGTATTTCCCCTATCAAGGATGCTAATAACAGCTTGTTTGAAGTAAGCATGGATTAAGTTTTCAACAACCTCTCTAATAACGATATATGGGATAGAGCCGCCTTGCTGTTTTGAGAGATCATAGGTTTTAGAGGCGAGTTTTTCTATGAGGCGGCTGATTTCTTGCTCTGCCAAGCCCACTACCCGCGGAGGGCTTATTGGGCTGTCATAAATAGCTATTTGAGCAGACCCCCCGTCTTTTTTAGCCAAGAAAGAGGAGCCCATCCTTTTTTCTACAAGAGACCTCAATAACCCCATTAACCTCCCATTCTTTGTTGAAAAACCTTTCCGAAAAAGCAACCGGCTACACACAGCCCAACAAAAGCACAGCTATATAGTTCGCCGGAGCACTTATGCGAATAGCCGCCGCCTGATATTACTAAAAAAACCAAGCTCAATAAAGCATGTAGAGAAATCCACAATTCATCCACAAACTGTGGAAAACAAGCCACGCTAATACAAAAAAAACAAACCCCTTCTTATTAATATATACACTGCTTGGAAGATTGTAGCGTCATTATTAGGACTAAAAGCAAAACCGATTATAACAAATAGGTTTTTAGCTATCAACAAGCGCCAGGCTTTCAGCACCTCGCCTTTCTAAGAGAAATCCACATTATCCACAATTATTTATTTCTTGACGCCCCCACGGGCCAAAGATATAATTACTTAGTTTTTACGAAGAAGCGCCTAAAGGGATATAGATATGAAAAGAACGTACCAGCCAAGCCAGATTAAAAGAAAAAGAACACATGGTTTTAGGGCAAGAATGGCCACCAAGTCGGGTAGGGCTGTTATTGCCAGACGTCGCGCCAAAGGCCGCAATAAACTATCGGCCTAAAATGAAGCGGCTTTGCCCCTGTAAGACTATTACCAAAAAAAAGGATTTCGATGAACTTTATCTTTGTGGACGCAGGGCAGGCCGGGGGTCGCTAGAAGCAATATATGGGGAAAGCGCCCAAAAAGAGCTAAAAATTGGCCTGGTTGTTACGAAAAAGCAAGGCAATGCGGTTACAAGAAATCTAGCCCGCAGGCTATTTCGGGAAGCTTGTCGTCTAAACCAAGACCATATTAAAAAGGGCTATAATGTGTTATTGATTATTAAAGCGCCACTGCCCGACAAATATGGCAAAGCCGAGAATGCTTTATTAAAAGTGCTGGATAAAGCAACTCTTTTGGAAAAGTGAAAAAGATTTTAATTGTAATAATAAAAGCATATAAAAAGGTAGTTTCGCCGCTTATGCCTCGCGTTTGCCGTTATTATCCAAGCTGTTCTTCGTACGCCCTGGAGGCAATTAGCGAACACGGGGCAATAAAAGGGTCTGCTATGGCTCTTTGGCGTATTATTAGGTGCAACCCTTTCGGCGCCGGAGGATATGATCCGGTAAAGCCGAAACACTAACAAAAAGGAGACATCATCAACATTTTTTTAGGTTTGTCGGAGATTTTGGCCAAGGTTTTACTGGCTATCAATAGTCTGCTTAATAATTATGGTGTATCTATCCTGCTGCTAACTCTTTTAACAAGGGTTATCTTGCTGCCCCTAACCATCAAACAAACCTCCTCGATGCGCCAGATGCAGCGACTACAGCCGGAGCTTAAGAAAATTCAGCAAAAGCATAAAAACGATAAACAAAAACAAAACGAGGCTATATTAAAATTCTATCAAGAAAATCGCTTTAATCCCCTAAGCGGCTGCCTGCCGTTGTTGTTGCAAATGCCTATCTTTTTTGCCTTGTTTCGGATGCTTACTTTTGTTCCGAGCTCTAAGGCCGATTTATTAAGCTACCCCTCTTTGGCAAAGATACATGCCAGCTTAACCAAGCTGCCCTATCTTGGAATAAAGGGGTTTTTAGCCAAGCCGGCGTGGCCGACCATAAAGCCGCTTTTTAGCGGCCAATTTCAGACAGCATTTTTGGTGTTTTTAGTTTTTGTAGCCTTGATGATTATTTCTCAGTGGTGGATGCAAAAAACAATGTCAGCCCAAGACGCCCAACAACAACGCATAATGGGATTTATGACCATCTTTTTAGCCTACATCGGTTTTGTTTTGCCCATGGGTGTTTTGGTGTATTGGATAACCACCAACTTTGCTACGGTGGGTCAGCATATTGCTACCGTTAAGTATTTGGAGAAGCAGGAGGCAGAAAATAAATGAGCGAAAAAACGCAAATCATAACCAAATTAGTTGAAGACATTATCAGCGCGACAGATATTGATTGCGATATCTCTATTGAGGAAGACGCAGACGGAATACATGTCGATCTTAGGGGCGAAGAGCTGGGAATATTAATTGGTAAAGACGGCAACACCCTCGACTCTATCGAGTTCATTTTAGGCATTGCTGCCAACAGGGGACAAGAGGAAAGATCAAAGGTTTTTCTTGACATCGAAGGATATAAATCTAGAAAGAAAGAACGGATCGAAGAAATGTCTAAGCAGGCAGCCGAGAAAGTAGAGCAAACCGGCGAAGCCATGTCCTTAAGCCCCATGAATCCGTACGAGCGCCGGCTGGTACACATGGTTCTTAAAGAAAGCACCGCGGTTATTACTGAGAGCATAGGCGAGGAGCCCGAGCGCCACATAGTAATCAAGCCCATTTAGGGGGGACATGTATTTCCGCGACACTATTGCCGCTATTTCTACTCCCTGCGGCAAAAGCGGCATCGGGATTATTAAAATAAGTGGCGACAAAAGCATAAAAATCGCCAGCTCTCTTTTTAAACCATCTTCTAAAAGCAATCTTTCCAAACAGCCGGCCTTTAAGGTCAGCCACGGTCTCATTGTTTCGGGCGCCCAGATAATCGACGAAGTGCTGGTTACGGTAATGAGGGCTCCAAAATCCTACACCGCTGAAGATGTGGTAGAAATCAATTGTCATGGCAGCCTAGTTTCTCTTAGCCGTGTTTTAGAAATGGTACTAGACAATGGGGCCAGGCTTGCTGACCCAGGCGAGTTTACTAGAAGAGCCTACCTAAACGGACGCATTGATCTAGCTCAAGCCGAAGCTGTAGCCGATGTAATTAATTCCAAAACCCAAAGCAGCCTTGAGGCAGCCATGGACCAGCTTAAAGGGCCTTACTCTAAAGAAATTGGTAGATTAAGAGCAGGGGTTTTGCGTTTGCTGGCTCAGGTCGAGGCAGCAGTTGATTTTAGCGACGAAGAAGACATAAGCCTTCAAGAATACACCGGGTTGAGAGCAGATACTAAGAACATAGTAATAATTATCGAACAGCTTCTTTCTAGCTCAAGGCATGGCAAGATATTAAGAGACGGGCTGGTAGCTGCAATTATTGGAGCCCCCAATGTTGGCAAGTCGAGCTTGCTAAATCTGCTGTTAAGAGAAGAAAGAGCCATTGTCTCTCCCATTCCCGGAACCACCAGGGATGTTATAGAAGAGTATGTAAATATCCGAGGAATCCCTTTAGCCCTTAAAGACACTGCCGGGATTCGAAAAACCAAGGACCAAATAGAAATTCTTGGAGTAAGGCTCAGCAAAAAGAGCTTGGAGCAAGCTGATCTGGTGCTCTGGGTTATTGATAACAGCAAAAAAGTAACTGCGGCTGAGGCCAAGCTATCAAAAGAGCTTATGGAGAAAAAGGTCCTGGTGGTTATGAATAAGTCTGATTTAAAGCCAAAAAACACTACTACCGAGCTTAAAAAGAAGCTTAACATTAATGAATTTGTTAAAATGTCAGCCCTTACCGGCTTTGGATTAAATCAACTGGAAGAACGCATTGCCAAAATGGTTTTTGCACAGGGGCCCCATAAGGATAAAGAGCTGCTTGTTACAAATGTCCGCCATATCAGGGCTCTTGAGATGGCCAAAAAATGTCTTGATGAAGCTGATGAATTGCTTAAAAACAGGGGGCAAGAAGAGCTAATATCTTTGGTGTTAAGAGAAGCAGCCGACGATTTAGGGTTAATAATTGGCCAAACAACCAATGATGATATTTTAGAGGAGATTTTTTCAACTTTTTGTATCGGAAAATAACGATATTTTGCCAAATTCTCAAGATGACGTTTTTTTGGCAAAGAAAACCTAGGGAAAAATGAAAAAGAGTGAGTTTTACGACGTAATAGTAATAGGGGCTGGTCATGCTGGGTGCGAGGCAGCAAGAGCTGCTTCCAACAAGGGGGCAAGCACTTTGTTGTTGACCACCAGCCTGGACACGATAGCTGTTTTAGCCGGCTCGGCCACATTTGAAAAAAATTTGCCGGAATTTAAAGAGCTGAAGCGCTTAAGGGGCCTAATGCCCCTGGTTGCCAGCAAATACACCACAAAAACTAACGGGTTAACCATGCTTGATGCCTGGCAATATCCAATAGAAGTTAAATATTTGCTGGAAAAAACCTCCAACCTGCACCTTAAGCAGGACAGGGTTACCAATATTAGCTTGAGCGGGAAAAATATTGTCCTTAAAACCTGGGCTAAACAAATTTTTATTGCAAAAGCGGTGGTTGTTGCAACCGGCAACAATATTTTAACCCAAAGCCTAAATATGTCAGGAATAAACAATATTTTCTTTGCTAAGCAGATTAATGGCGAGGAAAACTTTGTCAGGGTCGCACTTCAGGGGCTTATGGTGGGTAAGGATGCTGCCCTGAGGGCACTAGGAAAGCAAGGAGTTCCACGTGGAACAAGAGAAGCCGTTAGTCGTGAGCAGTAAGTGGTGAGCAGTTAAAGAAAATGATCGACAAACGACGTACGACAAACGACAAAACATATGATGTTATAGTAATAGGCGGAGGACATGCCGGCTGCGAGGCGGCTTTAGCGGCTGCCAGAATGGGCGCACACACCCTAATGCTTACCATTAACACCAAAAAAATAGCCTTAATGCCATGCAATCCTTCGGTGGGAGGCATTGGCAAGGGCCACCTGGTAAGGGAAATTGACGCCTTGGGCGGAGAAATTGCCAAAAATACCGATAAAAGCCACATCCAAATCAAATTGTTAAATCATAGTAAGGGGCCGGCTGTTCAGGCCTTAAGGGCTCAAGCCGACAAAAAGGTCTATGAGCACAATATGCATCTTTGCCTTGCCAAACAGAAGAACTTGGAAATCAAGCAAGCCCTGGTCTCTCAAGTAATTGCTAAAAAAGGCAAGATAGAAATGGTAAAGACGGTTAATGGAGAAACATATAATGCTCATGCCCTGGTTGTTGCCGCTGGAACATTTTTAAACGGCAGAATAATTATCGGCGATGTTACAAAGGCTGCCGGCAGGATGGGTGAATTGCCGGCGACGGAGGCCTCAGACAGCCTGGTTAAGCTAGGAATGAGGCTTGAAAGATTTCAATCAGCCACCCCTCCCCGAATTGACGGAAGAACGGTAGATTATAGCAAAATCACTAAGCAGCCAGGCGACAAAAACCCCCAACCCTTCTCTTTTACAGAAGAGCCTAGAAAAATTAAACAGATGCCTTGCTATCTAACTTATACCAGCCCTAAAACCCACCAGGTTGTTAAGAAATATCTTAAGTATTCGCCGATAAAAAGTGGCATTTTAGACAGCCACGGCCCCAGGTACTGCCCCTCTATTGACCGTAAAGTGCTTAATTTTCCCGACAAAGACAGGCATCCGGTTTTTATAGAGCCCGAAGGCTTAAGGACTACTGAAATGTATCTTCAGGGATTAACTACCAGCATGCCGGCTAGCTTGCAAAAGGAGATAATTCGCACCGTGCCCGGATTAGAAAAAGCAGAAATAATGCGCTTGGGCTACGCTGTTGAATATGATTATCTGCCGCCCGACCAGCTTAAACTTAACTTAGAAACCAAAAAAATAGAAGGATTATTCTTTGCCGGCCAAGTAATCGGAACTACCGGCTATGAAGAAGCAGCTGCTCTAGGCCTTATGGCTGGCATCAACGCCGCCCTTAAGGCCAGGGGCAAAAAACCCTTTGTCCTAGATCGCTGCCAAGCCTATATCGGGGTATTAATCGATGACCTAGTAACCAAAGGGGTAGATGAGCCCTACCGGATGTTTACTTCCCGGGCTGAGCACCGCCTTCTTCTTAGAAGCGACAATGCTGACATAAGGCTATCTCCCCTGGGCTATAAGCTGGGGCTTATTAGTAAAAAACGCCACAGCGAAGTAATTTCTAAGAAAAAACAAATTGATCAATTGATAAGCGAATGCGCCAAGCTAACCATCCAGCCCGAACAGGCTAAACTAGTTAATCTTATCCAAAGGCCAAGATATCATCTAAAGGACTACTCGTCACAATTATCAGGGGCCTATAGCCTAGAAGCACTAAAAGCCGCTGAAACTGAAATTAAATATTCTGGGTATATTCAAAGGCAAAAAGACCAGATAGACAAAGACAGGCGCCTGGAATCCATCAAGATACCGGCAACACTCAATTTTAACGAGCTAAAGGCCTTGTCTTTTGAGGCCAGAGAGAAATTACACAAGATAAAACCGGCTAGTGTTGGCCAGGCAAGCCGGATACCAGGGGTAACTCCCTGCGACATTTCGGTATTAACGGTTTATTTGAGGCAAAATGGAGCTAGGAAATAAAAAAATATTTACAGACGGAGCACATCAATTAGGCATAAACTTGCCGCCTAAAGCACAATATCTTTTTGGGCACTACTTAAGCAATCTTAAGTTCTTTAATAAAAAAATTAACTTAACGGCAATAACAGAGGACAAAGATATTATTACCAAGCACTTCCTGGATTCTATTTCAGTGATTAAGTGCGGAAAAATAAAACCAGGGATTAGCCTGCTAGATGTGGGCGCAGGAGCAGGGTTTCCAGGAATTCCTTTAAAGATAATCGAGCCCAGAATAAATCTTAGTTTGCTAGAGGCCAACCAAAAAAAAGCCCTGTTTCTAGAAGCCATTACCAAAAAGCTAAACCTGTTTGGCGTAAGCATAATAAGCGAAAGGGCGGAGATTTTTGGCCAAGGAACAGGGCGCGATAAGTTTGATGTAGTGGTTGCCCGGGCACTTGGAAGCCTGGCTACTACATTTGAGCTAGCTGTGCCCTTGCTTAATATCGGCGGTTATTTTATTGCCCAGAAAGCAAAAATTAATGATAGTGAATTAAGCCAAGCTAAGGAAGCAACAAAATATTTGAATTGTGAAATAGAAGATATCATAGCGGTAAAAGTGCCATTTATGGAAGGGCAAAGAAGTTTGGTTGTTGTGCGCAAAAAAGGAAATACGTCGCCCAAATACCCTAGGAGACCAGGCATTCCAGCTAAAAAACCTCTCGGGAAATAATCCCTTGTTTGCCTACCGATTATTCGATATATTAAGAAAATGAACAACGAAAACTGCTCTAACATAATTGCAATAGTCAATCAAAAAGGCGGTGTGGGAAAGAGCACTACTGCCATTAATTTAAGTGCTTGCCTCTCTGAGCTGGGCAAAAAGGTGCTTTTATTAGATCTTGACCCCCAGGGAAACACAACCAGCGGTTTAGGGTTAAACAAGAATCAACGTCAAAAATGCATCTACAATGCACTAATTGATAACCAGCCGATAGACTCGCTAGTAGAGAAAACCGACTTTTCTAATTTGGGACTGGTTCCGGCCACTATTTCATTGGCGGGAGCCGAAATAGAGCTAGTTACTGCTTTGAGCAGGGAGAATAAACTTAAAAATGCCATTGAAGAGTCAAAAAATAATTATGATTATATGATTATCGACTGCCCCCCTTCCCTGGGGCTGTTAACCATTAATGCTCTTACTGCTGCCAAACAGATTATTATCCCTATCCAGTGTGAATACTATGCCATGGAGGGATTAAGCAAGCTAACCGAGACCATTAAGCTGGTCCGAGCCAATCTGAACCCTAACTTAGAAATTGCAGGGGTACTAATGACTATGTTCGATGCCAGGACCAATCTGTCCAAAGAAGTAGTTAAAGAGGTGCGCGACTTTTTCAGCGACAAAGTATATAAAAGTATTATCCCCCGCTCTGTTAGGCTCTCGGAAGCGCCTTCATACGGCCAGCCGATAATAACTTATGATTCAAGCGGGACGGGGGCTATTGCCTACCGTGATCTGGCAAAGGAAGTGATTGCTTAATGGCTAAAAGAGGGCTAGGACGCGGACTTTCCGCTCTCATTCCTGCTTTTAAAGCAGACCCGGAACAAATAGTTATTGAACAGGTACCACTTAACCAAATTAAGGCTAACTTTAATCAACCCAGAAAGGATTTTGATGAGGAGGCCTTAAGCGAGCTGGCTTTATCCATAAAGCAATATGGTATCATGCAGCCCCTAGTGGCAAGAAGGCTAGATGACAGCTTTCAGTTAATTGCCGGAGAGCGCAGGCTGCGAGCTGCTATCAAGCTTGGGCTGTCTACAGTGCCGGTGGCTGTTAAAGAAAGCTCTGACACTGAGTCTCTGGAGATGGCCCTTATTGAAAATCTTCAGAGAGAAGACTTAAATCCCATAGAGGAAGCCCAGGCCTACCAATATCTAATAGATAATTGCCGCAGGTCCCAAGCAGAAGTAGCCAAAAAAATCGGCAAAAGCCGGGAGACAGTAGCCAACACCGTCCGCTTACTAGGGCTGCCAGAGGATGTTCAGCAGATGCTTGCTTGCCAAAAACTCTCGGTTGGCCACGCCAAGGCCATTCTTTCCTTAAAAACGCCTAAGGAGCAATCAGCGGCCGCTTTGCGTATTATCAACAATAAACTAACTGTTAGGCAGGCAGAAAGTTTGTCAGGAGCTACAAAAAAGACACCAGAGGAAAAGCAATCGCCAGACAGCTACAAGGCAACAGCACTGAAGCTTAGCTCGCACCTGGGGACAAAAGTTAAGGTGAAAAAAACAGCAGATGGCGGCAAAATAGAGATAAAGTTTGAAAACGAAGAGGAGTTAAAAAGGGTTTTTAGCCTAATCGTGGGTGATACGAACTCTTGATTTATTTTGACAACGCATCAACATCATATCCAAAGCCTTTGGAGGTCAAAGAGGCAGTGAGGCAGGCAATTGAAACTTCCGCTAATCCTGGAAGAGGGGCCCATGTTTTTGCCCGGGATGCCGCCAAGTTTATTTTTAAAGCTCGCGAAAGTTTAGCCGAACTTTTTGGTATCACTGACCCAAAAAACATTGTATTTACTCTAAACGCAACGCAAGGACTTAACTTAGCCCTAAAGGGCTTACTTAAGCCGGGCGATCATGTTATAACCAGTTCTTTAGAGCATAATTCGGTTAACCGAACCCTAGCATTTTTAGAAAAAAGGGGCATAGAAATGAGCCGCCTAACCTATGAGCCGGTCAGCGGTATAAATATCGAAGAGCTAGAGAATGCTATCAAGCCAAACACCAAGCTAGTTTGCCTAACGCATGTCTCTAATGTCACTGGCACTGTTTTGCCCATTAAAGAAGTGGCGGCAATATGCAAAAAAAACAAAATATTATTTATGGTAGATGCGGCTCAGTCTGCTGGCCACTTTATAGTTGAGCCGGAAAAGTTAGGGATAGATGTCCTTGTTTTCTCAGGCCACAAAGGGCTGTTAGGACCTACTGGCGTGGGTGCTATCTATGTTAGTGAAAAAGTGGAACTGCCCGAACTAATTCAAGGTGCAACTGGAGGCCACGGCGAAGATGTCGACCAACCTTTAAGCCGGCCGGACCGCTATGAAAGCGGCACGATGAATGTTTCTGGAATCGCTGGTTTGGGAGCTGGCGTCAGACTAATAAAAAAAATCGGTCTTAGCAAAATTGAAGAAAAAGAGGCGGTTTTAATTAATGAGGCTATTGATGCCCTGGAAAACATTTCTGGATTGGAGGTCTATCGGTCAAGAGGTAAGCAAGGGCCGGTAATAAGCTTTAATCTGGAAAAGTACAGCCCCTCAGAGCTTGCTTGCAGGCTGGAAAGCGATTATAGCATTGCTACCAGAGCAGGGCTTCATTGTGCTCCTCTGGCCCATAAGAGCCTGGGTACGTTTCCCGGCGGCTCGGTAAGGGCCAGCCTAAATTATTTTAATTCTAAGGATGAAGTAGATATATTGGTTAGAGCATTAGAGAAATTAAAAAAGAAGTAGGGGCAGACCCCTGCGTCTGCCCAATGACGATTTATTAAGGCCGAAGGAGGAAATATGGCGGTAAACAGGGCACTGATTAGTGTCTCCAACAAGGAAGGAATAGTTGATTTTGCTAAAGGATTATCCGAGCTAGGGGTGGAGATAATATCTACCGGGGGAACGGCTAAATCCCTAATGGATGCAGGAGTAAATGTTATTCCCATATCGAAAGTAACCGGTTTTCCGGAAATGCTAGAGGGCAGAGTAAAGACCCTGCATCCGGCCATTCACGGAGGCATTTTAGCTGACAGGCGCAAAAAAGCCCATCTAGACCAGCTAACCAAGGCCGGCTATATCCCCATTGATCTAGTAGTAGTAAACCTCTACCCGTTTAAAGAAACAGTAGCCAAAGAAGGGGTAACCCTAGATGAGGCTATAGAAAAAATCGATATCGGTGGCCCGACGATGATCCGCTCGGCGGCTAAGAACTTTGAAAGCGTGGCCGTAGTGGTAAATCCATCCCACTACAGCCTAGTGCTTGATGAGCTTAAATCAGCTAATGAAATAAGCAGGGATATAAGGCTTATGCTGGCTACAGAGGCTTTTAATCACACTTCAAGCTATGATACGGCGATATATAATTATCTTCAGCCTAATAAAGATATGCCGGTTGACTTAAAGCTGGAGTTTTTAAAAATCCAAGACTTGCGTTATGGCGAAAATCCTCACCAAAAAGCTGCTTATTACCGCGACTTAACTGCTCCCGAGCATTCATTAGCTTCAGCTAAGCAGCTACACGGCAAAGAGCTATCATTTAATAATATTTTAGATTTAGATGCTGCTTGGGCACTGGCTTGCGAGTTTAGCGTGCCGGCTGCCTCTATCATCAAGCATACCAACCCTTGCGGGATGGCTATCGGCAACACCATACTAGAAGCCTATGAAGATGCCTATAATACTGATCCGGTGTCGGCTTTTGGCAGCGTAGTAGGATTGAACAAGGTAGTTGACACAGAGCTGGCTAAGAAGATCGCTGGTACTTATGTGGAGGCGGTTATTGCTCCGGCTTTTTTAGAGGAGGCTATGGAAGTTTTAACTAAAAAAGAAGGGATTCGCTTAATGGTTATAGGCGAGGAAAGGGAGCCTAATTTCCCAATGAAGGACATTAGAAGGGTTGATGGAGGCATCCTTTATCAAGACGCTGACCGCGACTCAGACCTGCGGGAAGGCATGAAAGTAGTTACCAAAACCAAGCCCACCGAGGAGCAGTGGGAAGATTTGCTGTTCGGTTGGCGGGTGTGTAAGCATGTTAAATCTAACTCCATTGTGCTAGCTAAAAATCACACCACCAGGGGAGTGGGTGCCGGCCAGATGAGCCGGGTTGATGCTACCGAGCTGGCTATTCATAAGGCCGATAAAAAGCAGCTTAATGGAGCAGCCCTTGCCTCAGATGCCTTCTTTCCTTTTAGGGACGGCATTGATTTAGCGGCAAAAGCCGGCATTAAGTCTATTATCCAGCCGGGTGGCTCCATGCGTGATGAGGAAGTGATTAAGGCCTGTGACGAGCAAGGCATCGCCATGGTCTTTACGGGAACCAGGCACTTTAAGCACTAGGCTTAAGCTGCGAAAAGAAATCCCAAATTACAAATACCCAAATAACAAACAAATTCCAATATCCATATACAAACGTTCAGACAGTCGTTTAGAATTTGGAACTTGGCTATTGTTTGTTATTTGTTTTTTGGTACTTGTTATTTATCCCTAGGCAAAGCCTAACAAAGTAGCTGCTAACAACGCTACTGTCACAGCAATAATGAAGCCGACGGTGCCCCAGGCGATGGTGTTAAACACCGGCCCATTTACGTAATCCCCCATAATTTCCTCGTCGTTGATTATCTTAAGGACATAGATAAGGATAACCGGCAGCAGTATGCCATTAATTGTCTGAGAGATAAAGATAATCGATATCAAGGTAACCCTTGGAATCATTACTATTAAGGCACTGACGATGATAAAAAAACTATATAAAATATAGAAGTTCCTAGCTTCGGTAAAGCTTCTGTCGATACCAGCCTCCCAGCCGAAAGCTTCAGCAGTGGCATAAGCACTAGATAAAGGCAGAATAGAAGCCGCTAAAATAGAGGCGTTAAGCAAGCCGATAGCAAAAAGGCCAGAGGCAAATCGTCCGGCTAAAGGCACTAGGGCTACAGCAGCTTGCTCGGCAGATGCTATGTGTTGGCCAGCTACAAACAAGGTGGCAGCACAAGCAACCATGATAAAAAAAGCAATAAAGTCAGTGACAAAAGCGCCAAAGAAAACATCGGCCCGCTCGTAATTTAAGTGCTCGATATCCAAGTGCTTATCAACAACATAGGACTGAATAAAGAACTGTCCCCAAGGAGTTATAGTAGTACCAACAACGGCAATAAAAGCTACTAGATATCCCCTGCTAAACTCAAAGGAAGGAATAAAAGTGCTGCGGGCAGCCTGAGTCCAGTCGGGGTGAGCTAAAAAGCCTGAAATAACATAGACAATATAGATTATAGCCGAGAACAAAAAGACGGTGC
This sequence comes from Actinomycetota bacterium, assembly GCA_003599235.1. GTDB lineage: Bacteria > Actinomycetota > Aquicultoria > SURF-47 > SURF-47 > SURF-47. Next base: position 208,883 of record QZJE01000014.1, on the reverse strand, counting down.
GGACCTTGCGGTAATCGGCTTTATTGATAAGAAAGACAACCAACAGGGCAGCTATGGGCACAGATATCCATTTGTGGACGCCAAAGATCTCCATGGCAGCAGCTACTCCGGCAAACTCGGCGATAGTTGTTCCTAAATTAGCTACCAGAACTGCCGACATAGCCAAAAAAGAAAGCTTTAGGCCGAACTTTTCTCTAATCAGCCCGCCTAAGCCTTTACCGGTAACCATGCCGATGCGCGCTCCCATCTCCTGGGTAACAGCTAGGGAAAAAGTGATTAATAAAAGCATCCACAAAAGTTTGTAGCCATAGCGGGCGCCCACTACCGAATAGGTAGCAATCCCGGGGCCGTCGTTGTCAGCCATGGCGGTGATAATGCCTGGGCCTAAGACGGCAAGGAAAATCCATATTTTGTTAGCTCGGCTATTTCTTATTCTTTCAAGCATAATATTAATCTGGTGACAGTCACCGCCTTAGAGATCGGTAACAGTCACGCAGCGGTTTAAGCAAATATCCGGGGGAATCGTCGTTTCCAGGCAGTAGGAATGACAACATCAATAGCATCATCTACTGTTACTATGCCATGGAGGTGATCGTGTTTATCGACGACCGGTATTGCCAACAGGTTGTATTTTGCAACTAGGCGGGCTACTTCTTCTTGCTCTGTTTCAAGGGTAACCTTAATGGGCTCAGTGACCATAATCTTTTCAATTTTTTGGTCTAAGCGGGCGGTTATGAGTTGTTTTAGCGATAAAACTCCATACAAGCGGCCTACAGAATCGGTGATGTAGAGGTAATACATCTCGTCAACTTCCTTAGATTGCTGCCTTACCGACTCAATGGCTTGTCTTACGTTAATGTCGGCAGCCAGTGTTACAAAGTCGGTTGTCATTATGCCACCGGCGGTATTTTCTGGATGCTGCAGGAGGTTTCTTAACTCGCGGGCTTCTTCTTTGTCCATTAAGTTAAGCAACTCATCAGCCTTTTCCTTAGGAATATCAGCTAACAAGTCTGCGGCATCGTCTGGGGCCATCTCCTCTAAGATGTGGGAGGCCTTCTCATTTTCCATGTCGGTTAGAGCTTCTACCTGGAACTCAGGGTCCATCTCTTCCATGGTTTCAGCAGCTACTTCCATATCCAAAGACTCCAAAATAGCTGTTCTTTGCTTAGGTGAGAGCTCATTTACCATATCGGCGATATCGGCCGGATGAAGCAGGCTTAGTTTGTCGTGGCTTACCTTTAAATGCAGGCTGGGGTCGGCCCGGCTTAAAATATCGACATTTTCCCAGTCGATAAACTTCGGCGGGCGATGAGCATCAATAGAGTCAGCCAGCTTTCTCATTCCTAAGCGGCGCAAAAGCCCGCTGAAGCTGATATCAACTGCTACAACTCTAAGCTTGGTTCCGATTCTTGCCAGCTTGATGTCTTGGACGCGGATAAGTTTTTTACCCTTAGTGTCGACAATTTGCTTATCGAGAATATCTTTGATTAGCAGTACTTCATCGGCCTCGGGTTTAAATGGGCCCACCTGGGCTAGGCTTACGGTCACGGTAGCCTCGGATTCTTCAAAGGATTGAACTTTTTCCCAGGCTACATAAACTAGTTTTTTCTCCGGAGTCTTTACAACTACTGCCGTTACGTAGGGATATTTAGGGCCTAACTTGACTACCAAATCATTAATGGAACCAATAGCTAAGCCTTTATTGTCTATTACTCTTTGTTTTTGAAGATTGCTGGCAAATAACATAACATTACTCCACTAAAAAAGCCCTCCCAAAGGAAGGCTCGTGCGAATATATCTTTGGCCTTCCTCTCTCGCTCAAGCTTCGGCACAGCATAACTTAACTCCGAGGTAATCGGAGAGCCATATTAGATGAAACCTTAATCCGGTAACATCTGCTCTACCCGTTGGCGTCTCTGGACGTTTCTGGGCAATGGCCTATGTTTATGCTGGAACCTCGCCTAACGAGGAAACCAATACCTTATTATAACTCATTTTATTAAGTCGCTCAAGAAGGGCTGGTAAAATGCCGATAATAATAGTATGAGGAACCGCAGCATTATTGTACTAGTAACGGTAGCAGCTATCTTATCACTTATTTTTTCAGGGACATCTGGTGCCTTATCTTCCAAAGCAAGCTTTACTATTAGCAATCCGCATAAAAATTATGCTTATAATTATAAAGGCAACCTCCATGCCCACTCTAGTCTCTCGGGGGCAACTGGTTCGCCGGCTGAGGTGGGGCAGTGGTATAAAGATAATGGCTATGACTTCTATGCGCTGACTGACATAGTTCTTGCTCCAGACCCGGGAATTGCCGGCATTACCTGGCTTGGGACAAGCCAAGAGGAGCTCTCTAGCCCCGGCCATTTTGGCCATATTAATATCTCAACGTTAATTAATTCCGGAACTACTCAGGAGAAAATAACCAATGCTCTTAATCAAGGAGGGTTTAGTATTTTCTATCACCCGGCCTGGATTCTTGCCGGCCACAGCGCTGAGGAGATGATAAATCAAACCGGAGCAGTAGGCCTAGAGGCAATCAACGGATTAGGAATCGATTCTACCGGCCTTTGGGACCTGGTGCTTACTTCCGGTAAGGTTATTTGGGGCACAGCTAGCGATGATACAAACAATGAATCAAACAGAGGCACAGCTTACATAATAGTTAATTCAAGTAGTGCCACCGCCGACAGATTAAGCATCTTAGAGCAGATAAAAGCAGGCAATTTTTATGGCTCCATGGGCTTTGATTTAAGGATAAGCGTATCCGGGCGCACAATTCATGCTTCAACGACAAACGGAAGCAAGATTAGGTGGATTAAGAGCTTAGGAAGGACAATTAAAACTACTGCTAAACAAGCTGATTCTTATACGCCTACGGGGCTTGAGAAATATGTTAGGGTAGAGATACTTAGCTCATCAGGCACGGCCATGGCTTGGTCGCAGCCCTTGTTTGTAAGCGGAGATAACTACCGGCCGAAGACATATGCCCCCAAGAGAGCTTCGGCTCGAAGGAGAAGAGGGGTGGCTTCTGCTAAGCTTTATTGGAAAGTCTATGATCCGCTGGCTGGCGGTAAGGCCTATGTTAAACTGGCTATTAAGAAGAAAATAAAAAGAGGCAAGAAAACATCTTATAAACTGGTTAAATTGGTTAATTACCGGCTAACCTCTATTGGTAAAACCAGGGTCTATAGGTGGAAGACCAAATTTCCCGGGACATACCGCTTCTACGTGCTGGCCAAAGACAGAACCGGCAATTCTCAACAAAACTCTGCTAGAAACTGGATTGTTATTCGGTAGTAAGTGTTAAAAGTGGGGGGAGGCGGAATTGAACCGCCGACACGAGGATTTTCAGTCCTCTGCTCTACCGACTGAGCTATCCCCCCGAAACGTAATAAATCAAAGATTTAAACGTTCTTTACGTAAACCATACCAAATCAAAGATTTAAACGTTCTTTCCTAGTAATTAACCAATCCTTAGGTAATTCTTTAAGGCTTTTTTGATGCTTCTTCTGCCCCAGCCACTTTTTAGATAGATCTCTCTTTCTTTTGCATCATTTATATCAAGAAAAGCCTCATAATAAATTAGCTTATATGGCCTAAATGGCTTTGTTGCCAAGCTTTTGCCAGCATTATGTTCGCTTAGTCTTTTTCTTAAATCGCTTGTATAACCAATATAAAAACTATAGTTTTTTTGACTTTGCAAAACATAAACATAATACATTGACAACCAAAAGTGGTCAGCCACGTTTAATTTTTGAAGAAAATTATTACGTGGCGGAGCCGACGGGATTCGAACCCGCGATCACCGGCGTGACAGGCCGGCATGTTAAACCACTACACTACGGCTCCAGAGTGGGCGATGTAGGGCTTGAACCTACGACCCCCTGCTTGTAAGGCAGGTGCTCTCCCAACTGAGCTAATCGCCCTTGAAATACTAGTATATTATACATCAGCATGGTGCCCCCAGGGGAATTCGAATCCCCGCCGCCGCCTTGAAAGGGCGGTGTCCTAGGCCACTAGACGATGGGGGCGGACGACGCATCCTAACCAGTTATTTAAGAAATTCAGTCTATCCAAAACTCAATTCAAAAAACACGGAGGGATGCGCCCATGAAAACTATAAACCAAAACCAAACTGATATATTAACTTTTCAATCGCTAATTAACAACTTTATGCTAGCTTCACAAATTGAAGGCAAGGCCGAAAGAACGCTTGAACAATATTGTCGTGTTCTAATTCCCTTTTCTGCTTTAGTTGAAAATAAAGCTCCAGAAGAGATAACTCCTGCCGACCTTCGAGAATACCTTAGCCATCTTAGCAAAAAGGGGCTGTCCAAGCAAACAGTTTGGACGCATTATAAGCAGCTAAGGGTGTTCTTTGGCTTCTGCCATAGGGAAAGCTATCTGAAAACTAACCCGATGGAGCTTATAAGAAAGCCTAAGGTTGATAAGCTGCTACCTAAAGTCTTAACGGCTGATGAAATAAAAGCCCTGTTGAAAACAGCTAAGGGCAAAGGCTTTTTAGGCAAAAGAAACGCTGCTTTAGTGGCTTTGATGTTTGACAGCGGCTTAAGGGCTTCTGAAGTATGCGGTTTAAAGCTAACTGATGTTTCTCTAGAGAACCAGGTTGTTAGGGTGTTTGGGAAGGGGAGCAAAGAGCGGATTATTCCTTTTAGCAAAACCACTGCTAAGTTGCTGCTTAGTTATCTCAAAGCAAGAGGCAATAGGCCTTATGAAGAAGGCTTTTTTATTAGCAGGTACGGCGATAAGCTAACTAGGCACGGACTTATTAAGGTTTATAAATGCTTGGCACAAAAAGCCAAGATAGATAAATCAAAGGTAAGCCCTCATGTTTTAAGGCATAGTTTTGCAACGGCCTGGTGTCGTGCCGGTGGTGATGTTAAAAAGCTACAGTTCTTAATGGGTCACGCTGATGTTAGAACAACTGGCATATATGTTCATTTAACAGCCAAAGACCTAAGCCAAGCCCATAGTGAATTTAGTCCATTGGAGAGATTGAAATAACAAAGAGCTAGGGTTCTTTTATATAGCCTATAAGTTCTTTGCCCAGACTTGTAATAAAAAAATGGTCGCCTACATGAGTACGTGCTGGCGGCTTCCTTAGCAAGCCCAAGCTCACTAAATTATTACAGCAGTCTGATATATAATTTTCAGCAAAATCAATGTTTAGCTTTTCCTTTAAGCACCGTCTAGTCACCTCAGCGTTAAAGATGCCACTAGAGGCAGAGGGATTATTAACAAACTTTTCAATCACTCCATCAAATAAGCCTAAAATTGTTACCTCATCTTTGTTAACTTGTTTTATATTGAAAGCAAGTTTATTGAAATTATCAGTGTAATTCTTAACATGGTTAATAAACATATTTCTTAAGTAACTTCTTTTTTGCTTATTAGCTTCCTGAAAATGAGCAACTGCCAAATTATTTAGCTCAACCATAAATTCTGGTGATTTAATAAGGTTTTCGATATCTTCAACTTTTTTATTCAACAAATTAAGCATTACTCCAAGCTCAAGGAACTGTGTTTTTATCCAGATTTCATTAGAAGAGCCCTCAATAGGATTGACAATCGCCCCTAAAAAAGGAACGTTACTAGCAATGCCTGTTACAATATTTTTTGCGATAATTCTTGCTTTTTCTTTTTTGTCTAGTTTTTTTACTTCTACTTCGCTATAGTTTTTTTGCATCATTCATTTGTTCCTGCGTTAAAAACCAAGCCCATATTCCATTATCTTTCACTAGATGACCAACCATAGGCACTGGAATTTTGCCTAAACCGGTAACTACTTCTATTGTAGTCTGCACCTCAGCTACGTTTTTGTAAGTTTTCTTAACGTCATTATTTGTCCATGATTTTAACATCTTGAGGTTTCCGGTTTTTATTTCGTAGTTTCCAGCCCCTAAATCTTTAAGTTCTCTCTCGGTCTGCCTTCGATACTTAACATACTGATTTTTGCTTACTAGCTTTTTACTATCTGAGTGCATGGTTTCGTAGCTGTCTTCATATTGGCCGTGTTCTATTAAAGAATATTCATAAGCGTTTGCCTCTCTAGGATTAAGACAAACTCTTAAATCCTTGTTAGCGGTGCCAGAAATAGAAGTTTCAAGTGCTTCATATTTCTTATCAGGTGCTTGAGTAACTAAATTAATCTTTTCAGGTACATTGCTTAGTTTGTAGCTGCCCTTATAATCACTTTTCACTTTTTGTTTTCCGAGTGTTATAACAGCTTCTCCTATGGGCTGGTTTGTATAAGCATCTATTACCTTGCCGGATAGTGTTGTTGGCCTTAGCTTGATAATTAGTGGCTTATTGGAAGGGATACTAGCCGGTGTAGTCTCATAATCCTTCTTTGAGACCTTGAAGCAGAAGCCTTTTCTAGCAAACGAGATTGAAAATTTACCTTGTTTATCAGTAGCAATGGTTCTTAATGTCAGGGGAATTTTAAGACCAACTAATGGCTTACCGGTATATTTATCTACGATTTTTCCGTTGGCAGTAAAAGTAAATATGAAAATATAAGCAATAATCAAAACAGGAATTGGAAGGATAACAGATAATACTAATTTACCGTTTATTTTCATAAGCAACCCGCCCATTGATTGGTATATTGGCGATTATTATACCAAATACCTTGCCGCCATAGTACGATTTCTAGCGAGGAAACTATTAAAAATAACTGAAGTTCTTCAAGCAATAAAAGCGTTACTCAATCCTTGAAATAATAACACTCAGTTTTAATTCAAGGGCTTTGGCCGCTTTTTCAGCCACTCTAAGGGTCGGACAAACTTTTCCAAGCTCAAGTTTTGAAAGGTAAGTTCGATGAATTTGCATTAACTCGGCAAGTTTTTCTTGGCTCAATCTCGCTTTTTCGCGCTCTTTTCTTATTTCTAATCCAAAAGAATTACAAAGGTTAGCCATGACTAAAGCTAACCTTGCCGTAGCTTATTTAGCTACAGCATATATGGTTCAAAATCTGTAGCATATAAGCTACAATAGGGCTTATGGTTGAGCCAAGAAAAATGAGTACGCTAACTAGTAATTGGGCTATTGCTGTCAAATGAATAACCGGTCTCTATTCTTCGGTGATAATCTCGAAATATTAATGGACAAATTCCCAGGCAATGACGGTTATTTTGACCTTATCTATTTAGACCCGCCTTTTAATTCAAATCGCAATTACAACGTTCTCTTTAAAGAAGGCTTGGTGGATAGCGAGGCTCAAGCACATGCTTTTGAAGACAGTTGGCATTGGACGAATGAAACTCAAAAAGAGTTTGATTATTTAATGGCAAATGGTGATATAGCAGTTGTTGAACTAATGGAAGCTTTTACCAAAATACTTGGCCATCAAAATGATATGATGGCCTACCTTACAATGATGACCCTCAGGTTGTCAGAGCTTCATCGTGTATTAAAACCAACCGGAAGCTTATATCTACATTGTGACCCAACAGCCAGCCATTACCTTAAAATAGTTCTCGATACTATATTTGGAAAAATGAATTTTAGAAATGAGATTATCTGGCACTATAGACGTTGGACGGGGGCAGCAAAGTCTTTTCTAAAAATGCATGACACTATTTTCTTCTATACAAAATCGCAAGACTACAGTTTTAACAGATTGTTCACTTCATATACCGAAGGCTCAGTTAAAAGAAAAGAGCAAGGAATTTTGCATCGATTTAAGGCTGGCGAAGAGCCTGTTCTTGTAAGCTCTGGTAAGGTTCAGTCTGAAGGAGTTCCAGAAAATGATGTCTGGCAGATACCCTTCGTCGCTCCTTCTTCAAAAGAAAGACTTGGTTATCCAACCCAAAAACCAGAGGCGCTTCTTGAGCGCATAATAAAGGCTTCATCAAATGAAGACTATTGGATATTAGACCCATTTTGTGGATGCGGCACAACGGTTTCTGTCGCCGAAAGACTAAAGCGTAATTGGGTTGGTATTGATATTTCTGTAATTGCTGTTAAGTTAATCCAGCGTCGTATTATCGACCAAAATCCAAATCTAAAAGAACAACTTAATCTTGATGGCTTACCTAAAGACTTATCGGGCGCCAAAACACTGTTTAAAAACGACCCGTGGAACTTTGAATACTGGGCTGCTGTCCATTTGCTAGACGCTAGACCACCGGCTGGAAAATCTAAAGAAAACATGAAGGGTGCCGATAAGGGGATTGACGGCATAATTACTTTATTGGCCGACAATAAAAATGGCAAGAACGAATACGGCAAGGTAATTGTTCAAGTTAAAGGCGGGCATGTACAACGTAATCAAATAGCAACATTAAAAGGCGATATGGCACGCGATAAAGCCATCGCTGGTGTTTTTGTAACATTAGAGAGCCCAACCAGGCCAATGACAGAGGAAGCTGCTATGGCAGGAAGCGTTAAAACAAGCATGGGAGAATTTCCTGCTATTCAGATAATTACTATTGAAGAATTACTTAATGGTAAAAAACCTAATTTGCCAGGCATGATATTGCCTTATAAGCAGGCATCAGTTAATCAGCAAAGCCAGCCAAGCCTAGGGATTTAACAAGACAGTTGTTAATTACTTATTGCTGATGGTTTAGGTATATTATCAATAACTAAGACCCCGTCCGGTGCAAGTTTTTTTAAAGCTGTCTCCTCCTCTTCTTTAGTTGCATCGGAGCTTAAAACAACAACTTTTTCGGTTCCTGTGATTTCTAACTTATCAGCAAGCTCTTTAAAAAAGACATCCATAGTTTACCCTGTTATCGGCCTTAGTCTTTCAAGCTCTTTACAAATTTCCTCTTCAGTCATTTCGGCAACTTCAGGGGGCACTTTATGACTTGCAAAGTCTATACTATAAGTAATTTTTTGGCCGCATTTATAAAGTTCGACATCGAAGTCTTTGATTTTGTTCATAAAAACTTCGAGAAAATAAATAGAAGCGTCTAATTCTTTATCCGTCAAATCTTCAAGTTTCTTTTTCTTGCCACAGCCATGTATTATTTTTTCGGCAAGTTCATTAAGCAGGTCATTCATTATTACTTCCTGTGAGTTGTCTTAAGTCATTAGCTATTGCCGATAAAGTATCTTGGTCTTTAACATGACGTCGAACAACCGCCCCTAACTTTTCAATTAATTCTTTAAGCTGTTCAGGTGTAAAACTAAATAAAGCTCCTAACTTTGCTTTTCGTTCTGTAATTTTAGTTGCTAAATCAATAAACTTAAAAAGCAAAAACCTGGTTTCGTTATCTAGCCTATAATCAGCTTTTTTTAAGCGCTCTAGTAATTCGTCAATTAACGAAACAGTTAAGGCTAATTGCTGGTTCATGTCTCCTAGCCTAGGGTCATCTAAAAACCTATCAATACGTTCTTTTAGATAAACCGGCGCTGCCTTGCTATAAAGGCCGTGTTTTATTGGTGTTTTGCCGCCGTGCATTCTACATCTACCATTAGGCATAGGCTTATTTTGGCAAGGCTTCCCCGTTCTTTTATTGGCTGCACCACATATCCTTACAAGGGGTATTGAATTTTCTTTAGCTTGCATGGGGTATTCTTTCAAAATGGCACTCCTTCTGGTATCACTTCTGCATCAAAAGTATCTTTTATTAACTGAAGCGGTGGTTTGTTGTCTTCAGGCTGAACGTTGTTATCGCTTACGTTCCTAGTGTTGCATTCGTTAACAACGTTTGTATAAATGTCAGCACGTCCGGCTTTTTTGCCCGTCTTTTCTACTTTGCCCTCTTTAACGAGGAGGCTAATTTTTGGCTTAACCGTGCTTAAATCTGCCTCAATTGCTTCAGCTATCTCTTCAGCGGTAGCTTCATTAGCTTCGCTCAAAAAGATAAGTATTTGGTCTTTAACGCTTTTATGGTCGAAAAACTCTAAGCCCACCTCACAAGCTTCAACCTTAAAAAGCCCATCACCAAAGCATAGGCTTAACCCCAAGTCTTCTTTTAAGGCGCTAAAGTTGCTTTTCTTATGCTTCAGCAAGCAACTAAGCTTGTTATCATCTCCAGGAACAGCGTTTAAGTGCCAGACATTACGGCTAAGGTTTGTTTTATAAACACTTCCAAAGGGTGTTTTTTCACCTGGTTTTTCACCTCTTTGCTTCTTGGCTTGATGGTCAAGCAATAAAACAGTTCCAAGCTCTCTTAATTGTTGGAAAAGCTTACATATGTCCTTAGCGGCTTCAGGGTCGCCGGTTAGGGCTGCCCCAATACTATCGACAATGATTAGGTCAAAGCTATCTTGTTTAACAACTGGTATTAAATCAGTAAGGTTGCTTGGTGCGTTTCCATTTATACCAGGAGATAAATACAAAAGATTAGTTGTTAAAGTAGCAGGGCTTATATTCAAGCCCTTACATATCTTATCTAACCGTTGGCGCTGAAGCTCAGGGCTTAACTCAAAGTCTAAATATAAAGCCCTCCCTTTCTTTACACCCTTATCTAAGAAGTTCTTGCCGGTGGCTGCTAAAACGGCTAAATATAAAGCCAAGTAGCTTTTGCCTTGCCCTCCGTCACCATAAAACATGCTTATACAGTTGTTGGGGACTATGTCTTCAACCAAGTAGGTCATTTCCGTTAATGGGTAGGAGGCTAGAGAAATATAGGGTAGTTTCTGAATGTTGTTATCAAGTGCATTACTAGGTAACGCTTCGTTAACAACGTTCGTATTTTGTTTTTTTGTTTCTTCGTGGGCTGCTATTTTTTCTGCTGTTGTTGGCATCCAGGCTTCAGTCATTTTTTATCGTTCCTTCTCTGGCTGCTAATGCTTTCTTGACTAATAAATCCAATGCTGTTTTTGGTTTAGAGGGAAGTTCAGGCAGTGTTATAAGTTGATTAACTCTTATTCCGATATACTTTTTTACGTTTTCATTATCGGTTTTTAGCATCAATTTACTAGCTAAGCAATTCCGAAAAACCCTTAACATAAAGTTGTCATAAACTTCAGGGTCATTTTTGGCTTCTCTCTGTTTGACAAACGCTTCTTCTAGCCCGGTAAACTCATCATCTACTTTAGCTATTTGGCCCAAGACACTGTTTTGCCATTTTTCTTTTTGTATTTTCCTTTGAAAATCTCTAACGGCTTCCGATACTTCAGGGAAAGCCCAAGCTGGTATAGCCATTTAAACCACCAGCCTTTGCTGAATAGGTTGAGCCTTAGCCGTATTGCTTAAAGGGCTTAATGGCTTAGCGGGAGCGTTATTTGGGGCATTATTGCCCTCTACTTGCCAATGCTGAAGACGGACACATTGTTGGCTACCTGCCATGCCTCTATTAATGCCAAAAGTCTTTTCTAAAAACTTTTCTAAGGGCAAAGACCAGACTGTCCCGTCTATTTTGTGCTTAATAACAATGGTTCTAACTCCAAATCTCTGAAGTTTAAATAAGACTGTGCGGTCTAAGCATAAAGCCGGTGGATATCTTAAGATATTTTTGTCATTTATGCGTTTTAAAAAGACCTTTCCGTCATTAGTAAGGTAACCGGCTGTTCGGCCATCGGCCAAAAGAACCGGTTGACCACCCGTCGTTTTAGTGTTTCTATAATAGTTGTTACGTTTCATAGCGTTTCGCAATTTGGCCAGTGTCAGCTGGCCTTTTTGCTTTCTTCACCTCCAAAAAGTTGTAGTTCGGTTAATCCTGTTAGTTCACAGATTGCTTCTTTTACCTTCTTACTTGGCCTATTAGCCCCGTTGCAAATTCTGCTTATAAAAGCAGGGTCAACTCCTGCCTTCTTTGCTACTTTTCTCTGGCTAATCTGCCGATAAAATAATTCTGTCTTTAGCCTGGTAACTTGCTTCATAAAACTCCTTTCTTATCAATTGATTGACTGCTAAGGTATTTAGCTCTAATATCATTATATTGAGAACATACGATAATTCGTATCTATAAATCCGTAAGGTTTTCCGTAAGAAAAAGGTAGCTGTGTAGATGCAATGTAGCGTTAAAGAACCGGAACTGTGTCTATTAAACCAATACAAAGATGGTTTATGCAGAAGCCATTATGAAGCTTATATAGCAGCCAATAAGGCAGTAAATAAACAAACTACGGCGAATATTCCTTATGATGACCTTGTAAACTTCCAATGGCCTGTTTGGGAATACAAAATTGTTTCCGAACCAAAACCTCTCATTGTTACCAAGCGAAAGAAAAGGATGGATGATTATAGGATAATATGGTCTAAGCCCCTTGAAGATGAAAACCTTCATTTAGAATTAGCCCTTGTTGACACTTCTAGCAATAAATCAATTTTGGATTTTGTTAGTAAGCATGGGCTTTTGGGGGAAGGACATTTATCAATAAACTCTTTTTATCCACAACATGGTGATAGATTACAGGGGACTATTGTAGATGAGGGCCTAGATTTCTTTATTAGTGAAGCAAAAAAGGTGAAGAGGCTTGTCGAATTATTGAAAGCAGTAAAAAGCAATTCAAAAGAAGAAATAGAAAAAGTATTTATTTTTAAAGGTAAGTTTAATCAACAAAACCAAAGCCGCTACTTGTTTCACCTAAAAGCCGACGACAAGCTTTATCAATCAATAAATTATTCTAACAAAGAGCATAGTCATCTAACGCTTGATGCAAAAAACCTTAAAATCAAGGAGTTATTTTTAAATGAAGTAGTCGGTGGCTTAAAAACTTTTATGGTTTACCCCGGTTACAAATTTACAAGCAATGGAAAAGTCAAACCTACATATTCTACATGCACTCTCATTGGAGCTATTTACTTACAGCTTTATCTAATGGTTACCAAACGATTGAATTATCAACAATGCAAAGATGATAAATGTGGCAATTTATTTGTCAAAACAAGAAAAAACAAAGAATATTGCAGTGACAATTGTAGTTCGCGTACTAGACAAAGAAAACACTATAAACAAACAAGGGAGGTGAAAGTTAATTAATAATCAAGCAGGGATGCGTCCATTAACTACTTTTTTCGGTTATTCCCCGCCTAAATATAAGCCATATACAGGCATTAAGCAGTCATTTTACTACTCAATCCCCGCCGCCGCCTTGAAAGGGCGGTGTCCTAGGCCACTAGACGATGGGGGCAAAAAAGTGAGCCGTGAAGGATTCGAACCTTCGACACCCGGATTAAAAGTCCGGTGCTCTACCAACTGAGCTAACGGCCCGCGCCTATATTTTATCCCAAAACCTCTTGGTCTTTAAGCAAAAAAACACAAACCAAAATCCTACTATATGAGCAGTGGCTTAGTCAATAATTAGGGGATTGATTAATTCCCTAGAAGTGATAAGTAGCGGTTCCTTTGATGTTCTCTGATGGCACGTTTGCAGAGATGTCGTCTTGGACGCCTGCTTTGCCGCCGGGGACAGTGAAATGAATCTCACCTTTATCGTCAGTTTTCTCTTTTCCTGACTTTTTGTAACCGTCTGAGCCCTTGACACTATATTCTATCTCCACCCCTTTATTAACGGAAAACAAGCGGATAGTAACCGATACACTTTGGCCAGGGGCAGGCTGCGGCGGATTTACTTCAACTCTTAATTTGCCCGACTCAATCCACTGCTGACCTTCCTCAAGAGGCTTAGAGGCCTCAGCAGCCACTAAGGCTTCGGGAGAGTATACATAATCGGCCCCCAAATCGGCCGGATCTATAAATATCTCAGGAGCAGGCTCTACCACCGATGGGCCCATAATATCTTCAATAAAGGATGGCGAGATAGTTACAGCGATGCTATTAGCCGGCTGGCCGGCATTAATAAAAATATTCGTAACTGAAGGCGGAAAAACCATAATTATGTTAGTCACAAACACCTGAACTTTCTTAACAATAGTTGCCACCCCAGAAACATTTATCTGTATCTTCATGGGATTGCCGCATTTGGTTAAGACATAAGGAGTGCCGTTTTCATCAGTTAAGGCGATGCGGTCGGTTTTTAGGATGTAGTTGGGCAAAAGCCGGTAATCCTTAGTGCTGTTAGTGATGATGGTTCCTTCTAGCAAAGTCTTTTTTAATACTGCCCCGCTCTTTTCTTTAGCAACCAGCTGTTCTACATCAGCTTTTGTTAATTTAGTTACCTTAGTTAGCAGTTCTAAGTATTTGGCGTCAGCGTCAATCTTCTTCTTAACATCAGCCCAGGAATATATCCCTTCGGGAATTAGGGGCTCAGCTTCGATTATGGCTGACGTCTCCGTGGAGTTGCCGCTTTCGGCACCATTGGCGGTTAAGGCGGTAGCAATATAGTAGTAAGAGATGCCCTTTTTTACATCACTATCTGTGTAAATAGTTGTTCCGGCGGGAATGGTTCCGGCTACTGAATATTTTTTGCCAGGGGTAAGGCTTTTATAAATCTTATAGCTTTTTAGGTCAGCAGTTTGTACCCCGCTCCAGTTAAGAGTCACTTTGTCTTCGGCAGCACTGGCGTTTAAGTTTGTAGGAATAGGGACGGCATTTCCCGAAACCTCTGTAGAGGGAGGAATGATAGTGGAAGGCTGGCCCCCCGCTCCGATTAAGCTTAAGACGAAAAAGCCGACCACCATTAAGGTAAGCAAGCCACCTATTATCAAAGCAGCGATAAAAGCAACGATGCAGCCCCATTTTTTGCCTGACGGTTCTTTCACTTACATACTCCTCAAGACTTAGAAGGTCTGACTAAATATTATATTAATTTTATTGAGATTAACAGAGAAAATTTAGGGATTGCTGTCTTTTTTAGTTTCATTGGGCAATTATTGGGAAGTAATCTAACAGGGAACTTTTGAACTAGCTTGGGTGCGCTTGCACTACTAGCTAAAGCCTACTAGAATGTTTTATTGTACTCTACTTAGGTTATTTAGCTAGTTAAGGAGGTGTCAATATGGCAGAGAAAAAAAGAGGTCGTTTTTTCACTTTTATAATCGGAGGCATAACCGGTGCTATCGGCGGATTGCTTTTTGCTCCAAAAGCCGGGCAGGAAACCAGAGAAGATATCAAGAAAAGAGCTGATGAGCTTATTGAGCAGGGCAAAGAAGCCTACGATACCCAAAGAGAACGGGTAACTGAGGCAGTAGAAGCCGGACGCGGAGCAGCAGCTGACAAGGTGGAAGATATTCGCGACAAAATAGAAGAAACACGCCAGAAGCTGCAGTCTCAAATGGAAGCAGCTAAAGAAAAAGCCTCCAGCGGTATGGAAACTGCAAAAGATAAAGCATCACAGACTGCTAATAAAATAAAATCCAAAGAAAAGAAATAATTAGCCTTGGTCTTTAAAATCTTCGGGAGAGACGTTTTCTAAGAAGTCGCGGAAGCGGTTTACTTCATCCTCTTCGCCTTCCTCGCTGACAATCGAGGCTTTCTCTACTACATTGTCAGTTACATATATTGGGGCTTGTACCCTTACTGCCAAGGCGATAGCATCTGATGGCCTGGCATCAAGATTAATCTTTTCTCGGTTGTTTTTAAAATATATCTGGGCAAAAAATGTCCCGTCTTTTATATCATTGATAATTACTTTATCTAACTGCAAGCTTAAATGCTCCATCATAGATTTTAAGAGGTCGTGGGTTAAGGGCCTGGAAGGTTTAACTCCCTGGAGCTCCATTAAGATAGAGGTAGCCTCAAACTGACCAATCCATATAGGCAAAAATCTTTTGGAAGCATCGTCTTTTAAGATAACTACCGGCTGGTTAGTCATCACATCAAGATTAACTCCGTGGATCTGCATTTTTTGCATATTACTCCGGCTTCTAAACATTTACCTGCACTTTTATTTTAAACTATAATGGCTAGAGTTAATATACCCAAAACGACTTATTTAAATTAGGGCAAACTATTTGCTATAATGGTCTGGTTTACTTGAGCAGTTGAGCAATAGATCAATAGACCGTAATTGAACCAAGGACTCCATTGTTATTTTTTCAATCGCTCAATTGCTCTGCAATTCGCTAACGAATTTAGGGCCTATAGCTCAGTTGGCTAGAGCGCACCCCTGATAAGGGTGAGGTCGATGGTTCGAGTCCATCTAGGCCCACTGCCCCGACTTGCATCGGGGCGTGTTTATTTACTTAAGCTCAACCAGCTTGTCTAGAGTTGATTTAAAGCTTCTTTGAGATCGGCCAGCTTTTCATAGGGCATGTTGACGCCTTTTTTGGTAGGGCGCCACTCGCCGTCAGCTTCGTAGAAAGTACGGATATCTAGCAGCTCTTTTCCCTTGAACTCGCTAGATGAGATTTTGATGCGCTCAGTCTCGCTCTTATCAACCCAAATTTCTTTTGCTTCCAATGTCTTTCCTCCTTTCTTTTAATAATAGGTATTCGATTGGCAATTGGTCAAATAGTTCTGGTTTTGATTTTTCCTTCTATTAATATATTTCGCAATGCAAGCGAAGATATCCTTTAAAATATCAAAAAAAAGGGCTCCCTGAGGAGCCCTTTTAGGTGTGTGCCGAAAGCCGGTCTATCTAACCGTTACTGTTTTAATCGGACTGGTTATCCAACGGCGACCTACTTTAGCCATTGCTTTAAACGAGCTCTTCTTGGTTACCGGAATGGTGCGTGAGTAGTAACCTTTAGCTTTTGTTCTAACCCTTCCAATCATACTGTATTTTTTCTGCCCAGCTTTCTTGCGATAGATTTTGACTATCTGGCGCCTTTTTCTGTTGCTAAGCCAACCAAATAACTTAACTCTCTTGTTTTTGGCTCGCTTGCTTACGCGTTTTTTGTTGGTAGCCAAACTTAGAGGAAGAGCCTTTCCTGTTTTTAGCACGTGGGTGGAATAATGATAATTCATGCTAATCAAAGCACTGCCATCTGAGTAAGTGGTTACAGTGGATTTCATTTGATCATTATCAACAAACCCTGCTAAGTCGGCCGGCTTTATGCCCATAAAACCAAGAAGGGCTTTTGGCCAGTACCATCTAAAGAAACCAGCCTCTCCAGAGGGACCAGTTACCTGAATCTTAAAAGTCTTTGGCTTGCCGGTCGTTCTATCAAACTCTCCTGGCTGCAGTTGCCAAACCGGGGTGTTAGTAGAAATCCACATGCCGCGGGATTCTGCCGGCGGGCCTTGCCGTCTGCCACCAATACTTTTAGACATCCGCCCCCTAGGGCCTTGGTCGGTCGAGGCCATATCGGCAATACCGGTTACTAGTCCTGGCATGGTATGGCTGGTGTCGTTGATGTTATTAGGGTCCCACATATTGATGGAGTTCATGGTCATCGTAATGGTGCTTCCGCCATAGACAACGTTTGTAACGTCTCCAATACCTACAATCATGTAGTTTTTGCTAGGGTCTAAATCGCTCCAGGTTACAGTGTAGGTTGTTCCAAGCAGTGGAGCAATCCACCCACCGGAGTAAAAGCCTCTAGAGTCATCGCTCTGGTTTGGGCCGCCGCTGCCATCAGGCGGGCCTGGCATAAGTTCAGCATCCGGGCTGATGCTCTTGGTTACGGCTAAAGTGCCAATTGGCAACATTAGTGAAGATAAGAGCAGGCAAGCAATTAGGACAATACTTACTTTTCTCATACTGTCATCACTCCTTCGATAAATGCTACGTTTTTTGTTGCTAATTATACTATCGGCAACTTCTAGTACTATGTTAACCTTTTTTTTATAAAAAGTTCAAGATTTTAGAATTAGCAAATAGATTGAAATATAAGCCAGCAATTGGTAATCTTTAATTATCTTATAGTAGCTTACAGCTTAAGGATAATAGCTTACAGCTGGTAAGGGGGAGCTATGGAAGAAGAAATTGGTAAGGTAACCCATTATTTTAACCACCTTAATGTTGCCATCATTGAACTAAGCAAAGGATTAAAAAAGGGCGACACCATCCACATCCAAGGCTACACCAGTGACTGGACCCAAACAGCCGAGGAAATGCAAGTAGAGCATGAAACCATTGAGGAGGCTAAAAAAGGCCAGGTAATAGGGCTTAAGGTCAAAGACCATGCCCGCGAAGGCGATAGCATCTACCTGGTAAAAGACTAAAGGATTTTAGGCTTTCAGCCTGTTGTTGAGCCACTTGACGGTAACTGCGCGGACTTCAGTGAAGTGCTCAGGATTGGTAAATAGGTGGTCGGCCCCACCGATAACCTTAAATTCCTTTTCGGTCTTTAATTTAGCGTAAAAGACCTTGGTATCTTCTAGCAAGGGGTCGTATTCTCCCTGGATAACGAGTACCGGGCAAGTAATATCGGTTGCTCTAGCTAAAATTTCTGGAAACTGACCATCAGTTCTTGGGGCCCGCAAAACAATGGCAGAGGCATCTTGATTAGTTTCTACATTAAATAAAATGGGCAGACAGCCTGAGCTAGAACCATGGAGAGCTAATTTGGGAAAATCTATCTCCGGCATGCCTTTTAGAAGTGCAATAGCAGATTCTAAATCATCAGCTTGTTGCTCTATAGTAGAGTCGAGTTTATTTCCCTGGCTTTGGCCATGGCCGGTGTAGTCGAACAAAAAGGAAGCAACACCTTCATTTAGCAGCTCATCGGCAATTGGCCTGCTACGGGGACTGTCTTTGCTGCTATCAAAGCCGTGAGAAAATATCACAACCGGGGCCGGAACTTTTGGCGGCACTAGCATATTGTAAGCTAATTGTCTTCCTTGTTTATTAATAAAAAAGGCCATGTTGGTGTTTACCCAATAGAGCCAAAACTGTTATGATGTCTAACTAAAGTTTCGGTTTTTAGTGCCGATATAATGTAAGAGGAAATATAATGGTTGAGAGAAAGAACGAAAAACATGGCCATACTAAATGCTGGGAGCATAAGAAATGCGGCCGGCAAAAAGGAGGCTGTAAATCTAAGGAATTGTATGCTTGCCCGGCCTATCCTGACAACGGACGTTTTTGCTGGCGGGTAGCCGGCACCTTGTGCGACGAAAAAGTCCAAGGCACTTTTGCTCAAAAAATGAAAACTTGCCTTCATTGCAAATTTTATAAAAAAGTTAAGGAAGAAGAAGGCGAAGATTTCGATATGTTAGGAATTGAGCGTCTTACCTGGCTTAAAAGTGGTTAGAGTTTGATTGTTTCTATGTACTTGTATCCCTGATATTCTACCGGTTCACTATCTTGATGTATTTCTTCTTGATTAATTGCAACCCTGGTAACACTAATTAGAGGGAAATTGCCGGTTAATAAATAACACAGCATGTCTTCGGACATCCAGCCGCTATATTGGCAAAGACAAGCAGCTT
The DNA here is from genome assembly GCA_003599235.1 of Actinomycetota bacterium. Lineage (GTDB taxonomy): Bacteria > Actinomycetota > Aquicultoria > SURF-47 > SURF-47 > SURF-47. The sequence goes on along the minus strand of QZJE01000014.1, from coordinate 189,738 downwards.
CTTTAATCAAACATTCCAGGTAAGCGGTTTCGGCTGGATATTTTATATCAAGCCAGGGACTGCTCTCGCAAAGCTTAAAAGAAGCGATTACCTTTTGGCTAAGCTCTAAAAATTGTTTTTGATTTGATATCTGAGGCTCTTTCACTTCGGTTTTTAGCCGAGCTTTGCCCTCTGCCTGAGTGTCTTGGGCCATTGTGGCCATCTCGGTTTTTAGCCAGTCAGCGGCCTCTTCCGGCTCTTCTTTTATCCGGTTAAAAAACTCAAGAGGCAACGGCTTGTTCTTAATAAGATACCAGCCGGCTTCTTTATATGTGTTAAAAGGGGCGATTTTTGTACCAAAATAGCGCTGGCGGATCATTATCGCTTTGGGATCGATTTTTGCAGCAAAGGCCTTAACAACATTACTTTTCCCAGCCAGTTTGGGGATAGGCATGGTTTTAGCCGAATTACCTACTTTATTGATTAGCAGTAGTAGCTGCCGGACGTGCGGATAAATCTCTTCAATCTTCTTGATTTGGCTTAAGACGCCGTAGCGGGCCAGATACTTAATAGCAGACTCTATATCTTTTTCGCTGAACCCCTCCAGCCCAGAAGGGAGTTTGTTTAAAACATCCTGCTTAACTAATTCTATTTTATTGAGTTTAAAAGTAAAATTATCCGTCACTTTAGTGCTACAAGCCTTTCTCTTGGTAGTTAACTTTTAGTATACGCTTGGCTATATATGGATTTCAATGGATAAAAGTAGCTTTTGACTGATTGCTTGACTATCATTAGTTTATGAGTATTTTGCCTAAAACCAGAGTGGGTAGGTTCTCAGCCGGTTTTATCGCGGCCTTCTTTGTTCTCTTTGGCTTGCAGATTGTTTTGGTCACTGTTTTTCACCAGGAGGGAGGAAATGGCCTTTGGAGCAATCCTTCTTTGGCTATAACAGGACTATCGGCTCTTTTTAGCGGACTAGCGGCTTTTTTTACCGGGGTTTTTAGTTTGTTTTGGAAAAAAGAGCGCTCTGTTTTGGTTTTTCTAGCATCCCTTATTGGGTTTTTGCTGCTTATTTTTCTTATTGGCGAGTTCACTATGCCCCATTAGAGTGGTGTATGTGAAATAGTGGAGGATAAGAGATTCGAACTCTCGACCTCCGCCTTGCAAGGGCGGCGCTCTCCCAACTGAGCTAATCCCCCAAAATCAGGCGCTAGGCTTTAAGGCTACAGGCGCCAGTAAAAGCAAAATAACAGCTTATAATTTAACAGGAAAAGGCTAGAATATAAAGTAGGGGGAAACTCTTAAGCTCTTTTTGCTGGTTTTTAACTATATGATTTACAATATTGATAAGAAAGCTAAAGGGAGAAACAATGAATAAAGCAAAAGCTCTAACTTCTCTACTTATTCTACTGGCTATTTTTTCGACGAGTTGCTCCATTAGCAATAAGAGCCAAAAAAGTGTAACTACCAATAAGCCGGTTAATATCCCTGCAGATATCGATAAGCAAAAATTCGGCTTTTTGGGCTCAGAAGAAGGAATGGCCAATGTTATAAAAGAAAATGGCGCTTCTTGGCAACGCCCCCATCCTGGTCCTTTCTTGTGGGATAGCATGCAAAGCGAAAAAGACCAAGAAATTATTTTTGATAAAACTGACAGAATTGTAACAGAGGCTCAAGAGATAAAATTAGGCACTCTAGCAACTCTTTGGCCGTTTGCCGAGTGGGATCAGAAAAGAAAGCCAAACGCTGACAAATACAAAGTCTCAGAAAATGATGAGTTTATGCCTAACACCAAGGAAGGGAGAGGTGACTATCTTCCTCTTCATAGAAGTAATCCAGGAGACTGGCAAGCTTATGAAAAATGGGTAAAGGTAGTTGTCGAGCGCTATGATGGTGATGGAAAGCAAGACATGCCAGGTTTAGAAATACCGGTTAAGTATTGGGAGGTAATGAATGAGCCGGATTTAGATAGCCCGGAGCCTGATCCAAGGCTTGATTTCTATACGGAGGACGCAACTGCTTATGCCTCACTTCTAATAAAAACTTCCAAGGCAATAAAAAGCGCTGATCCGGATGCAAAAGTCCTTATTGCTGGAGCAGCCGGCGGCAATGAGAGGTTTTTGTCTTTTTATAGAGGGGTTTTTCAAAACAAAGAAACAGTCAGCCATTTTGATATTGCCAATGTCCATTGTATTTCCAATGATAGCCATGATTCCTTTAATGTAGAGCCCTATACTAAGCTTCTTAAAAGTTTTGGCCTTAACAAGTCTGTCTGGGTGACTGAAGCAGAAGCCTTTATCTCTGATGATCCTGATATTAATGCTACTCAAACCTATGAGAGCACGAAAAAAGCGCTTCGTTTAGGAGCTAAAAAGATTTTCTTTACAAGATATGAATTTGAGAATATGAAAATGGAGCAACCACCGATGCCTGATAAGCAAGCGCCAGTTAAGCCAACCATCAGCGGCCAAAACCCTACCGAAGCCTACAGGAAAATAACGCAGTTAGAATAGTCTTCAGTATGCTTTTAGCTATATCTTTAAAAAGTCTAGTAAATGGTAAACCAGAAAAGCGGGCCAGACTATGGATTTAAGAAAACCTAATACTCCAATCCAGAAACTAGTGGCATGCGAAATAAAGTAAACTAGTGCTCCGATAAAACCCAATCCATAGACACTGCCGGCAGCTCCAGCGCCAGCTGTCCCACTGCATTTGTTATCGCCCATCTATTCTCCTAGCTAAGGGTTTCTTATAATATTTACCGATTACTCAATAAAAGTAAACAAGCGTAGAAAATAAAACCCCGCACCTTCTTAAGCTATAAGCTTTAAGCAGTAAGACCAATCTTGGCTTAAGGCGTATAGCTTACAGCCTACGGCTTAAATAGGTGCGGGGTAAAGTCAGCAGCCGCCTTCGTCGCAATAACTGCAATGGGCGACTCTTGGAGTTTGGTAACGGAACCTCATGAGGACACCTCCTTTTTATATCCTTCTTACTTCTTCATCATATGTTTGGCCATGGGGCCTAATAGTTCTTTTACCATTGATGTTAAGTTATCAGCTTTGACCAAAGTTATACAACAGTTACCCTTTTCTTTCCAGCTGATTAAAGCCATTTTCTCGCCCGGTTTAATTTCGCATTTCGACCTAATGTCTTTAGGGAGGACTAGCTGGCCTCTTTCATCGACGCTTACAATAGCGTCAACGCAACAACACGGTTTTATAGCACTCATTAATTGCCTCTCTGATAAATAAGATGTTTCTGATTATTCAGAATATACCAATAATAGAAAGGTGTCAAGTTAAACAATAAATAATATTATTGGTGCGCTTTGGGTAAAAAACTAAAAACGGAGGGGACTTTATGGCGAAAGTAGAGTATAACTCAGAAAATTGTATGCAATGCATGTGTGGGAGTTGTCCGGTTCAGGCTCAAAGCCAATGCACCCTAGAAAAGAGGGGCAAGTGGCTTCAAATGCAAAAAGAAATGAACCAGATGATGATGCAGGAAAAGATGGGAACGCAGACGCAGATGAAAGAAGCAAGAGGCGGGATGAGTATGCCGATGGCTCAAGAGCAAGAAATGGGTATGGAGATGGAAATGTTAAAACCCGATGAGATGATTGGTCTGTATTGTTCATCACAGATAGGTAAATCGGGTTGCGCTAACGATTTAGATACTAATCAGAAATGCAGTTGTCCAACATGCATGGTTTGGATGAGGCATGACTTAAATGCGCAATACTATTGTAGCGAAGGCGACGCTGACCAGAGAGGTTAAAGGCTATTTATTAAAAACCTGATAAGCAGCGTAGACGATATTGGGGTCAAACTGGGCGCCTGAGCTTTTCTTAATTACCTCTAAGGCTTCGTGGAAAGTAGTTACCCGGCGGTAAGGCCGCGAAGAGGTCATGGCATCTAAGGCATCAGCTACGCATATAATTCGGGCCCCAATGGGGATTACGTCTCCTTTAAGCCTTTTGGGATAACCTGTTCCATCGAAGCGTTCATGGTGGCCGCCGGCAACACCTGCCAATTCGGCTATGTCGGAGATAGTTGATAGGATATCGATAGTATAGGCAGCATGTTTTTCAATCTCGTCGCGCTCTCTTGAAGTAAGTAACGAGGTTTTAGCTAGTATTGAAGTTGGTACCGAAATCTTGCCGATATCATGCAGCAAGCCGGCCCATTTTACTTTAGTTATCTCGTCGTGGTTTAGGTTTAATTCCTTAGCTATCTGGATGCTATATTCTGCCACTCGCTCAGAATGACCAGCCGTGTAGTGGTGTTTGGTGTCGATAATAATAGCAACCATCTTTAAAAGAGAGCCAATGGAATCCGAAAAAGGAACCATTTTAAAAGGAGGCAAGCCATCTTGGATTCTTTTTACTTCTTTTTCCAGCAATTCCTCATTTAGCAGCGTCCTTAAGGTTTGCTGATTAATTAATTCTAAAAGATAAGCTGATAGCTCTTTGGAAAACACTTTATCTGCTTGCTGGTCAACCCATTTTTTTATTTTTGCTAAGCTGGCCTTTTTTCCTTGTCGCCAAATAACCACATCTAACTCATCGCAGGCTCTAATAATTTGGGAGCCAAGTAAAATATCTTTATTTTTCTTAGCAGCTGGAAAACCGCTGCCATTCCAATTTTCATGATGTTCTAATATATAGTCAGCAGCCAAATGTAAGTCTGGTAAGCCGACAACCCGGCGAAGTACTTGTGCTGCTGCTTGAGGATGGTTTCTGATTTTTAATTCCTCGCTGGGCCTGACTTTGCTAATGTTGAAATAGTGGACGATATTATTAGGCAAGCTAACGGTGCCAATATCGTGCAAGAGTCCGGCGTAAAAGACTTGCACACGGTGCTCCGGGCATACTCTATCGGCTAATTTTGTTGATAGATAAGCTACCCGGCGGCTGTGGTTTAGCTTTTTGCCGAACTCTAGATCTATCGCTAAAGAAAGGGCATTTAGCACTTCAGTAAAGAAACGGGACACCCTCATCCTTGAAAGCAATTCATTTTCTATGTTAGATAACTTAGCTGCCTGATTCATACTAATAGTTTCGGACAATTAGCGTAATTCTTTAACACTTAAAGCAAAAACTGTATTATTGAAGCGATATGGAAGCTTTTGCTCCGCAGGTTTTAGGAATAATTAAAAAAGTAAATAGGGCTAAAAAAGACAAGTTGCGGCCGGCAGAACAAAGTGATGAGTTGCTAGCTGCTAACTATCTGGATGGCGATGATGAAGCCCTAAAAATCCTAATTGAGCGGCATCTTAGGCTAGTTTACAATTTTATATATCAGCTAACCAAAGACACTGCTAGCTTAGATGATTTAACCCAGGAAACCTTTATTAAGGTTTGGCGAAACCTAGCTTCTTTTGACCAGGATAAAAGCTTTAAAGCCTGGATTTTTACTATTGCTAAAAATACTACCTATGATTTCTTAAAAAAGAAAAAGAGTGTGCCTTTTTCTGCTTTGCAAGATGATGAGGAAGCTAAGCTAGAAGCAGTCGTTGATAAAGAATTATTGCCGCAAGAGCTGGTAGAAGGCCAAGAGTTAGCAGATGAGTTTGAGAAGAAAATAAATGAGCTTCCTATACACTACCGAATTATCTTATTGCTTCATTATAAGTACGATTTTTCTTTATCAGAAATCGCCTCTGTGATGGAAGAGCCCTATAATACTATTAAAAGCCGCCACCAAAGAGCGTTGAAAGCTGTAAGCGGTAAGCTGTAAGTAGTAAGTGGTTTTGAGGGTGGGTTGTGGGCTTCTAGCTATGACGTTTCACCTTGCACTCACAACACATAACTCGACGCATAACCCACAACACAGAACACATCCGCACAACTCAGCAGCAACTGCACCCGTTTCCTTTTCCCAGTCGTATTAACTTATATGAGAGAAAAAATAGGGCAGGCTTTTAAGAACTTAAGCGAGCTTGAGCCCAATCCGCAATTAAAAAATGTCATTTTAAACTCTATTCAGTTAGAGAAAGCTAAGCAAGTTAGAAGAAAGCTGGTTTTAGTTTATCTGGGAATGGCGGGCTCAGTTAGTGCGGTTGTTCTTGCGTGGTCGGCTTATGGCAATGCTTTGGTTAAATCGGATTTTTTCAATATGCTTTCCTTGATTTTTTCTGATATTTCAGTGGTTTTAGAACATTGGCAAGAGTTTGTTTTATCATTATTTGAAACTTTTCCGGTTTTTAACATTATTTCGATGTTGCTTCCGTTAGCCGTTCTTTTTTGGTGCTTAAGCTTTTATTTTGATTTACGTTTAAGGGGTGTTAAAAATGCAAATCCAAGATTTCATTAATTCAAAGAACTTTAAAATTATTGCTGCAATACTCGCAGTTTTTGTGGTGGCGGTAACTTGCTTTGCCAGCGGTATCATGGTGGGGTTGATGAAGGCCAGGTTCTCTTACCGCTTTGGGGCTAATTACGAACGTAATTTTATGCCGCAAGAACCCCCAGGGCCCTTTGGTCACTTTCAAAAATTTTTAGGGCGCGGCTTTAGAAATGCTCATGGCGTAGCCGGCAAAGTCATCTCTATTTCTGATAATAAATTAATAATTAAGGACAGAGATAACAAAGAAAATACGGTATTGGTTAACAAAGATACAACAATTAAAGACAGGGACAAAGATATTAAGTTAAAGGACATTAAAAAAAATGATGAACTAATAGTGATTGGCAATCCAAGCGATAAAGGAGTGCTCGAAGCGGTTTTGATAAGAATATTCGATTTTAAAGGTAGGGGCATATGGTAAAGAACAATAAAGTATTATTTTCGGTAATTGTAATAGTAGCTTTAGGCGGCAGCTATTTACTATTTGGCCGCGGCTCATCAAAAAGCCAAGTTCAATACGTAACTTCTGCTGCCGAAAAAGGAACGCTTACAGCCAGTGTTTCGGGTAGTGGAAATGTAGTGGTTGATAAAATTGCCACGGTAGATCCTACTATCACCGGTACAGTTGCCGACTTAAGTGTAAAAGTGGGAGACTCGGTTAAAAAAGGCCAACTTTTATTTAAGATTGAAAATGACCAGTTAGGAGTAAGTGTTTCTAAAGCCTGGGCTTCTTACCAGCAAGCATTGAATAATCTAGAATCGGCTAAAGTATCTAAAAAACAAGCCCAGGCAGACCTTAATGCCGCCAAAAGCGGGGGCTCTACAAGCGGCGGAGGCTCCGGCAACTCTGCTCAGACAGTGACCACCAAAGCTACATATACTAAAGACCAGATAAAGGTACTAGAGGAAAAAGTAAAATTAGCTGATTCCTCAATAAATGTGGCAGAGCAAAATGTCTCGGCGGTTTATGAGGATTATCTAAACCAGCAATCAATTGCTGCCAAGAGAACAGTTACAGCTCCTATTGCCGGCATTGTCAATCAAGTCAACATTAAAAATGGCGATGACCTTGGGAAAACTACAAGCTCTGTTGCTTCTACTGGTTCGTCATCTTCGTCTACCGGCAGCTCCTCCTCTAGCTCTTCTAGCAAGCAATCTCCTATCGTTATTGGTGATTTAGGCACTATTAAAGCTCAGGTTTCGGTAAATGAAGTAGATATCCCTAATGTTAAAGTAGGCCAAAAAACCACTCTTAAATTTGATGCCTTAGAAGGAGTTAGTTTAACCGGCAAGGTAGAAAAAATTGATTCGCTGGGGACAGTAAGCCAGGGGGTAGTTACTTACAATGTCACCATTGCTTTTGATAGTTCTGATATCCGGGTAAAGCCTGAGATGAGTGTTTCAGCTACTATTATTACCAAAGTCAAGCACGACGTAATTATCATTGCCAACAGTGCTTTGAAATCGGATGGCGAAAACGGCCATTATGTTCAAGTGCTTCGAGGTAAAACCCCGGTACGTCGGGTTGTTGAAGTTGGTTTAGCTAACACTACCGAAACCGAAATAATTAGCGGCCTAGAAGAAGGTGAAAAAGTAATTACTCAGACCGTAGACCCTAATGCTACTACAACCAGTGGCTCTTCTGGGCAAAGAGGTATGTTTATGGGGTCCAGATAACTGATAAATATGTTGATTGAATGCCAAGATCTCACTAAAATATATAAGACCGGTGATGTCGAAACTGCCGCACTAAGGGGAATAAGCCTAACAATAGAAAAAGGCGAGTTCGTCTCTATTATCGGCCCTTCGGGCTCTGGCAAGTCGACCTTGATGCATATTTTAGGAGCTCTCGATACTCCCACTAGCGGCCAGTTTTTTTTGGAAAATGCTGACGTATCTACTCTTGATGATGATGCTCTATCTGAGCTTCGCCGCAGCAAAATAGGATTTGTGTTTCAATCATTTAATTTACTTCCCAGGGCAACTGTTTTGCGAAACGTAATGCTGCCGCTGCTTTATCTAAATATTGGCGAGATGCAACGAAAGCAAAAGGCTCTTGCAGCTCTAAAAAGTGCGGGCTTGGAAGAAGACCGCTACTATAACTTATCTAACCAGCTTTCAGGGGGCCAAATGCAGCGGGTCTCTATTGCCAGGGCCTTAATTAATAATCCCGCCATCATTTTAGCCGATGAGCCCACCGGAAATCTTGATACCAAAACCAGCCAAGTGATAATGGAGGCCCTTTGCAGACTGCATAAAAACGGCCACACCATAATTTTGATTACTCATGAAGCTGAAATCGCGGCTTATTCAGAGCGTATTATTTCAATTAGAGATGGGATTATTGAAAGCGACAAGAAAAATGCTAAGAGACTTAATTAAAGAAACTATATGGTCGCTGCTGGGCAATAAAATTCGCTCAGGACTTACTGTCTTGGGCATTGTTATCGGCATTGCCTCGGTAGTTACCATGATTGCAATTGGTCAAGGAGCAAAGGCATCAATTGAGAGTTCTATTCAGTCAATTGGCTCCAATCTTATTATCGTCTATCCGGGAGCCCAACGTGGCACGATGGTAAGCTCAGGCCGGGGCAGCGCTCAAAGCCTAACTGTCGAGGACTCAGAGGCAATATCAGATCAAGTTCTCAACATAAAAGGGGTGTCTTCCGAGGTTAGCCGGCGATATCAAGTAACGGCCAAAGGAACTAATACTAATACCCAGGTTATTGGGACTACCCCTGATTATTTAAGTGTCAGAAACGTAAGCATTGGCTCAGGACAATTTTTTAGCAACCAGCAAGTAAGAAGCTCGGCTAGAGTTGCAGTAATTGGGCCAACAGCCAGAGATGACTTGTTTGGGGCTGGCTCCGATCCTACCAGCCAAAGCATCCGTATCAATAATGTAGCCTTCGATGTAATTGGTCTAACCCAATCTAAAGGTGGCAGCGGTTTTATGAACCCGGATGAAAATATTTTTATCCCTCTAACTACTGCCCAGCATTATTTGTCCGGAGATAGCTATGTTACCAATATTAGCGTCGCGGCCAAAGATCAAGACGTGATGAGCGCGGTGCAAAGCCAAATCACAGAGCTGTTGCTTAAGCGTCATAATATTGATGACGCCCTGCAAGCGGATTTTTCAGTGATGAATCAAAACGACATTGTAGCTACCGCCTCTACGGTTACCGGTACTTTTACCATATTACTTTCCTCTATTGCCGGTATTTCCTTACTGGTAGGTGGCATCGGCATTATGAACATGATGCTGACCACTGTAACCGAGCGTACCCGGGAAATTGGCCTACGCAAGGCGGTAGGCATTAAAAAGATTTATATAAATCTGCAATTTTTATCTGAAGCGGTAGTGCTTACTTTTTTTGGTGGCGCCATTGGAGTTATTTTGGGTTGGTTGGCCTCAATTGTTGCCTCAAACATGGTAGGACTAAATGCCCAAGTGTCTTTATCGTCAATCATGCTGGCTTTCAGTGTCTCGGCCGGGGTGGGCATTGTTTTTGGTTTTTATCCGGCCAGAAGAGCAGCGGCTTTAAGTCCGATAGAGGCGCTTCGTTATGAATAGGGGAGGATTAACATGAAACACAAACAAATAATAAGTATAGTTTTTGCAGTAACTTTGGTTGCGGTGGGAGTGGGGGCGTTTTTTGGCGGCGTGTATTATCAATCCAGCAAGTCACCGGCCTCTGCGTTTGCTGCTATGAGAAATGCAGGCGGATTTCCCGGCGGTGGCCCAGGCGGCGGGCAGATGATGCGGCGTTTTGGACAAAACGGGTCGTCCAACGCAGGGGATTTTGCTACTGGAGAGATAACGGCCAAGGATGAAGAAAGCATTACCGTTAAGACCAGAGACGGGGGGTCAAAAATCGTTTATTATTCTAAATCCACTGCTGTTAATAAGATGGTAAAGGGAAATGATTCGGACTTAACTAAAGGCAAGCAAGTGATGGTGAGCGGAAAAAGTAGTGCTGAAGGCAGTCTGACGGCTAAAAACATCCAAATAAGGCCAAATGATGCCAATTAAAATCATTTGAATAATTTATCAAGCAAAGCTTCTGCTATTTGCCCTAAGGCATTGTTGATATCTTCTTCGGTAGTATATTTCCCCAGGCTAAAACGGATAGAGCCTTGGGCGTAGTCCTGCTTAACTCCCATCGCCTGCAAAACGCCAGACACTTTGCTTTCTTTTTCATGACAAGCAGAGCCGGTAGAGGCGGCGATGCCTTTAAGCTTAGCCAGCAATTCAGCGCCGTTAATATTTTTAAAGCTGATATTTAAGGTATTTGGAAGGCGGTTATCAGTTGCTCCGTTTAGCTTAACCTCAGCCATATTCTTAATTTCTGCATAAAGCTTATCTCTTAAGCGTTGTATTCGCTTAGAATCCTCTCCCATTTCATTTGGGGCGATTCTGGCTGCTTCGGCCAACCCTACCACGGCGGCAATATTTTCGGTGCCTGCTCTTTTACCTGCCTCATGGCTTGCTCCGTGTATTAGCGGGTCAATTTTTGTTCCTTGGCGTATATACAAAGCTCCGACACCTTTAGGGCCATAAAACTTATGAGCGGCTATAGTTAGCAAATCAACCCTTAATTCATTTACCAGGGTAGGGATTTTGCCAACCGATTGAGCAGCATCGCTATGAAAGTAAAGGCCTTCTTTTTTAACTATTTCACCGATTTCAGCAATGGGCTCAATTGTTCCTACTTCGTTATTGGCATGCATTATAGTTACCAATAAGGTTTCCTTGGTTAAGGCTTTTTTTACATCCTTGGGGCTGACCAAGCCAAACTTATCGACAGGAAGATAGGTTGTCTTAAAGCCGAATTTTTCGAGGTAGCCACAGGGGTTAATAATCGAGGGATGCTCAATACTAGAGGTAATGATGTGGTTACCTGCCTGCCGGTAGGCACGGCCCTTGTCTTTATTGGCAAAAGCAATTCCTTTAATGGCCATGTTATTGCTTTCACTTCCGCCGCTAGTGAAGATGATTTCGTCTTGGCCGGCGCCAATTAACTCCGCAACAGCAATTCTTGCTTTACTGACAGCGTCTTTGGTGATTTTTCCATAGTAATGGCTGCTTGAGGGATTGCCAAAATTTTCCTTAAGGTAGGCAATCATGGCTTTAGTAACTCTTGGGTCCATGGGGGTTGTAGCATTGTAATCCAGGTAAATGGGTTTTGTATTCATTATCTTCCTGATCCTTATTCAGCAAAGCGCAAAATTGCGGTAAAGATGATAATGCCTATTTGAATGATAAAAATTGTTTTGCAAAGCGCTCTTCTTTTTGCCCGCCAGAAGAATAAAGTATCTACAACTGAACGGTCAGGTTTTTTATCTGGTGTAATGGTACCCATTATCTCCCTTACTTTAGTAGCCGGCCCAAAATACATATAAAGCATTACTGAAAAAGCAATTAATATCAGGAAGTGTTTGATAACAATGGCATACAATGCCAAAGTGGTTAACTCCTTAAAAGAGCCTTGGAACAGATAATGAATTGCCGGAAAGAAAAAGCCGGTTAAAACTAATAAAAACAAATAAATAAAGCATCTTAGCGGCTGGCCTTCGATTATATTTTCTAAATACCTGTCCATGGGGTAATCAAAATCAGGCCCCATTTTTTTGCGATTGCCGGTTACAAGCAGCATATAAAACGGTCCGCCAATAAAAGCCACCGTAACAAAGAGGTGGACAATCATATTAACAGTCAACAAGAGTTGTTCCATGCTTTCTCTCCTTTAGTTAGTAATTTAAGCTTCTTCAAGATAATAGCGGCAGCTTTGTTTATTGCAAAGTTCAAAGTTATTAGAGAAGCGGCATTTTTGTGAAGCAGGGTAAGTAGTTTCCAGTTCAACTGAGAGTACTTCTCTTAGGTATTGGTTGACGGTATTTAAAACATCGAAAGTACTTCGTTTGCAACATCTGTTGCCGACATTGTTAGCAATAGCGGCTAGAGAGCGCGACGTCAACATATGAGTTAACGATCTTTGCCTGTCTTTATCAGCCAAATGAGTAGTTTTTAAAATAATACTTAGGGCAATACCACAAGCAAGAGCAGCTCCATCTGAGCCATAAAAAGCGCAAAAGCCGGCCGGAATTGATGCTCCTCTCTTAATTGCTTTTACAATGTCATCTTCTTGTAGCTCGCCGGTCTTGTTTTTGTAAGCAGTAACTATTATGGCGGCAATCATCGGATGATGATGAGCACTAATCATCGGGATATTGGGTAATTTCATGAGCTCATTTGCCATCTCAAAAAGATTGGTTGAGCTTGTAGGGAGGCAAAAATCTTTAATTAATTTGATTGCTTCTTGTTGCTTTGTGTTATCTGTCATAAAATCACCTATAGTTCGATTACTCTTATTGCCCTTGTTGGACAAAGCGGCAAGCATAAGCTGCAGCCATTACATTTAGACGTATCAATTATGGCGTCCTCGTCCGGGTCCACTTTGAAAATGGCCTTGGTTTTGCATCCTAGCGAAGCCACGCATTTGTTTATGCACTTAGCAGCTTGCTCACATTTTGCTGAGTCAATAATGGCTTTTAACAACTAAATTCCTTGCTTAATAAGCTCTTTAGCTAGCTTTTGATCTTGTTTAAGTTTTTCAATAAGAACTTCGCGCATAAGATCACAGGCTTTAATAATCTTAGGGTTAGCAATTTTGTAATAAATGTTTTGTCCTTCCTTGCGGATGGCCACCACTCCCTTTTCACGCAAAACTGCTAAATGCTGTGACAGATTTGGCTGGCTTATTTTAAGTATTTCTACCAGCTCGCCAGCTGATTTTTCGCTGTTTCTTATGGCGTTAATAATCTCTAAGCGCTTAGGACTGGTAAAAACCTTACAAACTTGCGCATGCATCTCAAAAATCGGATCGCTCATAATTGTTCCTGTCTTATATAATTATCTTATTATATAATAATTAAACCATTAGTCAAGCATTTTTTATAAATTATTGACAAATCGGTTTAAGTTTAGTATTTTAGTAAATACTTAAACAAAGGAAGTGCTTATGCATTGCAGGGAAGCTGAAGTGTTCCAAGCTTTTAGCGACAAAACACGGCTTAAGATAATTAAGCTTCTTAAAAACAAAGGACCTCTGGGGGTTAATGAATTATCCAAAGCTTTAGGGATAACCCCGTCTGCTGTTTCACAGCACTTAAAGGCTCTCAGATATGTTGGCATAGTTCGCAATAGGCGCCAAGGATATTTTTTGCCATATGAACTTGATCATGCCAATATGCTGCATTGTAAACAGTTGCTCTCTGAAATTTGTAGCTGTGGCTGCTTGGGCAGTTGCAGAGAACACCAGGGTAAAGAACAAGGCTCAAAAAATCTTGAGCTTTTAACGAGGCGTGAAGAGGTACTAAAAAACGAGCTTAAGGAGCTTAAAAAAAAGATTAAAACTCTTCAATCAAAGGAGGTTTAAATGGATTTTTTCAGCCTTTCATTTGTTTTTGTAATATTAGTGCTATTGCTTATATCGTTTTTTCTGAATCGCAAAGCTACCGGCCAAGCGCTAAAGATTGGTTATAAGCACTTTAAAAATATAGCCCTTATGTTTTTAGCGATGTTTCTTTTGATTGGTTTGTTTGAAGTTTTTTTGCCTCCATCTCTTATTCAGAAAGTAATGGGTAAAGGAACAGGTATATTTGCTCCCTTAATCGGTGCAGTGCTTGGTGGCATTGCAGCCGGTCCCCCGCCGGTAATATACCCTATCGGTAATCTCTTGCTGACTGAAGCAGCAAGCTATGGTGCTGTTGCGGCGCTAATCACCGCCTGGGTTTCGGTTGGTACGGTTTCTCTGCCGGCTGAAATGAAAATAATGGGCAAGCGTTTTGCTTTGTCCCGCTGGGGACTAACCTTTATTTTTTCAATACTTATTGGAATCGGAACAGGAATCTTGGTGGTTAAATTATGAAAAAATTAATAAATTTTCTTAAAAAAAATATGTTATTTGGGCTAGCAATTATTATCTATCTTTTCGTATTTATCCTAAGCCCTCAAAAGGGGTTTTTAGCCTTAAGGATCAGCACAGTTACCTTGCTTAATGTTATTTTGATTATTTTTTCTGTATTTATTTTTATAGGGCTATTTCACGTTTGGATCCATGAAGACCTAATAATCAAGCACTTAGGGCATGAGTCGGGGCTAAAAGGACTTGCCTTAGGAGCCTTGACGGGGACTTCCTTAAACGGCCCTCTTTTTGCCATTTTTCCTATGCTTAAAAGCCTTTTAGAAAAAGGTGCCAAGTTGGGAGTTATAACAGTAATTTTTGCTACTTATGCTATAAAGGTGCCTTTGTTACCGCTAGAAGTCAGTTTCTTTGGCTGGAAGTTTACTATTATTCATAATCTTCTAATGTTATTAGCTGCTTTCATTATGGCTCCGCTTATGGAATGGATGATGGAGTTTAAGCAGCCAAAGCTGCGCTAAGTAATAGTACAGCCAACCCTAAACATAAGTTTACTTTGACTAAGTTCAATGAAAGTTTGGCAAGGCCTGCTTTTCTTGCCCCTTCAGCCCTTGCTATCTTTGGGGCTAACATTAATCCTCTATAGAAATGAATAATAATCATAAACAAAACGATTAAATGTTTGGCCAAAAATACAATTGTCGATGTGTTATTTAATGAAAATGCTAACGGGTTTTTATCTGTAATGCTAATCAAGACGCCCGTAATTATTAAAGCTATGATGCTGTAATTTGCTAATGGGCTAAAGCGTTTAGTTATGCTACCCATAATGTTACCGGCTTTATCTGCCAGCACTTCTTTAGAAGATGGAATAGCCACAAAGAGAATAAATACAATTCCTCCAATCCAGACAACGGTTGCCACTAGATGTAGCCAACTAGCTAAAATAAATATTGCTATTTTCATACTTCCCTCCATTATTTTCTGCCCAAGCAACCGCATGTACAGACACGATTGAGTCTCTGGCGGCATGCTTCCAGAGCCTTTTTGTTTAAAGAATAACTAATCCAATAACCTTGCCTTTCATCATTTACCAGCTTTGCGGCTTTGAGCACTTTTAGATGCTGAGATGCTGCTGACTGGCTAATTTTAAGTTTTTTGGCTAAAACATTTACGTTTTGAGGCCCATCTTTCAGCAATTCGATTATTTCAATTCTTTTATCTACCGAAAGAACTTTAAAAAGAATAGCATTTTGTTTTTGCATAAGAATCACCTATTTAAGTATATTATTAATTACTTATATATTATTTAGGAGTTGTTGTCAAGTTGGATATCGAAAAAGTTTACAAAATTGATATTCTTTCTTAACATAATCTTCATATTTGAGGCCGATAATAATAGTTGCAGTCAAGAAAAAAAGTTTTTTGAGTAAGGCTATCAGAAGTGTAGTAAAAGGATTACCGTGATCCTATAGAAAGTCAGGTGTTAAGGCCACCTGGCTTTTTTATTTGCCACCCCACCCAATCCCTTATAAAATCGAGGTAATGTTACAAAATAAAACCATTTTAGTAGTAGAAGATGAAAAGAAGATAGCCAAGGCGATAGCGGCTTACTTAGAGGCGGAGAATTGCCGGGCTATATGCGCCTTTAACGGGGAACAAGCTATCGAATCCTTTAAGAATGACTCGGTAGACTTAATTATTCTAGATATCATGATTCCCAAATTAAACGGAATCGAAGTGTTAAAAAAAGTACGGGCTGGCTCCGACGTTCCGGTGGTGATGCTTACCGCTAAATCAGAAGAGGTCGATAAAGTCTTAGGGCTAGAGCTGGGAGCTGATGATTACGTAACCAAGCCGTTTAGCCCCAGGGAATTAATCGCCAGGATCAAAGCAATTCTAAGGCGCAGGGCCGGGCAATCCGCGCCGGATCAAGAAATTAAGCAAGGGCCTTTAGTTATCAATGTAGCCCGTCATGAAGCCAAATATGACGGCAAACTACTTAGCCTTACCGCTACCGAGTTTGAGCTATTAAGCGTTATGGCTAAGAGTCCGGGCAGAGTGTTTAGTCGTCTGCAGTTGCTTAAAATGCTTCAAGAAGATTTTTATGAAGGCTATGAACGCACTATTGATGTGCATATAAAAAACATTCGCCATAAGCTGGAAAACAATGATGGCTCGAATCTAATAAAGACGGTTCATGGAGTGGGCTACAAGTTTGAGGTTGATGATGAGGCTTAATCTGCAGCTGAAAATCTTCTTTTCTTTCTTCCTCATCATTGTTCTAGTCTTAACTGTTGTTTATTTTGTAGCCAATAAGTCTACAGCTACCAATTACGGCGACTATGTTATGTATCGAGAGAAACTGGCATCTCAGCAGATCGCTAGTCAGTTAAACGATTATTACCTTGAAAATCATTCCTGGAAGAATGTAGAAAAGCTAATCAGGCAAATAAGTGCCTCTGGTTTCTATGTTGTGCTCTCTGGCTCAGATGGCAAAACCATTGCTAAGTCGGGCCAGTCCAACAGAATAGTTAACTATATTCAAGGAACTAGATTAGTTCATCAATCGGTTTATCTTACCAACCATAATTCGGATACAATCGCTATGGTTTATGTAGCTCCTACTGAAGTGGATGCCCTACGTACACCGGCTGAAGAAAGTTTTATAGATTCGGTTAACAAGGCATTGTTGCCGGCGGCTTTGTTGGCTATTGGGCTAGGATTAGCCTTGAGCTTACTGCTCTCAGGCTACATCAGCGGCCCAATCAGACTTCTAACAAGCAAGGTTCAAGATATGGCTGCAGGTAATTTAGATCAACAAATTGAGGGTGGCGCTTCTGAGATCAAGGAGCTAGCTAAAAGTTTTAACCATTTGGCTAGAAGCTTAAAGGAAGCTGAAGTGCTGCGGCGCAATATGACTAGTGACATTGCTCATGAATTAAGAACTCCATTGGCTACCTTGCAGGTAAACATCGAGGGCATGGCTGACGGGGTAATAAAACCAACCAAGAAAAACCTAGATTCAATTCATGAAGAAATAACTCTGTTAGCAAGAATAGTTAGTGACCTTCAGGACCTATCGTTACTAGAAGCTGGCAAGCTAAGTTTAAAAAAGCAACCAACTGATATTGGCTTGCTGGTGCAACAAATGGTAAATAACGAGGAGGCAGAGCTAAAGGAAATAGGGGTAAGTATTTCGGCAAAGCTAGCCTCTGACTTGTCTATCATTAATGTTGATCCCGACCGCCTAAAGCAGGTGTTAAAGAACTTAATTACTAATGCTAAGCACCACACGCCAAAAAAAGGGCAAATCACGGTTGAAGTAGGCAAAAATGGCGCTGAGCTAGAATTTATTGTTATTGATAACGGCAAAGGGATTAGCGAAAAAGATCTGGAGCAAATTTTTGATCGTTTTTGGCGGGCTGAAAAATCTAGAAGCCGCAAGTTTGGCGGGGCCGGCTTAGGATTAACTATTGTCAAAAGACTAGTAGAGGCCCATGGCGGCAAAGTCTGGGTTACTAGTAGGCTTGGGCAAGGCACAAAGGTGTATTTTACAATTCCTAGTTAACGACCAGTGTGTTGCTAGCCACATTGCCCTGGGTGTTACCGGCTTGGTCAGTGGCATAGACGTAGAACCGGTACTTGCCGGCTGGCAGTTTAAAGGCATATTTAAAACTATTGGTCTTATTGATAGTGGCGTAAATATTCTTATCAAGCTTGATTGACTTAACCAGCTTTTTGCCTTTTCTGATTCTGATTACTACATAAGCTCTGTTGCCGGTGAAAGGATCGAACACTTTCCAGTAAAGCTTAGCTACCTTCTTATTATTAGTTACCGCTTTTCTTGGGGCAAAAGTAATCGGCCGGAAGTTATCTATCTTAATTTTCTCCAAGCTGGCTTGGGCGACATTGCCTTCTTTATCTGTAGCGATAGCTGTAATCTCGACTACACCGTTTGCCTTGGTAGCAGCGCTATTCCAGTTGATATCGCATGGCGAAGAAGTTGATGATCCCAATAGTGCTCCGCTGGAATAAAAGCTAATGGAGGCTAGTCCACTTTGGCTATCGGTGGCGGTGGCGCTTAAGGGAATTACTCCTCTTTTGTAGCCGAAATTGTTTAAAGTAAGAAGAGTTAGTGTTGGCGGTAGAGTATCGGTTTGAGCAAAGCAAACACTGGGCAGCATTATGATAGCAAATATTATTACCGATGAGGTGAGCCTAAGTTTATTAAACAAGTTTTCTCCTATGCGTAGTGATTTAAGTTGGTAGAAAGATTACAACGAAGTAGGCAATGATTATTAGTTAACTCTATTATTATACTACAAACGTAGCAGTTAAACAAGGTATTTATCACTTATTGTAGTTAGGCAACCAAGCCATTATTTATTGTCAAATAAATCCGGCTTGAGCTAAGATAATCTCGCAAACAATAATAAGGGCGGGGAGATAATTGAAATTATTAGATTTAACAGTTCCGTTTGAGCCACTTGAGAGAAAAGCTTTATACGATGAAATTGCTGCCGACTATAAGTTTTTAGCCTCCAGACGCCCTAAAATGAGGCTGATGGTCCAAATCGCCGAAGAAGATTATGATCTGCCGGATAATTTTTCACAACGCTTAGCCCACATTCTACCCTCGCTTAATTATCAAAAATGTACCAATCATCATATGAAATCTTTCGCCGACCACATTGCCGAAGAGGCCCATGATTTACCTCATGTTTTAGAGCACATCATAATCGGTCTTTTCATGATGGTGAGAAACGATTATTATCAAGGGGTAACTCTTGGTACTTCTGAGATGGCGGAGATAATTATTACTTATCGCAGTCAAAATATCGCCAAAAGAATAGCTTATTTAGCTTTAGATATTTTAAATGCCTTAATTCACGATGAACCTACTGATATTGTAACTAGGGTTAAAGAAATTACCGGAGGCTCTGTTCTAATTTGGCGCAAGCCAGAAGTTGCCCGGACTGGGAGCGCTTAGAATGATTTCCAACTTAAAAATGCAACTCTTTCTTCCCGCTGATCAGGGAATTGACTGGGATATCGCTGCCTCTCTGGCGTTTGACTTTGCAAATGACCGAGAAATAATTCATCGACAGGAATACGCCTCTCTATATAGTGACATCATTGAAACCGTATCTCCATTAATTGCGGCCAAAACAGGCTACCCCGATAAAAAACATCCGGCTATGGTTCTAAATCGCGGTGAATGGATTATCACTGTCATCGATAACATGAAAGATCTTTTCGGTGGCATAATTGAGGATTATTGGAAAACAGTTAACGCCCGAACTGATATACTGGGCAGCTCAGTGGTTGCAAAAAAGTCGGCTAAAATAATGATTACCAGCGAAGTAGGGATGCTGTTAGGCTTTTTATCTCAGAGAGTACTGGCCCAATATGACTTTGTTGTGCCAGGGCGAAAACTTCCCAGTAACTTTCTTTATTTTATCGAGCCCAATATTGAAATGAGAGAAAAACAACTTAACTTAAGCGGGGCTCCTTTTCGCTTCTGGCTGGTTTTGCATGAGCTTGCCCACAGCTTTCAGTTTGAGAATAACCCCTGGTTAAAAGACTATTATATTAGTCTCCTAGATGAAGCTCGTAGTTTTGTATCGGCACAGTTAAAAGACAATAGTAAACGAGGGTTGATGAACATTACCTCAGTTAGCAACTTAGGCTTAATTGAGAAAATACAGTCCTTTATGACCCTAATCGAGGGTTATGCCGATTATTTGATGATTGAAATCGGTCAAAAAATTCCCGGTCATGCAGAATTGCTGCCAGTTTTCTTAAGAAGAAAGCCAACCAGTGTCTTTAAAGATCTTTTAGAGAAGATTTTAGGGTTTGATCTAAAAGTTAATCAATATAAAGTGGGAATGCGCTTTGTCAAAGAAGCCGTATCTCTAACTAATTTTACTTTCTTCAGCCAAGCTTTATCCGGTCCACAGGCTCTTCCCACTAAGTCTGAGCTTTATGATGCCACTAGCTGGGTTGCTAGAGTAAGGTAGCTATAAGCGATAAGCTATTGCTAATATGGGGAAGGAAACGTTTAAGTGAGTGCAAGCATCACAAAAAAGCTATCATTTCTAGACCGTTATTTAACGCTGTGGATTTTTGCGGCCATGGGGCTAGGCGTTGGGTTGGGCTATTATGTAAAAGAAGTCCCTGGTCTGATTAGCCGATTTCAAATCAATTCCACTAACATTCTTATTGCCGTCGGCTTGATTCTAATGATGTATCCAGCTCTGGCCAAGGTAAGGTACGAGGAACTTGGAGATGTTTTTAAGGATTGGAAGGTACTGGGACTGGCTCTTTTCCTAAATTGGGCCATCGCTCCCTTTTTAATGTTTGGCCTGGCAATTATCTTTTTAAGAAATTATCCTAATTATGCCGCCGGACTAATTTTGGTAGGGATTGCACCATGTATTGCTATGGTTATTGTTTGGAATGAGCTTGCGGCAGGAGATAGAGAATATGCTGCCAGCCTAGTTGCCCTAAACAGCTTCTTTCAAGTTCTTTTCTACAGCATTTATGCTTGGTTTTTCATCACTGTTTTGCCTCCATACTTAGGGCTTAAGGGCTTAGTTATTGATATCAGCATTGGCCAAATCGCTCAAAGCGTCTTTATCTACCTTGGCATTCCTTTTTTAGCGGGGATGCTCACTAGGCTAATCTTGATCCGCTTAAAAGGAAAAAGTTGGTATCATGACGTTTTCTGCCCCAAAATATCTCCTATAACCTTGAGCGCTCTTCTTTTTACAATTATTGTTATGTTTGCGCTAAAGGGAAACCTTATTGTTGCCTTGCCGTTAGACGCCCTTAGAATTGCTGTTCCCCTGGTGATTTATTTTGTGGTTATGTTTGTAGGCACTTTTTTTCTAGGCCACCACTTAAAGATTAATTATAAAAAAACAACGACTATATCCTTTACCGCTGCCAGCAATAATTTTGAATTGGCTATTGCGGTAGCCATTGCGGTTTTTGGTATTAATTCGGGGGCGGCCTTTGCCGCGGTAATCGGCCCGCTTGTTGAAGTGCCGGTGCTTATCGGACTGGTTAATCTAGCCCTGTGGTTTGACCTAAAATACTTCAAACCTAGAGAAGGATGGTAGTTAGGGTCCCAGTGTCAACGTCACCGTTGAACCTTTAGCGACTTGCTGGCCGGAGTCTGGGCTTTGAGCGGCAACATTATTGCCACTACCTTCAGCTGCCACAACAAATCCGAGACTTTCCAAAGTACTTTTAGCATTAGCATACTGCATGCCTACCACGCTAGGCACCGACACCATTTCTTCCTCGGGGCCTTTGCTTACCACAATAGTAATAGCGGTATTTTTTGGCTGGTTAGTGCCGGCATTAGGATTCTGCGAGATAACTTTTCCTTTGGCAATATCTGAATCAAATTGTTCTTCGGCTGATACTGTAAAACCAGCTTTGGCCAGGATGCTTTTTGCCTGAGACGATGTTTTGCCAATTACCGAGGGGACCTGATATTTTTCAATGGCTTTATTAATCACCAGGTCAACAGCAGTATTTATGCTAACCTGTTCATCTGGAGCCGGGTCTTGGCTAGCTACAGTCCCAGCTGCCTCTTCGCTTTCTTTGTAGCTGACATTGCCTAGTTTTAAACCGGCTTTAGTTATTTCTTCTTTAGCGCTACTTAGGCTTTTGCCGTATAAAGTGGGAACACTTACCTGCTTAAGTCCTTTGCTTACAATCACTTCAATTACAGTGTTTTCAGCTACTTTGCTTTCGGCATCGGGGTTTTGATTAATAACTAAGCCTTTTTTATGAGGGCTGTATTCACGTCTAATGATTTTCATCTGCAATTTTTTGTTAAGCAAAGTTTCTTTGGCTTGTTCCATGGTGAGCTTAACAACATCTGGTACTATGATTTGAGGTTTGGCCAGGTAGCTATAGAGCATTCCGGCAGCAATTGTTGCAAGTATTATCAAAGAAGCCATAACCGCCGGCCACTTTTTGCCCCTCTTTTTTTTATCAGATTTTTTCTTTTCCGTAGGCGGTTTTTTACCGGGAGTTAAAATCGTGGTTTTTTCTTCTGAAGGTAATTCCACTGAGACTTTTGCCCCTTGGTCTATTAAAGCTAAATCGCTTTTTAGTTCAGTAGCTGCTTGGTACCTTTCATCAGGGGATTTGGCTAAAGCTTTTTTTAGTACCTTAATGAGATCTTCTGGTATTTCAGTGTTGATTTTAGCTAAATCCGGAAGCGGCTCTTTAATTTGTTTTAAGGCAATAGCTACCGGAGTTTCTGCTTGAAACGGAGCTTCGCCGGCTAACATCTCATATAAGACAATTCCTAAGGAATAGACGTCACTTCTAGGGTCAGCCGAATGCCCTTGGGCTTGCTCGGGAGATATATAATGGGCGGTTCCTAAAATAGTTCCGGTTTGAGTCATAGCTGAGGCTCCAGCTCTGGCGATGCCGAAATCAGTAACTTTAACAGTTCCCTGGGGGGTGACGATGATGTTATGCGGTTTAATATCCCTGTGAACTACGTCGTTTTGATGGGCAAAATAAAGGGCATCACAGACCTGGCTGGCATAATTTACGGCTTGAGCAAAAGGAAGATGTTTTTCTTTGGTGATAATTTGTTTAAGGTTTTGCCCTTTTAAATACTCCATCACAATGAAGTAAGAATCGCCTTCAGCTCCCCAGTCATAGATGTTTACAATATTGGGATGATTGAGATTAGCAGCAGCTTTAGCTTCTCTTCTGAAACGGGCGATGAAGTTAGGGTCGTTAGCAAATTGAGGATGTAATACTTTTATGGCAACAGTTCTTTCCAGGACTTGATCTTCGGCTTTATAGACATCAGCCATGCCACCGCTGCCGATTTTTTCTATTAATTTGTACCGGTTATTAAATACTTTGTCTATCATGAAAATCTTAATTTTAGTATAGTTGACCTCACTGCGAAAGCGCTACACTTAATATTTGTTTTGCTATCGGGGCAGCATTTGCCCCGCCGGTGCCTACGTTTTCCACCAATACTGCTATGGCAATGGTTGGATTATCAGCTGGGGCAAAGCCTACAAACCAGGCGTGTGGTCGCATTCCGTAAACCTCAGCTGTGCCGGTTTTGCCGGCTACCTTATTATAGCCCAGATTAGCGGCCTGCCCGGTTCCCTGATCGACCACTTTGGTCATCATCGCCTTAACTTCTTTAGCAGTTTTTTTCTTCATCACCTTCTCTAGAATCTGCGGTTTAGCGTCCATGACCCGAAGCCCTTTGTAATTGCGGATTTTTTGCACCAGATATGGCTTCATTAAATTGCCGGAGTTAGCGATAGTGGCGCCGACTAAGGCCATCTGAAAAGGAGTAGCTAAGGTAGCGGCTTGGCCTACAGCAGTCCAGGCTACTTCTAGCTTATCCATTGCAGTTGCTTGTTTAGTTTGGCTTTGACGCATATCTAAATCAAAAGGTATTTCTCTGTTAAATCCAAAACGGCTAGCATAATCTACCAGCTTAATTGCGCCCACATCTAAACCTACCTGGCCAAAAACCGTATTGATGCTTTTAGTAAAAGCTTTCTCCAGGTTGACCTGTCCATAGGACTTACTTTCATAATTAGTAACTTTGCCACCATATACTGGCAGTTCATTTGGGGCGGGATAATATTTTTTTAGGCTAGCAAGACCTAAGTCTAAAGCTGCAGAAGCAGAGACTATTTTAAAGGAAGAGCCAGGCGGGTATCTTCCGCTTAAAGCCCTGTTTAGCAAAGGGCTACCTTTATCCTTTATTAGAGTGTTCCAGTTCTTTGAGATATTGTTCGGGTTATAACTTGGCCAGGAAGCAATAGCTAAAACACCGCCTGTTTTGGGATTAATGGCTACCACGGCACCCTTTTTGCCCTCTATTGCCCTATAGGCAGCTTTTTGTAACTTGTAATTAAGCGTTAGATATAAATCGTTTCCCTTATGGCCGCGTCCGGCTATATCGTCTAGATATTCTTGGAAGGTAGAAAACTTAGCCTTGCCAAGCAAATAGCTATTATAGCTTTGTTCTAAGCCAGAGCGTCCGAAACGAATATCATAATAGCCGGTAACAGGGGCGCATATTTCTTCCTGGGGATAGTAGCGCCGGTAGCCATTTTCTGCTATACGGCTTTTAGCAATGACTACTTTGTCAGCTGTTTGCATTATCCCGCGCTCAATAGCTAATTCTTCGGTCAGAAAGCGGGTATTATTGGGATTATTAAGCAGGCTATCAGCTTGAAAAATCTGAATATAGGTTAGGTTTAACGTTATTATCAGAAAGCCTATTAAAAAAATTATCACCAAAGATCTTATACGTGCTTGCATCTTAAGAGGTAACTCCCACCTGGCTGGTTCTAGCTGATATTTTCAGTAACAAACCTACGATAATAAAATTAGCGACGATGCTGCTTCCGCCATAGCTTACAAAAGGAAGAGTAACTCCTGTTAGGGGCACTAATTTTGTAACTCCTCCGACAATAAGCATAGTTTGCAGGCCAAAAATAAAGCTTAAACCGGCTGCAATTAATTTGCCGAAGCCATCGTTTGTTTGCAAGGAAATCTTTAATCCCTGGTATATAAAGAGAAGATAGCTCAGAAGTAAAGACATAGCTCCAAAGAGCCCAAGTTCTTCGGCAATACTTGAGAAAATAAAGTCAGTTTTAACCGCCGGAATAAAGGAAGGATGCCCTTTGCCAAAACCTACTCCGGCAATTCCTCCGTTAGCTATTGCAAAAAGGGATTGCAGTATTTGGTAGCCGCCTCCCTTAGGGTCTAACCAGGGATTAAGCCAAATATCTATTCGAACGCGAACGTGCCCCAAATGACTGGCAAAAAAAGGATAAATTTTGGGAGCAAAATAACAAAAAGCCGCACCAAAAATAAATAGGCTGAGGCCACTTAAAATATAACTAATTTTTCCAGTTGCTAAATATAGCATCACAATAAATAAACTAAAAAAAAGTAATGCTGAACCAAGATCCTTTTCTAGGATTAAAACTAACATTGAAAAAAACCACATCACAATCATTGGCCCTAAGTGTTTTAGCGGTGGTAGTGTTAATCGGCCAATCTTTTGTTTTAAGGCCAAAACCTCTTTTTTTTCATCTAAATAAGCCGCAAAAAATATTACCAACAGTACTTTAGCCAGTTCAGAAGGCTGAAATTTAAAAAAACCAAAATCCAGCCACAGCTTGGAGCCGCCCCTGGTTACTCCGAAAAAAACCGGTAAGAACAGTAACATTATGCCTAAAATGCCGGTTAGGTATTTAAAATGCCTCATTTTGGTATAGTCGGGAAAGATCAACATAATAAAGATCATGGCAACAATGCCGATTGCAATCCAAAGCAGCTGCAGGGAAGCTGTGGTGCTATCTAAACGGTAGATGGCAATGGCGCCCAGGCCACACAACAGAGCTGCTATTGGAAAAATTATCTTATTGCCATTAGGGCAAAGCAGACGAATGCCAAAGTTTGCCATAATAAAAATCATCGCCAAAAGGCCAACAAGTAACATAGTGTCTGCCTGCCAGCTTTGGCCTGTAGCATATAAAACCAGGCTCATTCCTATGAAAATAATAAGGCCAGCAAAAATGATATATATGAGTTCGCTATTTCTTGGATTCAATGCGACCTTCCTTGGCAATATTGTCTAAGGACTGGCTAGCTTCTTTGTAACTTGCCACGGTTATCTTTTTTTCAAGTCGCTTGCGCCAAACTGAAGCTAATGATTTTTTATCAATATCGGAAACTTTTTTAACTTTGCTAAACTTTAGTCCGGCTATCCTATATGGCAGGCCTTGGAAAACAGCTACTTTTTTTCTATAAAATCCCAGATAATAGCTATTATCTGCGATGTAGCCTACTGCATAATAACCAATTAAAAAAGTCAAACACAGTCCAAGAAAAATAGAAGCCAGGCTAAGCCATAATTTTTTGCTCTGTTTCATTTTGTCTTGGCCTATCTCGACTAAAACTACGGAGATATTGTCTTGGCCGCCGGAATTATTTGCCGCTTCGACCAACTGGCGGCAAGCTACCTTCAAAGGAAGAGGTGATGATAATATTTTCGCAATTTTTTTGTCCTCTACCATCGTATTTAGCCCGTCACTGCATAAAAGAATTTTGTCGCCTGCGGCAAGCTCTTCCTGGAAATAATCCGCTTTTATATTTGCCTGTGAGCCTAAGGCTTTGGTGATGATATTTCGATAAGGATGTTTTTGGGCTTCGTCTTCACTTAGCTTGCCTTGCTTAACCAAATCAGCAACCAGGGAATGATCTTTAGTTAACTGCTTTAATTTGCCGCCTCTTAAAAGATAGGCCCGGCTATCTCCGATATGGCCGAAATATGCAATGCTGTTTATTAAAGCCATTAGAGTAAGAGTGGTGCCCATCCCTTTTTCGTTAGAGATTTTTTTGGCCCTCTCTAAAACTTTGCGGTTGCCTTCTTTAAGGCAGCCTTCGAGTGATTTTTGGACATTTTGCGGTTTTTTAGGGAAGTTTTTGGCAATAACCTCGATAGCCAGCTGGGAGGCTACATCACCGGCATTGTGTCCGCCCATGCCGTCGGCTACAGCAAATAAAGGAGTTTTAGCCAATACAAAATCTTCATTATCTTTTCTTACTTTTCCTTTATCGGAGCAAGTTGCGTATCTAATCATTGGTTAGTTGCCAGCTACAAACTTAAAGCTATTGCCACCGATGGCAATGATATCCCCATCTCTTAATTTTGCCCGCTTAACTTTTTTATTATTTACTAACGTTCCGTTAGTGCTTTCTAAATCCTCAAGATAATAATGGGAGCCTTCCTGCACTATTTTGGCGTGATTATAGGACACAAAGTCATCTTCAAGCTTAATGTCAGCGTTTTCTGAGCGCCCGATTACTAGCAGGTCAGGCAAAGGACTTTCCTTATTTACCCTTCCCAGGCTTACAAGTTTTGCTTGCAGCAGGGGGCTTGCTTCTTCTTCTACCTCATAGGTTATGCGGCTATCCTTAAATATATTTTTGGCAATCATTAAGATAAACAGGTAGAGAAAAAATAAAAAAATAAACTTAAAAATAAACAAAACCAGGTTAATCATTTATTCTCCTATAGACTAATCTGGTACTACCGATATCTAGGCTATCGCCGTTGTTTAGCAGTTTTTTAGCTACCCGTTTGCCGTTTACAAACATCCCGTTTGTACTGCCTAAATCTACAGCGCTAAGATAGTCTTTTTCTAAGACAAGGTTAACATGATGCCTGGATATACCAGGATCGGGAATGCTGATATCGTTTGCTTTAGAACGTCCAATCCTAGTAGTGGCTTTTTTTATTTTTACGCTATGCTTTAGGCCCTCGCTTTTATAGCTTAGTAAATGGTTGCAGGCTTCTTTTTTTATCTCTTGCTTGGGCATAATAATGGTGGCTTGAGATTTTTTTTCTTTGCTTATCTCTTGTTTTAAGTCCCCCGAGAGCTCGGCAGATATTGAAAATTGGCCTAGTCTAAGGGTTTTTTGGGTAACAAAGGTAATTTGAGGGCGTCCGATAAGGGTTAAGTGCCCTTTTTTAGCCGAAGTTATCAGGAAATTCTGTAATTCGGAGGTAACTCCTTCTTCAAAGGTGGCAAAATGTTTTTTATCAGCAGGGCTTAAGGTGACCACAAACTTATTGGGAGCATAAGTGCGGGCAATACCGACTACTTTTTCTTCATCCATAACAGCAGCCATTTTTTTAGCAATTTCTACCGGTTGCACAATTGATTTAAAGCCTTTAGAAAAAGCTCCTTCAAAAACTGTCTCTAATTTCTTCTCCAATTTTTTCAGTACACTCATCTCTTAACTCTCATCCTTCTTTCCTATATCCAAGTAGTCATATGGGGTTAAGCTTAGAATAGCCAAAGATATTATAAGAGAAAGAGAGACCGATTGCATAACTTTATCAAGACCAGCTTCCTTTAGGCCGGGAAGAAGTAAGTATCCGCTTATTAGAATCAGCATGCCTATTAGATAGACCAAAGCGTCATTTTTAAAACTACGTTTTAGGCTTAAGATGCTTACTATAAGAGCAGTAGCTGTCCACAGCAGTATATGAAAAAGATGAGTTATATAAATGGAGCCAAAAGCGGCTTTAAGTCCTATTGGAGCAAAAAGACCTAGCAGCAAAGCTGCAGGGCAGGCTAATGCAATTGCCTTTTTTGGGCGGTGGGTTACTCCTACCAGCAAAGGATAGGCAACGCCCAACCAGAGTCCTGAGCCAATAGATAGAACAAAAGCAACAAAGAGCAATACGCTAAAAAGCTTCCCAACAAAATTGCTATTTTTTGCATAAATCCGCCCGATAATATCTCGGGCAATCTCTAAGAGATTATCTCTTTTGGCTATCTGGGGCCCCAATGATTCTTCTTCTACTTCTACGAATTGTTCGTATAAGTTTTTGACTATTTGGCGGCTATTGGCAGGCAAATTATATGAGCGCTCTACCTTATAACGGAAGTCAGTGATGGTAGCATACCTGTTTTCTCTGTCCTTAGAGAGGACTTTGAGTATAGCATTATCGAGCTCTTCGGGGATTTCTTTTAGCAAGCTTGACGGGGGCGCCACCTCTTGATTTTGTACTTTATAAAGGCAAGCCTTGTTTGTAGCGGCTTCAAAAGGGTTTTTGCCGGTTAGCATTTCATATAGGACTGTTCCCAAAGAGAATTGGTCGCATCTGTCATCGGTTATCTCGAAGCGGGATTGCTCCGGTGACATATAGCTAGGGGTGCCTACCAAGGTGTTCTTTGATTGTTCCATCTGGCTAAGCAGTCTTGAGGTTCCGAAATCCATAATCTTTACCCGTCCATCAGCAATAATCATTAGATTCTCGGGCTTGATGTCTTTGTGAACTACAAAATTAATATGAGCATATTCTAAGGCCACGGCTACTTGAGAGGCTATAGCGATAGCTTCTTCGATTTCTAACTTCTCTTTAGCTTCCAGCACATCCCTTAGGTTAATGCCTTCTAAGTACTCCATTATTAGATAATGGCCGTCTTCAGTTTCGTCGTATTCGTGAATAGTGGCAATATTGGGGTGGTTTAAGTGAGCGCTGGTTTTAGCCTCCCTCTTAGCCCAGGTAGTGGCTTTGGAATGAGAAGGGATGAACTTAATGGCTACCAGGCGCTCCATTTTGGAATCAAAGGCTTTATAAACGGTTGAGAATCCTCCGGTTCCTAGTTCTTCGATTATTTGGTATCGATCTAGTATGGTTTTTTCTGCAGTATGCATAGCCTAATTGTACATTAAAAGCAGTGAGTAGTGAGTAGTTGGTAGTAAGTAGTGAAGTGCCGCAGGGGAGAGTCGAACTCCCAAGTCCGTAAGGACACTAAGCCCTGAACCTAGCGCGTCTGCCAATTCCGCCACTGCGGCTAACAATCAACTATGTAATTCTATCGGTTTTTTATTTTATTTTCATCCTTTTATAACCCTCAACCCCCAACTCTCATCCCTCGTCCCTTTGTCCATTTAGCTGCTTTTGTGCTAAAATGTCATCCGCTATGGCTAAAAGATATAGTTATCAAACGGGTGCTATTGCTAGTCCTAAAAAGATACGGCGCAGAAGATTGTTCCTTTTATTGCCTGCCGGCTTGATAATAATCCTGCTTTTCTTAAGCATAGTTGGCAACATTGCCAGGGGCAGGCAGCAAGAAGTGACCGATTATTTTGACGCGGTAAATGAAATTGCAGAACAATCTAACAGGATCTCAAAGCGCTTCACTGAGCTTACAAAAACTACCACTGCCAGCTCGCAAGGGCAGTTTAAGAGTAGCCTAACAGACTTAATTGCCCAAAGCCAAGATATTTTCTCTACTTCGATGGGGCTTAAAAATTTAGAAGAGCTAAAAGAGGCTAACTCATTTTTGGTTATTTCTATGAGGCTTAGAAACGAAGGCTTAGAGAAGTATCAGAGCGCAGTGTTAAGCGCTATGTCTGGTGTGGCTTCAGTTGATGCAAAAGAAATTTCTTTAGCGCTAAAAGACTTAAGCCTTAGCGACTCAGCCTACACTCATTTTATAAAAGAAGCCCAAGCTTTTCTAAATGAGGAAGAAATTAAAATCAAAATTCAATCATCCAAATTCATTAGTGATGAGACTGTTTATGAACAACCAAAAGTGAGTGCTTTTTTGCAGCAAATAAAAAGTAAAGCACCAGTTAAAGGAAAAGCAAAGGTTGAAGATAGCAAAATTAAAGCTGATACCGATGTCTATATTTCTGATGTGGCAACAGAGCCTTTAAGGGCAAGTGTAGATGCAAATGGAGTCAGAGAATTGCCCAGCTCTGATGAAGTAGCGGTAAGGATTGCTGTGGGTTTAAAAGGCAGTGCCCAAAAAAAAGTGCCGGTAGAAGTAGTTTTATATGTTAAGGGTGACTCAAAAAGTGAAGAGAAAAGCAGTGTTGACCTAACAGCAAACGGTATTGCTAAAGTAACTATTCCCGGATTTAGTCCGACCGAAAAAGAGGTCAATACTTTTAAAATAAAGGTCGGCCCACTTAAGGGCGAAGCTAAGACTGATAATAACGAGTACGAGTACAAGTTTCGGATGCAATAAAAACTTTTAGTTCATTGTTTTGTCTTGATAATTACAATCAATCTTTCTAAATCCAGTTACTAGCTTTTGCCGAGATGGCATTAAACCAGTCTTCTTCGGTTAATCCATCAGCTGCCTTGTCTGCCCACCTTATGAATTTATACAATTGAGATGACGTAACTCCGCCATTAGTATTGGCTATCTCTAGCAAATTCATAAAAGTTTGGACATTCATTGGAATAAAAGAAATAGTGCCATCATAATATTGTATATTGGTTCTCCTAAGAATATAAAAATGTGCTATTACGGCTGGATTTACAGTAGCTGCGATAAATAATCCATAAACTGGCCTTCTATCACCTTTCTGTCTTAAGTTCTTTCTTACACTAGCTAAGTGTCTAGAAACAGGCTCACTTTCAATTTCATATTGCCTTGCCCCCCTGGCTAACGTTACTTCTACAACTAATACAAAGTCTTTGTAATAACAAACCATGTCAGGCATATTTCCGGGAGCAGTTCTTAATGGCTTACTCTCCAGATCAAGCAATAGGTTTCCCTGAATTGTCCCATCATCCAACATATTTAGTGCTCTCCAAATATTCCATTCCAAAAATAAAGGTTTATCTGGAATATCTAAACACCGAAAATCTCTTATTTTCTCAAATGTTTGGCTTATTTCAGCATAAAGACTGTAGGTTTGCAGCTGTTTAAGTTGCTCTTGTTCGGAAATTTTTTGCCCAAGTCTTTCCAGCTCTTCCTTTTTATCCTTCAGTTGTTCAATATCGAGTGTATTTAAATAACTAGGCGATAACTGAATCTTAGGAATATTATGGCTCTTATCTTCTAAAAACTTGAAAATATTCATAATTTCGGTAATTAATGTTTGTTTATTGTCATCTGGCAATTTAGGATAGTCAGGATTACTTAACAAGTCTAAAAAAATGGCTTCATTTTCTAAAAAATTCAGGGGCTCCCTAGCAGTTTTAGATAAAATTTCTTCAACGACTTGCAATTTGGTATCTAAGATTTGCAATCTGTATGTTCTGGAAGAGATAGTAAACAAGCCGGTCGCTCTAAAATATCGAATAGCAGCGTCTGAATAATCAATTGAATTTCTGATTTTTGTGGCTAAAAATGAATCTTGGTCTACTTGCCTTCTGCTGCTTTCTCTTAGCTTCAAACTTTCCGCAAGCTCTCTATTATATACATGTCTAAATTTTTCTTTGTGTAGCTGGTTAGCATATGTCTGGCATTCAATTTTGGTATTATATTTCTTAGATTTTTCTCTAAAATCGATAATTTCTTGTTTTGTTTTTTCATAGTCTTTCCAATCAATTAACGGAAGAACAAAAATGGATATCTCTCTTTTTGTCAATCCACCCAGTTTTTTAATAAGCCTAAGTGTTTCAAGGAAAGGCTTGATTCTAAAACCATGATAACTAGCACTTTGATGTTTAGGCGAAGGATATTGCCATTTAAGTAACTGCTTAAGGAAAAGCTCTTCAAGCCTTTTATTTGATATTAGGCGAGAGCCAGCATCTGTTATCTCTATACGTCTTCCGTTATCAAACCTTACAAAACCAAACGTTTTTGGAGCTCTATTAATTCTATCCCTGGCTGAAAAATCTGGTTCCTTCTTGGATACTGTGCCTTGAAAAAAACTGCTTTTAGCTAATTTTTTAGCAAATAATGTTTGGGTATGCCTGTTCCATAGTTGGCCTTCAAATTCTTTTAGAAGCGACAATTCATGAGGAAGTTTGTATGGCGATCTAGGAGAAGTAGGCACAGACCAGGTTCTTTTTAGCTCTGGCAAAGTTTCCCCTTAATTATTGGTAAGCGTCTTCTCCGGTTTTGATAAAATACTTAGCTCTTTCGCTTGAAATCTCGCATGCTTTTTTACTTAGATCTGACCCAATAAAAGTACAGCCGTTTTTTAAAGACGAAACTATTGAACTACCGCTACCCACAAAGGGATCGCATATAACAAAACCTTTTTCTGAACTAGCCTGTATCATTCGATCGAATATTTCAACCGGTTTCTGTGTTGGGTATACGCCTCTGTGTATTCTTTTTTCTGACCAAATGTCAGGAAAATTCCTGGCATTAAGTTTCCTTGAGCCTTTAGTAGCAAACATAATTAATTCATGTCTTCTTCTAAAATAGTGTCCCATTCCAATATTAACCTTGTCCCAAATTATTATATTTTTTACGTTAAAAACTTCCCGCATTAAAGATCCAAGTGATAATAGAGAATAGCTATCAAACATAATATAAATATGCCGGTTATTACGTAATACTCGATAACATTCAAATAAAAAAGAAAGGAAGTTTGAAGTGTTATCTTTAAATTCTAAAAACCACTTGTCGTTGTCAGCTTTTTGATAATTACCTACTATCCTACCATTGCCAAAATTTAACTTATTGTTCATACCTGAATATGCTGGATCAGTCACAATTAAGTCTACGCTTTCACTCGGCAAGTTTTTCAGAAAGTCTATGCAATCAGAATTATGAATAGCAACATTAACGTTTTTATAAAAAGGGGTTGTCTTGTTATCCGTTGGTATATTAGCAATTGCTGTTTTCATTAGGCTGTTCTTGTAGTTGAATAAGGACAATGTTTGATTTGATGATACCGTACTTTCTACTTGTTGGCTAGTCTCCATAATTACCATTTGCTCCTTCTTATTGAATAGTAACTGATTACTAAAATACCAAACAAATGTTCGAGTTGCAACTACTATATGACTTTTTTCAAGGGTAAAACCTACCAAGATTATGGGAGCAATGTTTCCAAATTATTTGATTGGCTACAGGTTATTCGGAAGACAGGAAGACTCTTCGTTGCCAGTCTCCTCAGAATGACGACGGGTAGCTTCTAGTTTAGCGATATCATATACTTTTTTTATAGGTAGGTTGTTATTCTTGGCTATTTTGGCGCAGTCTTCGTATTCAGGGGCAATGTTTATCACTTTGTCTTTGTATTTAGCGATTTTAACTGCAACATCTCCTAACTTTGTTGATATGGTTTTGATATGCCTAGCGGCTGTTTTTCTCGATATTTCCGATAATCTAACTCCCAGAGTAGTGGTTTCTTCAAAAATGGTTTGAATCACTTTCTCTTGAATGTCTTTAGGGCATAGCACCGATAAAGTAATAGCCGGGCGGTTTTTTTTCATATATATAGGCGATGACCAAACATCCAGTGCTCCTTTTGCGAACAATTTATCCATAATATAGCCGAAAAATTGCGGATTAGAATCGTCGACGTTCGTTTCTACCAACGTCAACTCATTTTTCGCCTTCGTTTCTTCTGCTTCTTGTTTTTCTGCCAGAGCTCCAACCATAAGCCTTAAAACATTGGGTATTTCCAGTTCAGTAGCTCCTGCGCCGTAGCCGATTTTCTCTACAGACATGGTAGGAAGAGGCCCATAGGTTGTAGCAAAAGATTTAAGTATGGCCGCCCCTGTCGGTGTAGTTAACTCATGATTTACTGAGCCACTATAAACGGGCACATCTTTTAATATTTCTAAAGTAGCCGGAGCCGGGATAGGTAGCATTCCGTGATCGCTTCTAACCATGCCCATGCCGGTTGCCACCTCTGAAGATATGACATCATCAACTTCCAGATAGTTCATACCGATAACTGCTCCTACAATGTCAACAATGGAGTCCGTTGCTCCTACCTCGTGAAAATGTATCTTTGATATATCTTTTTTATGTATTTTAGACTCAGCTTCTGCCAACTTAAGAAAGATCTCTAAAGCCTTGTTTTTGATATCTTCAGAAAGTTCACTTTGTTCAATGATTGTTTTTACATTAGACCAGGTACGGACAACTCCTTTTTCCTCGGCTTTAATACTCACCTTAGTAGCTGCTAGCCCACTTCGCTGAACGGGTTTAGCGTTAATTTCGTAATTAGTTAACGGAAGTTTAGCTAGTTCCTCGCGCAAATGCTCCAAAGGAAGCCCGATATCAAGAAGGGCTCCAAGGACCATATCCCCTGAAATTCCCGAAAAACAATCAAAATAAGCTATTTTCATTATTTTCTCCTATTAATCATGCTAGCCAAATATCCGGCACCGAAACCATTATCGATATTTACTACTGCAACTCCGGCAGCACAACTGTTAAGCATGGCAAGCAAAGGGGCTACCCCTTCAAAACTGGCTCCATATCCTACGCTGGTTGGTACAGCAATAACAGGTACCGCTACCAGTCCACCTATTACGCTGGGTAAAGCACCTTCCATTCCGGCTACAGCAATTACCGACTTGGCTTTTTCAAGCATATTTTTATAGGATAGCAAGCGGTGGATGCCGGCAACACCCACATCGTAGATTCGCTCGACCTTACTACCTGATAATTCGGCGGTAATAGCAGCTTCTTCAGCTATGCTTAAGTCGGATGTACCAGCGCTGACGACACAAACCAAGCCTGTTTTTCGAACCGGATTATTCTCAGCGCAAACTATGCGAGCCTCTTGGTAGTAAATAGCGTTTTTTAGCACTTCCTTGATGGCTTTGTAGGCATGGCTATCGGCTCTGGTGCCAACTACGCTAACACCGCTTGAGTAAATCTCAGAAGCGATTCTTTTTAGTTGATTAGCTGTTTTGCCGGCGCAATAGATGACTTCTGGAAATCCGCAGCGTATCCGGCGGTGATGATCGATTTTAGCATCTCCTAAATCAGCAAAGTAGTTGCGCTCAATAAGTTTCTTAGCTTCTTGGCAGTCAAGTTCGGAATTATTTACTTTTTTTAAAATCTCTTTAATTTCATCCATAAATATCGATTGCGTTTATTATATAATGTTTTTCTAAAAGGGTATTGTTAATATTACTACTGGCGTAAAAACCTTTTTTGGGGAGCACAAGTGATTGGTGTCATAATTATTTTGTTAGCTGTTAATTTGTTGTTAGTTCTATGGTTAGGCTTTCTGACATACAAGCTTAACAATATTAGGGCTGGTTTTGATAAGGTTGCAAAAGCATCTGCTAAAGGCAAACTTCCTGAATTAATTAATACCACAAGTCGTAAAGTTGAATCGTTATCTAAGCGCATCGATAATTTGGTTCTAACACATAAAAAAACCAGTGATAATTTAAAAGGAGCTATTCAGCGTGTTGGGTTGGTAAGATTTGATGCTTTTAAAGACATCGGTGGAGCGCTCAGCTTTGCTTTAGCTTTATTAAATGATCAAAAAGACGGAGTGGTTATAAGTACTATTAATGGCCGCAGTGAGTCACGGATTTTTATTAAAGATATCAGCGGAGGAAGCTCGGAGTCTACTCTTTCCGAGGAAGAAGAATTAGCTATCAAAGAAGCTTTTAAAGAAGGCGGCCGCCGTGTTAAGGACTTAAGCTCAGTTAAGAAAAGTATGCTTTAGCTGCACTCTTCGCGCTTAAGCAGTTTTTGCCACTCTTCATCTACGCGGGCGACAATTCTATCTAATGTCTCTTTGTTTTCTGAAGTAAACAAATGCTTAAAGCGGCCTTGTTGTTTAAGCCAGTCCTCAACCGAAGTTGGTTTAGAGGGCTTAATGTTTATTTTCCAGTTATTTCCCTCTACAACCTCATATAGAGGCCAGAAGTTACAAGTTACTGCTTCTTTTGCAAGAGCTATTGAGTTGTCTTCTACCGATCTCCAGCCACGGGGACAAGGAGATAAAACGGTGATAAAAGCCGGTCCTTTAGCAGCAATAGCTTTTTCCACCTTGTTTACGTAGTCTTTCCAATATCCGATGCTGGCTTGGGCTGCGTAAGGGATATTATGAGCTGCCATAATGGCTACCATGTCTTTTCGCCATTCGCCCTTGCCTATTGACTGGCTGCCAGCAGGGGCTGTAGTAGTGGTTGCTCCCATCGGAGTAGCACTGCTTCGCTGAATGCCGGTATTCATATAAGCCCCGTTATCGTAGCAGATATAGAGAAAATCATGTCCGCGCTCAGCCGCTCCCGATAAAGCTTGAAAACCAATGTCGTATGTTCCGCCGTCACCGCCGAAAGCCACGAACTTAATCTCCTTTTTAATTTTGCCTTGTTTTTTTAGAGCTCTATAGGCAGTTTCTATACCGGAGATGGTAGCTGCGGAGTTTTCAAAAGCTGAATGAATAAAAGGTGTTTCCCATGATGTAGAGGGAAACGCAGTTGTTGATACTTCTAAGCAGCCAGTAGCCGCTGAGACTACTACTGGTTCAGCGATACTGTTTAAAGCTAAATTAACTGCTACCGAAGCACCGCACCCCGGGCACAGTTTATGCCCTGAGGCTAGTCTTGGCTTGGCTTCTGCTAATTCATGTATTTTGGCCATTTATTCATCACCTCTAACGCCCAGGTAATTAACGGCTTTTTTTACTTTACCGTTGTGGGCATTGTCTAAAGTGTCTCTATATACTTTTTCTATATCGCTTGGATGCACGTCGCGTCCGCCTAACCCAAAGATGTAATTGCTCATTACCGGCCGGCCTCCACTTTGATACATAGCAGCAGTAAGCTCGGTGTAAAGCGGAGCTCCTTCTGCATTAAAGGAATCAGAACGGTCCATGACCGATACGGCTTTTACATGTGTTAAGGCTTTGGCATATTCCTCAGCTGGAAAAGGGCGAATAACTCTAGGAACCATTAATCCGGCCTTAATACCTTCGTCTCTTAACTTATCTACTACCGATACGGCGGTTCCGGCAGTTGAAGATAAAACAACTACGGCAACTTCGGCATCTTCTAGCTGGTAAGATTTATATAAATCATATTTTCGGCCTGTTAATTTTTCATATTCTTTAGCCACGTCTAAAATAACTTGTTTTGATTTTTTCATGGCTTCTGCTTGACTGCGACGGTGCTCGAAATAATAATCAAACAGGTCGAATGGGCCATGCGTACTGGGCTTATCAGTATCAAGTAATGGAGAAAAAGGCTTAAACTCGCTTACAAAAGCTTGAGTTGTCTTATCATCAATCATGTCAAAACGCTCGATGGCATGGGAGGTGATAAAGCCGTCTAACATTACCATTACCGGCAGGCGCACATCGCTATGCTCAGCAATACGCACTGCCTGGATTACATTATCATAGGCTTCCTGGGAGTTTTCCGAATAAAGCTGAATCCAGCCGGCATCACGGGCTCCCATGGAGTCGGAATGGTCGCAATGAATATTCAAAGGAGCTGACAGCGCTCGGTTAACCATGGGCATAACTATAGGCAGGCGGCATCCGGCAGCCACATATAAAACTTCCCACATCAAAGCTAGACCGGCCGAAGAAGTAGCTGTCATAACGCGAGCACCTGCGGCTGAAGCTCCTATACAAGCACTCATAGCCGAGTGCTCGGATTCAACGGTTATCATTTCGGTTTTAACTTTACCGTTAGCGGCAAATGAGGAAAACTCTTCAACGATGGCGGTCTGAGGGGTTATCGGGTAGGCTGCAACTACGTCCGGATTAATTTGACGCATAGCCTCAGCGACGGCTCCGGTACCGGTTTTGGCAACTGTTTTACTCACCGCAGACCCCTTATTTATATTCGCTTTCGTTGTGCATTTCGATTGCGTTTTTTGGGCAAATGTTGGCACAGATCCCACATCCTTTACAATGATCGTAATCGATGCCTGTCATCTTCTTATCCTTAACCTTAATAGATGAATCAGGACAGTGAATAGGGCACAACATACAGTGCGAACAGGCATCTTTATTCCAAATCGGCCGGCGGCTTCGCCAGTCTCCGGTACGGTATGATTTTGAGTTTCCAGGCTCGGTAATTACTCCGCCGGGAGTTAATTCCTGCCATTTTAACTTACTCATGCGCTTGTTACCTCCCCATAAGCCCTGGAAATTGCTTTCACGTTTCCTTTTAGAACGGAAGCAGAAAATTTCTTGCCAAAGCTTTGTTTAAAGGTATCAATTAATTTATCTTTGTTAAGAGCGCCGGTTGCCTTAACTAAAGCTCCAATCATCGGAGTGTTTGGTATTACTCTACCCAATTCATCCAAAGAAATCTTGTTAGCATCGATGACGTAAACCTTCTGGCTGACACCTAGCTTTTTTTTGATATCAGCAGCACTTTTATCACTGTTAACCAAAACAATTCCGTTGTCTTTTATACCGGCTGTTACGTCTACTGCATCTAACAAGGTTGAGTCTAAAACCAAAACGACATCGGGATTGGTTATTTGGCTATGTATCTTAATCTCGCAATCATCAAGACGGGTAAAAGCCTGAATAGGTGCACCGGTTCTCTCCGAGC
Organism: Actinomycetota bacterium; assembly: GCA_003599235.1. Classification (GTDB taxonomy): domain Bacteria; phylum Actinomycetota; class Aquicultoria; order SURF-47; family SURF-47; genus SURF-47. The sequence goes on along the minus strand of QZJE01000014.1, from coordinate 150,682 downwards.
CGTATTCGGGAAAAGCCTGAACATACTTGCCTTCGGCAAAAGCCGACATAGCTAGTAATTTGGAAGCCGTTACTGCTCCCTGTCCGCCTCTGGCGTGCCATCTTACTTCAATTGGATTACTCATATAAAACCCCGTTGTTCGAACTTCGTTGTTCGTTATTCGAAAAATCTTCAGCTCAAAGAGTGAATAATTATTTTACTGCCATTGGGCTTAAAAAAGCAAGCAACAAGACTAGGAGGTAGGTTGTAGGGAGTAGGGAGTAGTTAGATTCTGTGGGTTTTGGCGAAGGCCGAGCCGCCCCAGGCGCTGGGAATGGAGATAACTAGGCCAACTAAATAAACTATCAGGTAATATGGCGAGTTTGTGCCGGTTAAGTGTAAATAGAACTCTTTGAGAATGGCGTTAGTAGCCAGGAAATTAAATATCAGACCAAACAGTCCTAAAAGCAGCCCTACTAAAACAAAAGGGATAATATATAGCCAGGGATTGATGTTTTCAAAAAAAAGACCGGTTAAAAAACTCATAACGGCTAAAATAGCCAAAAAAACCAGGAAAGATACATATGAATTAGCAGGAAGCAATGTTAGCATTCCAACTATACTTATGAATAATTCAACTGAGTAGAGCGGGAAAAATAACCCGTAATCGTTAGCTTTCTCCATCTTTAAATTATATCTTATGCTTGGCAGTTATTAAGCTAAATCTCTTGCCTACCCTCTAAGGCTCTCGACAATGTTATCTCATCGGCATATTCTAAGTCGCCGCCAACGGGCAGGCCGCTTGCAATACGGGTAGTTTTAATCTCTAAGGGTTTAACCAGCTTAGCAATATACAGAGCGGTGGCTTCGCCTTCGATATTAGGATTAGTAGCCACAATAATCTCTTTAATCTCACCTTTCTTAAGCCGGTCTATAAGTTCTTTAATACGCAATTCCTCGGGGCCGATGCCGTCAATGGGAGAAATAGCCCCCTGTAGGACATGATAAAGCCCTTTGTAATCCTGAGTGCGCTCGATAGGGATGATGTCTTTAGCATCTTCGACGATACAAATCCTATTTTTATCGCGCTCTGGGTTGCTGCAGAATTGGCAGGTTTTTTGGTCGGTTAAATTAAAGCAGATTGGGCAAAAGACCACGGTATCTTTGGCAGCATTAATAGCCTCAGCCAGTTTTTTAGCTTCAGCAGCCGGGGTTTTAAGCAAGAAAAAAGCCAAACGCTGAGCTGTCTTAGGCCCGATACCTGGCAGTTTTGCTAATTCATTTACTAGAGATTCTACTGTTTTTGGAAACAACGCTACATCCCTGGAATATTTAATCCACCCGTTAGTCCGCCTAGTTTTTGCTGGGCTAGTTCACTTGATTTCGATAAGGCTTCTCTAACGGCTGCTAAAACCATATCTTCTAGCATTTCCACTTCACTAGGATCAACAGCTTCTTTGTCTATTTTTATCTCAAGAACCTCTTGCTTGCCGTTGGCTTTAACGGTAACCATTCCGCCGCCGGCTGAGGCTTCAACTATTTCATGGGCTAGTTCTTCTTGGGCAGCCATCATTTGCTTTTGCATTTGTTGTACCTGCTTAAGCATTTTCGGATTAAACACTTATTCCTCCTTGTTTATTTCTAACTCTTCGACTATCTCGGCCCCAAAACTATCCTTCATCAGCTTTACCAAGTGGGCTTTTGAAATTGGTTCGCTTTTCTTTGGGCTTTGAGCTTGGGGGCTTTGTTGTTCTTCATCAGTTATTTCGCAGCCTATTTCCAATTCTGCTCCCAAGATATCCTTTAGGCTTTTCTTGATTATCTCGGCGCTGGTTTTTTCTTCTATCTTAGTTTTGTGAAAATCCTTGCCGGCAGAAAAGGTTAGTATTAACTGCTTGCCGGCAATTTCTCGGGGATGAGCTTCGCTTAATAAGGCATATACAGGCACACTTTTCTCTTTGACCTGCTCTAATATTACCGGCCAAGCCCGGTGGACTTTATCTAAAAGCAGGGAGTGGGTTGTAGGTTGTGGGGAGTGGGTGCGCGTTTGTTTATCTTTGCCGGCAGTAGGTTCTTTGGAGTAGTCTGCTTTGTTCTGATTCAACGCATTATTTTTTGGCTGCTTTACGCTATTTGGTAGTTTACTACTCCCTACTCCCAACTCCCTACTCCCTAGTTTTTTCTCTAGCTCCATCACCCTATTTAGCAGTCCTTCCAGGCTGATGTCGGCTTCTACTTTAGTCAGTTTTATCAGAGTTATTTCAAATAGCAGGCTTAAATCGGAGGCATAACGCATTTCTTTATAAGCCTCAGATAAGATTTCAATAGTTTTAAGCACTTCCCAAATTTCAAAATGAGCTGATTGTTCTTTTAAGCGAGCCAGTGTCTCAGACGGCAGAGCAATAATCTCTGAGTAGCTATCGGTGCTCAGTATAATAAAAATGGAGCGAAAATGTTCAATTAACTGGCTTACAAAATGTCTTAAGTCGCGGCCGTCATCAATTAGTTTTTTGGCAAAAATTAAGGCGGCAGTGGTATCTTTGGCAATTATGATATCGCATAGATCCAAGTACAGATCGGCTTCGCTTAAGTTAAGCAAAGACAAAACATCTTGGCTTTTGATTTTTTTGCCAACAAAGGAATAAAGTTGGTCGAGGAGTCCGATAGCGTCCCTAAGCGAGCCTTGTGATTGTTTGCTGATTATATCTAGCGAAGCCGGTTCCACCCCAATCCCTTCATTTTTGGCAATTTCTGAAAGTCTTTTATTGATATCAGATGCCAGCAAACGGCGGAAATCAAAGCGCTGACAACGGGAAGCCACTGTAGGAGCAACCTTATGAGGTTCAGTAGTGGCTAGCACAAAAACAGCGTGCATGGGCGGCTCTTCCAGCATTTTTAATAAAGCATTAAAAGCTTCGTTGGTAAGCATATGGACTTCGTCGATAATATAGACTTTAGTTTTAGAGTGCGTAGGGGCAAAATTAACTTTTTCCCTTAGCTCTCGGACATCATCTATCCCCCGGTTAGAAGCAGCATCAATTTCTAAAACGTCGATGGAATTACCAGAGGCAATCTCATTGCAATTAACGCATTTTAAGCAAGGCTTAGCCGTAGGGCCTTTTTCGCAATTTAGGGATTTAGCTAGTATTTTTGCAGTGGAGGTTTTACCAGTTCCCCTAGGGCCGCAAAAAAGATAAGCATGGGTTAAGCGGTCTTCTTTGATGGCATTAGCCAAGGTTTTAGTAATATGGTCTTGGCCAACTACCTCGTTAAAAGTCTTCGGCCGGTATTTTCGATATAAAGTTATGTAACTCAAGCAGTCTCCCTATTCAAATCCCATTGAGCGGTTTGTATCCATTTGAAAACTAGTCTCTAACCTCTAGCCTCTAATCTCTAATAAGACCGTGCACCTGCTCTTGGTTGCGTCCAAGTAACTGAAGCTCGAGCCAGCTAAGTTCCACCCTAGCTTCCCTACGGCGTACAGGGGTCCTACTTACCGCTGCTTCCTTCCGGACCTGACGGGGTTTGTAAGTCCTGCCCACGCAGGACCAAGGTTTCAACACTTCTCTAGTTCGGCCAGGCTTGCTTGGGCGAATCGCGAACAGGAATTCAGCCCCGCTATAGCGGATTGCGGGTACAGGGCACCGCTGACTCCCCGCCTAGCACGGTCAAACTAAGATTATATCCAAGAATGAAATTAATTTATAGTGCAGATTAGGCTTCGATACAGTGAGTTTTAGCCCAAAGCCTCAACGACTCGATTTCTTCAGGACTGCGTTTGCTTAAGGGCATAGTTTTTTTAATCTCTTCTTTAATTATTTCATTTGAGATATTGCCTGAAGTTGAGGCAACCGAATACATAGACGATAGGATTAATTGCTCCAATTCTGAACCTGAAAAACCTTCAGTTAGATCAGCGATTTCATTGGTGTCAATAACTTCAATATTAATATTCCGCCTTTTTAAATGGATATTTAAGATATCTCGACGTTCTTCTCTGGTAGGTAAATCCACAAAGAAAACTTCATCGAAGCGGCCCTGACGACTGAACTCTGGCGGCAGAGATTGTATATCATTGCTGGTAGCCACGACAAAGACTGATTCCTTTTTGTCTTGCATCCAGCCTAAAAAGGTTCCAAATAGCCGTTTGCTTAAACCTCCATCGCTGTCTGAGCTGCTACTATTAGGCATTACTTTTTCTACTTCGTCTATCAACATCACTATAGGAGCCAAACTCTCGGTTAGTTTGATTACTTTTTGAAAATTCTCTTCTGATTCGCCGATAAATTTGCTGTATAAATTAGCGGGGTTAAACTTGATGAGGCCAAGATTAAGTTCATTGGCGATGGCTCTGGCACAAAGTGTTTTTCCACATCCGGGGATGCCTATTAAAAGAATTCCTTTAGGAGCCGGCAGGTTATATTGATTTTTTCCAAAAGCTACTTTTCGTTGGGCCATCCATTTTTTTAAATTGGGCAGGCCGCCAACGATGTTAAAGTTTTCCTCAGGCGAGGTATATTCTACCAACTGCTCTTTTTCTATAAACTTCTTTTTTAAATCTGCCACTGTTTTTAAGTCTTCCTTGTCTAAGCTTTTATCAAGAATTACCGCTTCATTTATGGCTCTTTTAGCCTCGATAGCCGTTAGCCCTTTTAAGTTATTTATTAGACTGTTCATTTCGGTATCAGACAAGCTAATTCTTACTTGGGGCATAGTTTTTAGAAAACGGTTTAATATTTCTCTTAACTGCTCTTCAGTGGGTAGGGGCATTTTGTATGTAACCAAAGTATCTTGTAGCTCTTCGGGATAGTCTTCGGTGTTAGAAACAAAAATTATAGTTTTTTCGCTGATTAAGGGCTTAGCTATCTCTTTTAATTTCCTAATGATTTTAGGGTCTTCTAAGCAGTGTTGAAGGTCTTTAAAAAGAAAAAGTCCTGATTTAATAGTGGCCACATTTCCTAGAGCTACTAAAGCGTCCTGAGTTTTATAGATAGGAGAGTTGCCGCCCATTACAATCAGGCCAGTATTTACATCCCAGGTATAACAAGGCAGGTTAAGCCTCCAAGCAATCTGCTTGATAAGCTGCTCTAAGCGTTCTTCTTCGACTGTTTCTACTGCTATTAGGGTGCTGTGTGATGAAATAAGTACTTCGATATCTTCCATTATGAATATTATAGCAGTGGTTTATTTTTCAAAGCAAAAGGAACAATAATATTTATGAGTACCACGGACCTATTGTTTTTTGTTATCTTTCTACTATTTTTTATCATCCCGTCACTTAGACGCCGGATGATAATGCTTAGGCGTTTTCGTTTAATTCGGGAGATTGAAAAAACCCGAGGCAGCAGAGTAATAACTCTAATCCACCGCCAGGAAGCTCTTTCTCTGCTTGGCATCCCTCTTATCCGCTACATAACAGTTGAGGATTCAGAAAAAATCTTAAGAGCCATTCGTTTTACCCCGCAGACAACGCCAATTGACTTAATTATTCACACTCCCGGAGGCCTAGTGCTAGCTTCAGAGCAGATAGCAAGAGCTTTGCAACGCCACAAATCTTATGTAAATATTATCGTTCCCCACTATGCTATGAGCGGCGGAACTTTAATCTCCCTAGTAGCTAACGAGATATTAATGGATGAAAATGCGGTTTTAGGCCCGGTTGACCCGCAATTAGGCAACATTGGTCCGGCAACTTCTCTTATCAAATTACCCCAAATTAAACCGACAGAAAAGATGAAGGATGAAACCCTGGTCTTACTAGATTTAGCAGCTAAAGCTTCTGTTCAGGTAAAGAGATTAGTGCTAGAACTTCTTGAGAATAAGGGGATGGATAAACAGAAATCAAAAAGAATCGCCGAGTACATCACCACCGGCAGGTTTACTCACGACTTTCCTCTTTCACCCGAAAAATTAGAAGCAATTGGCATTAAAGTAAATACCCAAATACCTAATCAGATTTATGAGTTGATGGATCTTTATCCTCAAGCACCGCAGTCCAGGCCGTCGGTTGAATATATCCCGGTTCCCTACACTCCTGAGCCGCAAAGAAAAAAAGATAAAGGCAGTTCGAGTGATATTATGTAGTAACGGCAGAGGTTGAAGAGGCTCTAGCTGCTTTTTCGTATTCTAAAACCAAGGTATTGATAAGCTTTTTAACCGACACAATTTCTTTAACACGGTAAGCATTAGATCCGGCAAAAGCAAAGCCGTTTTTTAAGTCTCCTCTTTTGGCGTTAATCAAAGCCAAAGCGATACAATACGGGCTGTTTTTAACTCTACAGGTTCTAATACACCGGTAAGGGCATTTGAAAGGCTTTTTCTTTCCCTTGCCCACATCATCTAGAAATTTATTTTTTAAAGCCCGCCCTGGCATTCCCACCGGACTTTTAATAATAGTGACGTCTTCTTTTTTGGCATCGATAAAGGCTTGCTTAAAATCGTCGGAAGCATCACATTCTTCGGTGGCTACAAAACGCGTTCCTAGTTGCACGCCGTCGGCACCCAATTTAAAAAACTTATGAATATCCTCGCCGGTATATATGCCTCCGGCAGCAATTACCGGGATTTTTTTCTTATCTTTATAAGCCTTTACTGCTTTTACAACATCTTTTACTAGTTTTTCCAGCTTATTGCTGGGACTGTCTATTTCTTCGGCCTTAAAGCCAAGATGGCCACCGGCCATGGGGCCTTCTACTACTACGGCATCAGGAAGATAGTTATATTTTTGAAGCCATTTCTCACAAATTAATTTTGCAGCTCGTCCTGACGATACAATGGGCACAAGCTTGGTTTTTGAGCCTTCTTTTAAGAACTTTGGAAGACTTAAGGGAAGGCCGGCACCTGAGAAAATAATATCGATCTTTTCCTCGATAGAGGTAGTGACCATATCGGCAAAGTTAGACAGAGCTACCATGATGTTTACCCCAAGGATCCCCTGGGTGGCCGACTTAGCTTTTCTAATCTCTTTTCTAAGGCCTCTAATATTAGCGCCTAAATAGTTTTCTTCTACATCAGGTTCGTCTATGCCGACATCGGCAACAGATATCACTCCAATGCCGCCTTCATTAGCTACCGCCGATGCCAGTCCAGACATAGAAATACCTACACCCATACCACCTTGGATGATTGGAAGCTTTGCAATTAAGTCACCTATTACTAAATTTTTCATCTAAACCTTTGAGTTTGATATTTATTAGATATATTAAACTACAAGTAGGTTTTTTGCTACCTTTATTTAGGCTTAATCATTATCTTTTTCTTTAACTAAGCCTGAGAGAAGAGCAGTTACGATAGTGATTATTAAGCTTCCCCAAAAAGCATCTTTGAAGCTGTCGACGTAGAATCCGACTCCAAAAATATTAGTAGCAACAGAAGAGGCTAGCCATAACATCAAGGCATTGATTACTAGGATGAAGAGGCCAAAGGTAAGTATTAGAGCCGGAATGGAGAAGAACTTAACAATGGGGCGCACAATAGCATTTAGCAGCCCTAAAATAACAGCCATAATGGCATAAACTATCCAGCCTTCGCCCGCAACAGTAATTCCCGGAACTAACCAGGCAGCTAGAAATAGGGATAATCCAGATATAAACCAACGTGTTAATAATCTCATGTTCGTTATAAATATTTTCGATTACTCTTATATTTTACCCTCTTAAACGGCATACCAAAAAGCATTTTTTCCCGTAAAGTTTTTTGGGCCAACCTTCTTAAGCGTCTTGAGGTTTTTGATATGCGCTTTACCATGGTTTGGTTCTAGAGATTTCAGCTTATCGCAGGATAAAAAATCACCGCATTCCCAACAACCAGTTAATTCTTTCTTTTGGGCGCATTTTCTTATTTTGCAAAATGGGTTGCCGCCACCTTTTCTGCACCCGTTTTTACATCTCATTTTTACCATTGCTCCCAATACTTCATAGCAATCTGAGTATTTTTTGAATTCTTTGAAGAATGACATTTTAGAGAGCTCTTCTGCGGTCTTATCAAAACGATAAGTTCTTAGTTCTTTGCGCAGGTCACGCGATAAGTCGGCAATTACTCCGGTATGATTGGGGCAACCTCCACAAAATAGCCCACAGTAAGCAATATTGTTTAAATCCATTTTGCCGCCTAGTTTTTAGCTTTTAGCGTTAACTAATTTTAACAGCTTTACAATTTTCTTGTTATCAATATCTTTAAGCGAGCTGATTTGAATATTCATCATCGTTTTGGCTTCGCCATCAAAAAGAGATAGTTCCTCTTTGCTTAACCCCGTTTTTGAAAAACCCAGGTTAACGTGGTCTTTTAAAGCCACGATATAAAATTTGCCACCGCCAAAAGCAGGTACACTCCATTTCATTTCCTCATTTATTTTTGGAAATGTGGCAAAAATAATTCCTCGTAATTTTTGACAGATTTCTTTTTGTGGAGATTTTTGTTTTTCTATATAGGCGGTAATTTTCTTATCCATATATTTTTATCCGTGTTCTTCTGTTAGTTTTAATAATTTATTTGCTCTAGCCTGTGTACTTTTTCTTGAATGACTAGTCCATTGTTTAGCAAATTTAGTAATTTTTCCCCTACAATCATCATTGACTAACTTGAAAATTTTTATGAAAGATTCCATTAACCAATCCTGCTCATTAAGTATGACATTTTGTGATGATTCTTCAAGATAAGGAAATACCAGTTCTGCGTCTTTGGAAGAAATTGCCCCAAAATCGCCCAGAAAAAGGTCTGCAGAACTTACTATGCATAACCCCTCGTTTTCTTTTATATATTGTCTGGCAAAAGAGATAGCTTTCTTAGCGGTTTTCTTGTTTAGCGGGGCGCAGAAGCCCATGGTTCTAATAATCATCCAACGCGTTTGAGGTTCTTTGACAGTAAGAGCTGGTAATAATTTTTCTAGAAATGGTGCCATAAGCTCTGGTTTTTTCTCAGCAACCAGTTCAACAATCTTTGCAGCTCCTGCCCTAATATGTTTTGTTTTTTCGTTGATTAAGTCGAAAGTACAGAGTTCAATGGCCTCATTAAGGATATCCAAATCACCCTCAAGAACTTTTTTTGCCAAAGCTTTTCCAAGAGCAGAAGAAACTGTCCCTTTATTTGCTTCTAGTTGACTTATGATTTTCATATTATTTTTTAATCAGATTAGAATATGAAGAAACGGATACTGATACCGATTTCGATTACAAACTTTCTGCTTATCTAAATTAAACTTCCGCAAATAAGATCATATAATTGCCATACTTTTTAGCGCATTTTGGGCAATAAGCATAATGGACATAATAATCTTTTGCTTTATTTCCTTGAGTAGCCAAATATTTAGTCATTTGCTTGATGAACTTAGGAATAGCGTTATAGGGACCAGAAAAAACTTTACTGATAAATGTGCCGGAAATATTTGAATTATTTGCGCCTTGCACAGAACCAGTAACAGATAAATATATCTCAGATTTAAAAGCGCTAGGATCGCGGAACAATAACAATACCTCTTCGTCGGCTTCTGTTTTTTGCTCATCTTCGGCCGCTTTGACCATTTTAGCAACCTTTTTACCAATCATACTAGGTAAGGGTATGTGAAGAAACGTCGGGATGGTCTCCATGATAAAATTTTTGTTTTCCCAATTAAATGTTTTTTGGTCCCATTTCTCCGGATTGAATTTTGGGCAACACCCATCATTTTGTGCTTGTTTGTTCATAATATTAGTATTTTAATATATCGCTTGGTTTTTTGTAAATATTCGCTTGATTATAAATCGCTTAATTTTTCGTTATTGTTTGCCATCTCTACAGTTTTATTAATTCTTGTTTGTCTGGTTTACTTTCTTTTAACACGCGATGTCATTTTTTCAAAAGCGCATTGATATCTAGTTCCATGTTCTCAAAACTTTTTTTAACAAGATTTAATGTATCCTCTATGCCTTTGTTGTATATATCAGGAGCGAGTGTTTCCAGCATGAAATTCAAAACATTTTCTGCGGCGATAATACCAATTTCTTCACTGTGTTCTGTTTGAAAAAAATCAATAATCGCTTTTGTCGTCGCTCTTCTTTTTTCTTCCGAAATAAGATCCCAACTGCGTTTAATTTTTGTCATATTATTTCTCCCTAACCGACCAAGGTTTAAGGTTTTGATGTTGACCCAAACACAACTCCCAACACTATCATTTCTCCTAAACCTGCGACGAGTGAATATACTGAAGCGCTTATTGGAATATTAAACATCATCCACGAAGAAGCGGCTGCCATTACCACACGAAAAAACCAAGCAATACCCGCAAAGCTTAATCCTTTCAATAAACCCGTTTCACCTGGTAAACTCTTATAAAGGAGAAGAAATAGACCAGCCATTACAAAACCGTAAACAAGGTCTATTAGTATTCCTGCCGGTACATTAATAGAAGTTTTGGCTATTGGCTTATAAGCCTCAAAGAGTTTTTGGGCGTACGGATTAGCATGAATTAAACCATCCATGGTTCCGAAAAGAACTCCACTAATTATGCTAACAATGAAATATCTTATCATAATTTTTTTCATTATATCATCAAGGCTAATCCCTAATCCATTAGCAATCTTATAACCGTTTGGATAGAGGGCGAGCCAACAAAGACATTTTCCAACTGGCGGAGGGGGAGAGATTCGAACTCTCGGTCCCGTGAAGGACTCACGCTCTCCAAGCGTGTGCACTAGGCCAGACTATGCGACCCCTCCTAAATATTTATCAAATAAATATTATAGAGGATACTATTATTTCTTGCCTGTGATTTTGGAAATCTCTATAAGAATAGCGATTATCATAGCTATTATACTGAAGACGATTAAGAACTTAAGTAAAGGATTGAGCCAATCTATACCGATAGCGGCAAAATCAAAAGGAAAGACCAGATACAAAACATAAGAAAAATTAAGCCAGAAAAGGTTAATAGTAATCTTAGTCACTGCTTCTTTTCTTGATCCGTCTGCTATCAATAAAAATAAATAACCAAGAATGGCTACTCCAAAAGCCAAATTGGCAGCCCAAATAACATTTTTAAACTTTGGCAGAACAAACGCTAAGTTCCAGTTTAGAAGATTGTTTACAATAAACATTAATAAGACATTAGCGATTAGAGAAAATACTATTTCCGTTCGTTTCATAGATTTCATAGGCATTTAGTAATTATTCCTTGTTAAGAAATGTTCAATCTCTTTTTAATGGATTCACTTTCAAGCTCTTTTATGGCATCTGCGGCTATCCAGCGGGCGGATTTGGAATCCATTTGCAATAATACTTTTGAAAACTTAATAGCCTTCTTGTTTAGCGCGGCATTTCTTTTGCCGATATGCCTTAAGGCCCAGTTGACGGCTTTTTTTACGAAGTTGCGTTCATCTGTTACACCTTCTTTTATAATAGGGAAAAAGCTTACAAAAAAATCATCCGAAGCATCTTTATCGTGCCAAGCCAAAACAGCAATCAATGCAAAAGCAGCTCGTTTAACAAACTCTTCATCTCGCCTCGACCATTCTTTTATTTTCTTAAGAGCAAACGGTACTTTGTCTAGTAGGTTCATGCATAACTGATCGCAAACATCCCAGGAGTCTAGATCCATAACCCAGCTATCAGCTTGCTCTTCGGTAACCTCTGAAGGGTCATCAACTAAGGCTGCCAATATCATGGCCTCGGCAATTTTAGTATCCCATAACTGCAGGGCTAACTGGTGCTTGCGGCCAATCTCTTTGCCTAGCTTGCGAAGTTCTGGCATAGAAATACCTAGTCTTTGGCTGGTGCTCATGCCAAACCTAGCCATGCCTTCCAGTTGATCCGGCCTAGCCTTTGATTTGAGCTTAGACATTACTTCGTCAAAACTTCCTGTCATTTTCCCCCTTTCTTAAATAACGATTCAAATCTAAAAAACTTATCTGATGCACCTTCGGCTTTAGACCATCTTGCAACATTGTCTAAATCAACTGGCTGCGCTTGGGCGACCATCAATGCTTGTTCTAGCGACTGAGGGTCATTCCAATGAAAGTAGGCAGCTAATCTATCTTTGACACAGTCCGTTGGAGTTAAAAGAGTTAGTGTCTTAATTTCTTTAAATTCTTTTATTGGCATTTCTTGGCCGATTGCTATGGGCCCGGGTGGAAATTCAATAAAAAATCTACAATTTGGATGTTCAAAATGCCGACTGCTTTTTTGGTAAAATCCTATTTTCTCCATAGCATTTTTTAACTCCTTGAGCGTTGCAAAAGAGACATAATCTAAATCCATGGACAAATATTTATTATTTGAATAAATTGACACACACGCTCCGCCTACCAAAACGGCACTGATATTATTTTTTGCTAAGTGGGCGCTTATAAGTATTGCCAGCTCTTTTATATCAATTGTTTCCCAGTTAACCTTTTTCATGGCTTTCCTTTTCGGCGTGGTCTAGTGCGTAGCCTATAATATTTTTTTTTCTCTTGGTCTGGCAAAACATCAATAGCTTTTTGCAATAAGTTTTTCAATTCGCCTAGAAATGGATAGCGAGGATTAAACATATAAAGTCGTATTTTGCCCTTTTTTTGGCTAACAATGACTCCTCCATCTTCTAACCGTTTTAGCTGTTGGGTAACGCCATTAACAGGAATCCCGAAAGTGTTAGCCATCCCTCGTATATAGCCGTTTTCATACACCAGGAGATAAAAAAGTATTTTTTCTACAACACCGTTTCCTAAAAGCGGCTCTAACATAAGGGCTCCCTTTGTACATTTTTTATGTATATATGTACATGATTTATATACAATAAAATATTAGAAGATGCTTGTCAAGAAGAAGAATGTAAAATATTGGCGGAGGAGGGGAGATTCGAACTCCCGGTGGCATTGCTACCACACCTGTTTTCGAGACAGGCCCGTTCAACCGCTCCGGCACTCCTCCAGAATACTCTCGGGGTCCTGTCGCCGGTTGTTTCCCATCATGCTCAGCAGCTAGTGCTTGCGCCTGCCTGCCGGCAGGCAGGCGTGATGGGAGCCCTCAACCGCGCCACCCCTCGGTTACTTCTTCCGCTTACTTTTAAAAAACTCTTGCAATAATGCTCTATTTTCTTTTTCCATAACCCCACTGACAACTTCAGTTTGCCAGTTAAGACGCTGGTCTTGAAGTACGTTTATTAAAGATCCGGCATAGCCGGCTTTTTTGTCGGAACAACCGAATATCAATTTAGCTAATCTAGCTTGAAAAATGGCTCCGGCGCACATCGGACAAGGCTCTTTAGTTACATAAATATCACATTCATTTAACCGCCAGCTTTTTAGTTTTTTTGAGGCTTCTTTTATAGCCAAGATTTCTGCATGAGCGGTTGGGTCTTGGGTTACTTCTCGCTGGTTATAGGCCTTTGAGATAATTTTGCCTTTGCAAACAATAACAGCCCCTACTGGCACTTCTTCTTCGGCGAAAGCCTTTTTAGCTTCAATGTAGGCTGTCATCATATATTTTTCCATTATAAAAGCTTACCAGATTTGTAAGTTATTATTGATAATTAGTCGCTTTTATGTAATAATTAAGCGCCTAATCTGCTAAGATAGTGCTAATATTAACTAAGGAGTAAGCATTTTGAAGTTAAGAAATTTATTAATTATATTTATAGTTTCTGCGGTTATTTGGCCTGCAAGCCAGATTTTTGCTGCTTCTACCGGGAGCATAAAGATAACAGCCAGCACAAAGGTAACTTCATATGGCAAGCAGATAACTATCGCTGGCACCCTACAGGGGTTAGCCGGCAAAACAGTAAGCCTGCAATACCGCACGCCAAGCAGCAAAACTTATCAGGAACTTGTTAGTCTAACAACTGATGCTAATGGGAATTTCGGCTATGCTTTTGGCCCCAGACAAAATTATTACTACAAAGCGTATTTTGCTGGGGACGGGACTTATCCAGCCAAATATAGTAACTCTACATTAGTGCAAATTAAGCCTCTAATTACTGCTAAAGCCACTGAAGGCAAACGCTTGCTTCGCAGAAAGAATAAAAAAATAGGAGTAGGGCGAAAATTTATTGTAAGCGGACACCTTTATCCTTCTTTAAAAAATGCTAAGGTTCTTCTGCAGGTATACAAGACAAAAGTTAAGAAATACGTAACTTATAAAGTTGCCCGCAGTAATTCTAAGGCAGATTTTAGGTTTAGAAATTGCCGCGTCTCTTCTGATGATCCGTTCAAGTATCGGGTAATGTATCCCTCGACTACTAATTACAGGTCTGGTGTAAGTGCTAACTTTACTTTACTCGGTTATTACATCAATCCTTATAAAGTCAGCGCTGCTTATTCTAATTTTATTGTCATCGACCGCAGAACTTATATGTTGTATTACGTAAAATATGGCAAAACAGTTAGAAGTTTTAAATGTATTGTCGGCCAGCCTGGCTATCCGACACCAGGCGGCAATTGGAGCATTGTCAGCAAACAGGTAAATCCAACCTGGTACAATCCCCACAAGGATTGGTCTGCCGGTATGCCGGAATCAATCCCCGGGGGTCCTGGAAATCCGTTAGGGGTTAGAGGCATGTTTTTATCTGCAGATCAAATCATAATTCATGGAAATAATAATGAAGGCCTTTTTAATGATAAAGTCCGTGCTTATTCACATGGTTGCATAAGAATGAAAAATGCCGAGATTGTTTGGCTTTACGCCCGGATTCCTGTGGGCGCGAATGTGAAAATTTTGTAGACTCCGCTCTGGTTTATGGCACGCCCGGAGGGAGTCGAACCCCCAACCTTTAGATCCGTAGTCTAACGCTCTATCCAATTGAGCTACGGGCGCTCACCTTAGGCGGAGGAGGAGAGATTCGAACTCTCGAAGCCAGTTTCCCAGCTTAACCGCTTAGCAGGCGGCTGCACTCAACCACTATGCGACTCCTCCATATATTATCTACATTATATATGAAAATTTTTTTGTGGCGGAGGGGGTGGGATTCGAACCCACGGTCCCGTGAAGGACTGCGGTTTTCAAGACCGCCGCACTCGGCCAGACTATGCGACCCCTCCTAAACCCATTTCTTTGATTGATTTTAATTGATTTGAGAAAATAACAAAAGAAGAGTTATTTTTTAATTACCTCAAACCCTGTGTATTTCTGAAGAACTTCAGGTACTTTAACTGAGCCGTCTTTTTGTTGATAATTCTCTAGAATAGCGATAATAGTGCGGCCGACGGCAATGGCAGTGCCGTTTAAGGTATGAAGAAGCTGATTTCCTTTATCTGTTCTCATCCTGATGTTGAGTCGTCTAGCCTGAAAATCTGTGCAATTAGAGCAAGAGGTTAACTCGCGGTATTTGTCTTGGCCGGGAAGATAGATCTCTAGATCATATTTTTTAGCTGCCGGGGCCCCTAAATCTCCGCCACAGATATTGACTACCCGGTAAGGAAGTCCAAGTTCTTGCATCATCTCTTCTTCAGTCTGCCTGATAAAATCATGCTCCTCGTAGCTTTTATCAGGAGAGCAGAAGGAAAACATCTCCACCTTATCGAATTGATGCACCCGAAACATGCCCCGGGTGTCTTTGCCATATGCGCCTGCTTCCCGGCGAAAACAAGTAGAAAAACCGGTATATCTTAGAGGTAATTTCTCTTCCTCAATGATTTCATCGCTATGATATGAAGCCAGAGGTACTTCTGATGTACCGATTAAATACAGGTCATCTAAAGCGGTTTTATATATTTGAGCCTCATCAGCGGGCAAAAAGCCGGTGCCATACATTGCCGCTTCTTTTACTAATACCGGTGGCAACATAGGGGTAAAGCCTTTTTTAATGAGTTTGTCTAAGGCAAACCAAACCAAAGCTAATTCCAGCAGAACAAGCTGGCCCTTAATATAGGAAAAACGGCTTCCGGAAACCTTAGCAGCCCTTTCAATGTCGATAATATCTAAGTCCTTACCGATATCAACGTGATCTTTAGGCTTAAAGTCAAAAGAAGGTTTTTTACCCCAAGTATCAATCACTACGTTGTCTTGCTCATCTGCTCCTTCTGGCACGCTTTCGTGTGCCGGATTAGGAAGTTTAACCAAGGTGGCATCAATCTCTGTTTTTATCTCTTCAAGCTCTCTTTCTAGAGTCTTTGATTTAGCTTGCGATTCCTTCATCTGCGCGATCTTTTTTTCTTTGTCTTGGCCGCTTAATTGAGGAATTTCTTTAGAAGCTTTGTTCTTAAGGTTTTTCAGCTCATCGGTTTCAACGATTAATTGTCGTCTTTTATCGTCTAATTTAATGAGATGATCAAGGTCAGCTTTTACATGCTTTTTTGCTAGTCCGGCCTCTACTTCTTCGAAATTTTCTCGGATATTTTTAATACTTAGCATGTTCTATTGCATCATTTCCTCGGATAAAAACCTAGTACTTTCACTTCTCTTAGCTTGCACTTAAGGCACTTGATAACATCAGCTACTAGCTCATCGCTTATGTGGCCTTCCATATCAATCCAAAAATAATACTGGCCCAGGGCTTTTTTAGTGGGCCTGGATTGAATTTTAGTTAAATTAATGTTTCTATAAGCAAACTCCTGTAAAATCTGCAACAGGCTTCCTGGCTTATCGGCATAAATAAAGCAAGCAATGGTGGTTTTATCACGGCCGGTTCTTTTAGACTTGCTTTTGCCGATAAGCAAAAAACGAGTTTGGTTATCCTTATAATCCTGGATATCAGTTCTAAGTACTTTTAATCCATACAGCTTAGCGGCTAGTTTAGTGCCGATAGCAGCCACATGACCGTCTTGTTCAGATGCCAGCCTCACAGCTTCTGAAGTGCTGTTAACAGCTTCAATTAAAACTCCAGGCAAGTTCTTGGTTAAGAACTGCTGGCATTGAGCCGAGGCTTGAGGATGTGAAAGTACTTTTTGAATGTCGCCTATTTTTGTTCCCTTTTTGGCGATTAAATTATGATTGATATTGTTTACGATTTCTTTTTCGATTACTAAGCTAGAATTAAAAACCAGAGTATCTAAGGTTATATTAACTGAGCCTTCAATGGAGTTTTCTACCGGCACTAAGGCTTTGTTTACTTTGCCTTTATCGCAAGCGGTAATAAGGTCGCCAATAGTAGGAAAAGGAACCAGTTCTTTTTCTTTGTATTTTAAAGTTGCAAGCAAGGCTTCTTCGGAAAATGATCCTTTTGGCCCCAGATACCCGATTTTCATAGTGGATTAATTATAACAAAAGATGATGTAGGGGCGTATCGCCATACGCCCCTACAGTGAACAGAAGATTATTTTCCTTCCAAAGCAGGCCATTTAGCAAAGGCAAGAATTAAAATTACTATCAAGCCACCGATACCCGGAATAAGCATTATTAAGCTTAGGGCACCACTCATACCGGTTTTAGTAAAGATGCGCCAGAAGAGAAAAATCATAAAGGCAAATATGACCAGGCCGACAAGTCCTGCAATCAAGCCTATTGCTCCCATCATGGCGGCAAGTCCTTCTGCATTTTGTCCCCCATAGTTTGCTGTTGCTGAATAATCCATTACTGCCTCCTTTGCTGCATTTAATACTGCTTTGGTCAAGATATTGTAATTATAGCAGAAATGGATTCATAAGTTACAACCTCGGGGTCCTGTCACGGTTGTTTCCCATCGCGCTTAGAGGTATCTTGCGCGCCGTGCCTACCGGCAGACAGGCGATGGGAGCCCTCAACCGTGCCTCCCCTCGGCTTTACTTGTTGGCATGTTATAATGTGTGGCAGGTGAGTGAAGATATGGCATTAGTAGTGCAAAAGTATGGCGGGAGCTCGGTTGCTAACGCCGAATTAATTAAAAATGTGGCTCTAAAAGTAGTAGAATCCGCTCGTGCTGGCAATAAGGTAGTGGCGGTAGTATCTGCTTTGGGTGATACCACTGATGACCTTATAACTAAAGCCCGTCAGCTTTGCGATAGCCCGCCAGACAGGGAAACTGATGCATTGCTTGCTACCGGTGAGCAAATGAGCAGCGCCCTATTAGCTATTGCAATATGTAATTTAGGCGAAAAAGCCATTTCGCTTCACGGTAGCCAAATAGGAATTAAAACCGACGGAGTATATACCAAAGCTAAAATTACCCAAATCGAGGGCAGCAGGATAAAAGCGGCTTTAGATGAAGGCAATATTGTAGTAATCGCCGGTTTCCAAGGGGTAACCGATGATGAGGAGCTAACCACCCTGGGAAGAGGTGGCTCAGACACTACTGCCGTGGCTTTAGCGGCAGAGTTAGGGGCGGACTACTGCGAGATTTTTACTGATGTAGAAGGGGTTTTTAGTGCTGATCCCAGGCTAGAGCCAAAAGCTAGATTGTTGCCGGTAGTGTCTTATGAGGAAATGCTGGAGATGGCTAGCAGCGGGGCCAAGGTATTGCAGCTGCGCTCAGTTGAGTACGGGCGAAATTATAAGGTAGAATTGCATGTGCGGTCGAGCTTTAGTACAAATCCCGGAACTATTGTTAAGGAGGAAAGTTTTTCCATGGAAAAAGCTATAGTAAGCGCAGTAACCCATAACGATTCTGAAGCTAAGGTCACCATTATGGGAGTGCCTGATAAGCCGGGTATTGCTGCAAGGGTCTTTGGAAAACTGGCTGAAAATGAAATAAATGTTGATATGATATTACAAAATGTTAGCCAGTCCGGTCATTCTGACATCTCTTTTACTATTAATGAGGAAGATATTGATAAAGCAAGACAGGTAATGGATAGTTTGGTAAAAGAGCTAAAAGCCAAAGGAACCGATTTTGATACTGAAATTGCCAGAGTTACTCTAGTGGGCGCCGGCATGAAAAGTCACCCGGGAATAGCTGCTAAGATGTTTGAAGTACTAGCTAGCAATGGCATAAATATAGAAATGATAAGTACATCTTCGATAAAGGTATCTTGTGTTATAAGAAAAGCACAAATTGGATCTGCCGTAAGAGAACTACACGAGGCTTTTGGTTTGGAGAAAAATGTCTGATAGATATAATGTGGCCATTGTGGGGGCAACCGGAGCTGTTGGCCAGGAAATGCGTAAGGTTCTTGAGCAAAGGGATTTTCCGGTAGACAACATCAAGTTTTTAGCCTCCAGGCGCTCTGAAGGCAAGCGTATTACTTTTAAAAGAAAAGGCTATAATGTTGAAGAACTTAAAGATAGTTCATTTGAAGGAATTGATTTTGCTCTTTTTTCTGCCGGAGGCTCAGTTAGCGAACAATTTGCTCCAATTGCAGCCGAGCAAGGCACAATTGTGATTGACAACAGCAGTGCTTTCCGCATGGACAAAGATGTGCCCTTGGTAGTGCCGGAGGTCAATCCCCAAGCAATTAAGAAGCACAAAAACATTATTGCTAATCCTAATTGCTCAACCATCCAAATGGTAGTGGCCTTAAAGCCCATACATGATAAGGCAAAAATTAAAAGAGTGGTTGTATCAACATACCAGGCGGTATCTGGTACTGGCGCCAAAGCGGTAGCTGAGCTTTCCCAGCAAACACGGGCTTATTCTGCTAATGTTCCTTTAAGTAATGAGGTATATCCTTACCAGATTGCTTTTAACGTTCTCCCGCATATCGACGTGTTTTTTGATGATGGGTATACCAAGGAAGAAGTAAAAATGGTAAAAGAAACCCAAAAAATCCTGGACCGCAGTATTAAAGTTAGCGCTACCACTGTTAGAGTTCCTGTCTTTATCGGGCACTCTGAAAGTGTAAATATCGAAACAGAAAACAAAATTACTGCCAAAGAAGCACGTGAGCTTCTATCTGAGGCTCCAGGCATATCGGTAATTGATGATCCGGCTGAACTGGCCTATCCTATGCCAATAGATTGTGTTGGTAAAGACGATGTTTTTGTAGGCCGCATTAGAGAGGATAGCTCTGTGCCAAAAGGTCTTAACCTCTGGGTAGTATCGGATAATCTTCGCAAAGGAGCAGCCTTAAACGCTGTTCAGATAGCAGAACTGTTGATTTAGCTTCTTACCAAATCTAATTTATTAAGACGCTTGTTTACATTTTCCGGCTCAGTTTGATACATGGCTGCAATAGCACGGATATCACTTTGCCTAATTGTGATTACTTCTAAATTAAAGTCCTCACGCATTTTTTTAATGTTATTAACGTAAGTTTTAATTGGGCCCACATCTTTATCGGGCAGCTTGTTAAGAGCAATTAAATCAACCTTGATACCGGTTTTGTCGTCAACAGCAGCGCTGGTATCAGTTTCTTTTGGGCTGATAGCGGAGTCTGCTAATAGATACTCAACTGGAACGTTAAAGAATTGGGAAAGTTCGAATAAACGAGGAACTGATATTACTCTTTCTCCTCTTTCGTAAGCTCCTAGAATTGAAGCTTTAACCTCTCCTTTAGTCATCTTTTCTACTTCTTTGAGGCTATATTTATTTTGTACTCTGACTTTGCGCAAACGCTTTCCGACAGCGCTTGTAATTTGACTTTCCATGCTCACCTCCTCTTAACAAGCTAGTTATACTAATTTTAAACTAAAAACAGCTTTTTTGCAAGCAAGCTTAGTATACAATTTTTTAATCTTTATTAAAACACTAATAATTAGTGAAAAAGAAATAATTTATTTCTTTTTTTTACTGTGCTAAGCTAGAAGCAGGATGTCTGAAACCGAGAAGTGCAAGGTTATTATATATACGAGCCTATGTCGCATCAAAGGCGATATGATGATTATGCAAGGTGGCCGAGTTCTTGATTCATTAAATGCCCACGCAAAACCCTTTATTGCTCTAACCGATGTAGAAATCCTAGACCTGGAAAGCGATAAAATAATTGATACTACCGACTTTATTGCTGTAAGCAAAGATAGTATTATTGCTGCTTACCCTATTGTTTAAATGTATCTATTTCTTTTCGAATCTACTCACCACCAATTATCTGCAGAAAAGGTATTAAAAAGAAATAAAATTAGGCCAAAGGTTGTGCCTGTGCCTAAAAGATACTCTACCGGTTGCAACATTGCCTTGGAGGCCTCTGATAAAGACTATAATCGAATAGAGGAGTTAATTAATAAAGCCCAGCTTGATTACAAGGTAGTGGAGATTAAAAATGATTGATTTAGAGCAAATAAAAAATCGTTTAACAGAATTACAAGTATGTGGTCAGGGAACAGGTCACAATCGCTTTACCAATCTTAGAAATATCGAACGGCTGATAAAGGGTGAGCCTTACGCAACTTTTGGCATCAAAGGTTTAAGCCAACTGCATCCATCTGAGGTTTTGCAAAACATTGCCGAAATTACGGGTTGTTCAAGTGATGAAAAAGTAATCGAAGGCACTGGTTTTATCAGTCCCAGCTCTACCCTAAAAGGTTTAATGGCTGCAGCCAAGGAGCTAGCGTCAATGCTGGCGGACTCTAAAGTTATCATGGCAACCGGTCACCCCGGCAGCATGCTTTCTTTTTATACTGAATTAGCCAGGTATTTAAGTGTTAAGCATGAGATTTTACTTCCCAGGATGCGAGTGGAAGTTAACCGGCAGAGGTGTCCGGATTGCGGTCAGCACGATGATGTGCATTGGATAGATTATATTGAAGGGGTAGCAACGTTGACTGATGGAGATCAGATGCTTCATGTTCACAACGGTGAGCCTATGGCTAAATTATTAGATGCCTTAGAGGAGGTCCCTAGGCTGGTTATTGCCGACCATGGTTTTGCCGGGGAGTCTATTAATAGAGGAATTAAAACGATTACGGTGATGGATACCAACGACGCTGCTTTTGCAGTAGCTAAAGCCAGGGGCAAGGACGTAATTATCATTCCCATGGATGATAATCAGGGTAATTTTGCTTCCGGCCAAGTCGGTCAAATCCTAGTAGAACTTGTTGTTAGTGTAAAAAACAAATGATATTACAGGGTCCTGTCTCGATTGTTTCCCATCATGCTCAGCAGCTAGTGCTTGCGCGTGATGGGAGCCCTCAATTGAGCCACCCTCGTGATAAACTATAAGTATGAAAATAGGAATCGTGGGCCTGCCTAACGCCGGAAAATCTACTTTGTTTAATGCGCTTACTGAAGGGCAAGCTCAGGTTGGAGCCTATGCTTTTACTACTATTGATCAGAATTTAGGGGTGGCTACTGTTCCAGATAGTCGTCTTGACCAGATTGTCCAAGTTATCAAACCCGATAAGGTAACACCTACCTCGGTTCAATTTGTCGATATTGCCGGTTTAGTCAAAGGGGCAAGTAAAGGCGAGGGCCTAGGTAATAAGTTCTTAAGCCATATCCGGGAAGTCGAGGCAATTGCCCACGTGGTTCGCTGTTTTACCAATGAACAGAACCCCGATCCTGCCAATCCGGCAGAGGATATCGAGGTTATCAATCTAGAGCTTACGATGGCTGATCTTGATATGGCAGAGCGCCGAATACAGAAAATTTCAAAAGAAATCAAATCGGGAGAAAAACAAGTGAAAGCAGAACTAGCAGTATTAGAAAAAACCAAAACTGCCCTGGAAGAAGGCAAACCGGTTCGTTTGGCCGGACTAAATGATGAGGAAGAAGAGCAGCTATCGCCGCTTAATCTTTTGACAGATAAGCAAGTAATATATGTAGCCAATGTGGAAGAATCTGAAATTGGAAACGAAAATAATCCTTTCTTAACACAAGTTAGGCAAATTGCAGTTAAAGAGGGTTCTAAAGCTATACAAATATCAGCCGAGATTGAAGCTGAAATAAGTCAGCTAAGCGATGAAGAAGAGAAAGCTTTTTTAGATGATCTAGGAATTGAAGAATCGGGGCTATCTAAGTTAATAAAGGCTAGTTATAGTTTGCTTGGATTAATAACTTTCTACACGGTAGGGCCTAACGAATGCCGGGCTTGGACTATCAGGGCAGGCACAACAGCACCCGAGGCAGCGGGTAAAATACATACCGATATGCAGCGTGGTTTTATAAAAGCTGAAGTTGTTGATTGGCAGCACTTGATAGAAGACGGCTCTTGGAATGTGGCTAAAGAAAATGCTCACCTGCGTATGGAAGGCAAAGAATACGTGATTGCCGACGGCGATGTAGTGTTGTTTAAGTTTAATGTGTAATTTTTTTAAAAAAAATAAAGGATTCATTATCCTCTGCTGCGAAATTAATTAGTAGGAGGGTTTTTTCTTCCCTCTTACTTCTTGCAAACTGATCTATATAGGAGGATAAATGAAGAAGTTGTTTTTGCTTGCCGCCCTATTGTTAATTGTCTTTCCAAGTGTCTCCCATGCTCAGCTTAGGTTTAATCAATGGCCATTGGACAATTGGGATAAGCGTGAGGTCTTAAAGCAGTTCGATAATACACACTATGGGGTAGATATATCAGCAGAGGAACAAGAAACGGTAGTAGCTCCTTTAGCTGGGAAAATATATTGGACATATAGCGGGGGCTCTCATGGCATTGCTGTAGGAATTGAGCATGATGGGCTCTGGCGCACGACCTATTTGCATATGTCAGAGAGGCTAGTTAAAAAAGGCGAACAGGTAGTAGCCGGCCAGCCGATAGGAAAAGTAGGAGTAACCGGCGGTGGAAGAGACAGCCAACCGTCTCATCTTCACTTTGCCTTGATAACTAATCCTTTAGCCACCATAGAAGATCCAATGCAGCGTTACGGAAATCCACTGGACTTTGGCCCGATACAGGTAGAGTCTCAGCCTATTGAAAATAACTATTTAACTGAAAAACAGATTCTGTCTGGTAAGGCAATATTCAATCCGGAGCCAGCTCAAACCCCTATTACTTCAGAGCTACCATTAACCTTACAGCCAGTTGCTTTAAGTAACTTTGCTGCAGGAGCCGCTTTCGAAAAAATGCTTTTTCATGCTAAAGCAAAAAAAGCACAATCCAGCACAACAAGCAGTCTTAATCTTGTTCGCCCACTGATTGCAAACAAAATCACTGTTCCCTCAATAAAAATTGCCTTTAACAGGATTAGCTTGGCAGTGCCGTCTGTAAAGCCAAAAACCAAAGCTAATACCAGGATTAGTCAATCAACAACCGGCCTAAAGACAAATAAAATTGATTTGATTGTCTTAAGCTTAGGATTATTGGCATTGTTGTCACTGGCAGCCAGTGTTGGGAAAATAAGTAGTGGTTTTAAAAACCTTGCTTTTGAATAGATTAACCTTTATAATATCTCAATCTCACTACCCGAGTGACTCGGGCTTCTGCTAAGCCGCAAGATGTGAGTTTAGCCGAAGGCTATAAAAGCCAAGACCAAAGGAGGGCCAAAGTGAGGGATTACGAAGTGATGCTTATAACCCCGACGTCTCTTGATAAAGAGCACGAGGATGAAGTTTTTAAAAAAGCCGAAGAGACGATTGAAAAAAACGGGGGCAAAATAGAGAAAACTTCTCCCATGGGAAAGCGTAAACTTGCATATCCTATTGCTGATCAAACCGAAGCTATTTATACTGTCGTCTACTTTTCTGGCAACAACAAAACAATCTCTGAGTTAAACCGAGTCCTAAAAATAACTGGCGAAGTAATAAGGCACGGTATTTTTAAAGTCGTTAAGCCTAAAAAGAGTAAGTTTGAGAAATTAGAGAAAAAGTGAGGATTTATAATGGCTAGCTTAAACCGCGTGATTTTGGTAGGTAATCTAACAAGAGATCCAGAATTAAGAAACATCCCTGACGGAACAGCTGTTGCCAATTTTGGAATTGCTGTTAACAGGCAGTTTGCAAACAAGGCCGGCGAGAAAGAAGTTGATTTTTTCAATGTGGTTGCCTGGCGTAAATTAGCTGAACTATGCAACCAATATTTATCTAAAGGGTCCTCGGTAGCTATTGAAGGAAGGCTTCAAAGCCGCAGCTGGGAAACAGGCGAAGGGCAAAAACGCTCTACTGTCGAAGTGGTGGCTGATAATGTTCAATTTTTAAGCCGTATGGTCTCAACAGATAATGTTAAGGATTCAAGCAAAAGCGAACAGCCTCCGGCTCAGGAACTCGATGACAACATACCCTTAGAAGAAGAGCCTGAAGGAGAGGACATACCGTTTTGAAAAGAAAAAAACCCGAAAAGAAACAAATAATCAAAAAGAGAGCCAGATATTGTTTTTTTGATAAGAATAAAATTGAAGATATCGATTATAAAGATATCGATTTATTGAAGCGCTTTGTTTCCGAAAAAGGAAAAATAAGGGCTAGAAGGACAACTGGTACTTGTGCTCAGCATCAACATAAGTTGGCGATGGCAATTAAAAGAGCCAGGCAAATGGCTTTGATTCCTTATACTAGAAAACCGAGTTAAGCAGGAGAGTTAAGTGAAAATAATTTTGTGCGAAGACGTTGTTTCTTTAGGCATAGAAGGTGATGTAATCGAAGTTGCCGATGGTTACGCCAGAAACTTTTTAATTCCTAAGAACTTAGCTGTAAAGGTAACTAAGGGCAGTTTAAAAGACTTAGAGTTTAAGAGAAAAGCTATTGAGCGCAGGGAAGCAGAGCGTATAAAAGAAGCTGAAAAGTATGCAGCAAAGTTTAAAGATAAAAAGATTAAAGATGTTGTTCAAGTAAACGAAACGGGCAAGTTATACGGCTCGGTTACTGTAACTGATGTTGCTAAGCTAATTTACGATCAATTAGGAGAAGATATTGATAATCGGATGATTATCTTAGGCGATCAAATCAAAGAAGTCGGTAATTATGAGGTTACACTGAGAGTTCATCCAGAGGTTGAAGCCAAATTGACTTTAGAGGTTAGTGGTGAGCAAGTTGAAGTGCCAGAAGAGCTAAAGGATGAAGAGCTAAAGGCTGAAGGAGAGACAAAGGAAAAGGCAGAAGAGGCTAAAGAGGCAGCAAAGGCCAAAAGCAAAAAAGAGGAAAAAACCGATGAAGCACCAGAGGAAAAAGTAGAAGAGAAACCAGAAGAAACTCAAGAAAAATCAAAAGAAGAAGAATCCTCTAAATAACTCGAAAAATCTTCAAGAAAGCACTAGCAGGAACAACACTTGCCGTATAGAATAGAAACTACTTTTCAATAGGCAAGGGAATAGATTGGTTGTTACTAAGAAGCAAAACGTTTTTGTAGATAAAATACCACCTCATAACCTTGAAGCTGAGCAATCACTTCTGGGATCGATGCTTATCTCCCCAGATGCTATCCCTGATGTGGTCGAGAAAATCCACCCCGAAGATTTTTACATACTCTCTAATCGCCAAATATATGAAGCTATCGTCAAGCTATATTCCAAAGGGGAGCCTGCTGATCCGATAACGGTAGCCGAAGAGCTGAAAAAAAACGGTGTTTTAGAAGATATCGGTGGAAAATCTTATATCCACACTCTGGTAAACATCGTTCCGGCGGCCAGTAATGCTAAGTTCTACGCCGAGATTGTTGAGAAAAACGCCACCCTTCGCGCTTTAATAAGGGTAGCCTCCGATATAGCTACTTTGGGCTATGAAACCCCAGAAGACATTGAAAAAACAGTAGATAAAGCTGAGAGCTTAATTTTTCAGGTTGCCCAAAAACGTATCTCGGAGAACTTCTCCCATATCAAGGAATTATTAGTTGAAGGTTTTGAGCAAATCGAACATCTCTATGAAAACAAAGCCCATGTAACCGGGGTGCCTACAGGGTTTAATGATTTAGACTCCATAACCTCGGGTTTTCATCCTTCTGATTTGATAGTAGTAGCTGCCAGGCCTTCTATGGGCAAAACTTCATTAGCACTTTCAATTGCCCAGCATGTAGGGGTTAAGGAAAAAGTGCCGGTAGCTATATTTAGTTTGGAGATGAGCAGGCAACAATTAGTACAACGACTGCTTTGTTCTGAAGCCAGAGTTGATGCTCAAAATCTTAGGACCGGTTATTTAAAAGATGAAGACTGGCCCAGACTCTCTCAGGCAGTCGGCAAGCTAGCAGAAGCGCCGATTTTTATTGATGATACGCCCAATATTACAATTATGGAGCTTAGAGCTAAGGCCAGAAGGCTAGTTACCAGGCAAAAGCTTGGGTTGATTATCGTTGACTATCTTCAGTTAATGCAAGGAGACAGAAGAAGTGAGTCTCGCCAGCAAGAGATATCGGAAATATCAAGGGCTTTAAAAATATTAGGCAGAGAGTTAAATGTACCCGTTATTGCCGTATCTCAATTATCACGAGCCGTTGAGCAAAGAAGTGACAAACGTCCTATGCTCTCTGACCTACGCGAATCTGGAGCCATTGAACAGGATGCTGACCTGGTAATATTTATATATCGTGACGAGTATTATAATAAAGACTCAGAGGACAGAGGTATTGCTGAAGTACTTATCAGCAAACACCGAAACGGCCCAACCGGTATGGTAAAGCTAGTGTTTTTGGAGCACTACACACGTTTTGCTAATTTAGCAAAAAAGAAATAACGAAGGGTATGTATCAGCACTTGCTGAATAGTTCATATAGAGCATCCCACCCAAGCTAGAGACTAGTTACTAGAGACCAAAGACTAGTGATTAATTGGATAAAAAAACAGTTATTAAGAAGTACAGTGGGATGTATTTAATAGGTAAAAAAGAGTTTATAAAAAATGCTAAAAAGGGCAAGGTCAGCTATCTTTTAAAGAAGCTTGACGGATTTAACTTAACTCCGCGTCAAGCCTACCGGTCCTTAGGACTTGAAAAGAACTGTGTTTTGTTAGAAAGTGCCGGTCCTACCTCAATGCTCGCCAGATACAGCTTCTTATGTTTTGATTCTTTTGCTACCTTAAAATATAAAAACAATAAATCTTGCTTTTCCTGCGATGGCAATGATGAGGTAAAGGAAATGGACCCTTTTTCTTGTTTACGCCATTATTTCAACCGTTTTTACTCGCCTTACAAAATCAAGCGAAAAATCCCATATTTTGGAGGACCAGTTGGGTATTTGTCTTATGATATCGCCCGCTTAATTGAGAAAATCCCAAGTATTAGCAAAGCCGACTTAGCACTTGATGAGTTAAGCTTTATCTTTCCTTCGCAGATAATTATTTTCGACCATCAGTTTGGTAATACCTATCTAGCTGTCAACCAGGTTGTTCAAAATAATATATTTAAAGCTTTTAATTGTGCACAATCTAAGATGAAAATCACAATGGAACAGCTAACAAAAAAAAGTTCAGAAGAAGAGATTTTTTGCAAAGATGGCAAGGCCAGCTACTCTGTTACTCAGTCGCATTTCGAGAAATCAGTTAAGAAAATAAAAGAATATATATATGCAGGCGATGTCTACCAGGTCAATCTTTCACTTCGCACAAGCATTCCTTTTAAGGGGTCTAGTTTTGGATTGTATAACGAACTAATGAGGATTAATCCCTCCCCCTTTTCGGCCTTTTTATCTTTGGACGATTTAAATATTGCTTCTTCTTCTCCTGAGAGATTAATTCAACTAAAAGATAATTTTGCTCAAAGCCGCCCTATTGCCGGCACTAGAAGACGGGGGTTTGATTTACGTGAAGACCTCCATTTATCTGGGAATATGCTGCTTGATACTAAAGAACAAGCAGAGCATGTTATGTTGGTGGATTTGCAGAGAAACGATTTAGGACGGGTTTGCGATTATGGAACAGTGGCTGTGTCGGAGTTAATGACGGTGGAGAAATATTCTCATGTAATGCACATCGTCTCCAATGTTGTAGGGCGCTTAAATAACAATCACGACGCCTTTAACTTGCTAAAAGCGGTTTTTCCGGGAGGAACTATCACCGGATGTCCAAAGGTTAGATGCATGGAAATAATAGAGGAACTTGAAGGTATTAGGCGAGGCCCCTATACTGGTAGCATCGGCTACTTTGCCAGCAATGGAAATTGCGATTTTAATATTATTATTCGAACCTTTATTTTAAAAGACGGGCAAGCTCATATTCAAGCTGGAGCTGGTATAGTGGCAGACTCAGTTGCCAAGCGGGAATATTATGAGTGTTTAAGCAAAGCGGGCGCTGCCCTTAACTGTTTTGGCGTAAATGTAAAGGAAAGACAATGGGAGAAGTTGTCTATTTAAACGGGAGGATTGTCCCTAAAGATCAAGCTCTGGTCTCCATTGATGACCGGGGGTTTATG
Organism: Actinomycetota bacterium; assembly: GCA_003599235.1. Lineage (GTDB taxonomy): Bacteria > Actinomycetota > Aquicultoria > SURF-47 > SURF-47 > SURF-47. The sequence goes on along the minus strand of QZJE01000014.1, from coordinate 121,770 downwards.
TATGGGGACGGAGTTTTCGAAACCCTGAGGACTTATCAAAAAGTGCCTTTTCGCTTAGGTGCGCATCTAAATCGCCTGCTTGATTCCTTAAAAGCCTTAGACATTGAGTTATCTTTAACTCCTCAAGAAATCCAAAAAGCAGTGCTAGAGACTCTAAGAGCAAATGATTTCGATGAAGCCGTTATTAAGATAACTGTTACCCGCGGAAACTCTTCTAAGCGAGGTCTTTTTGAAAGCGGAATAAAGTCCAATGTTATTATTACAGCTAGCCAACTAGAGCCTTATTCGACCGATTTTTATTCTAGAGGGGTTAAGGTGATAACGGTTGAAGACCAGCGGGGCGGTATCTGTAATCATAAATCCCTTAACTATCTTCCCAACGTTTTAGCCAGACGCTCAGCTGAGGAAAGCCAAGCTTTTGAAGCGGTAATGGTTACCAGAAGAGGGTTTGTAACCGAAGGCAGCGTATCAAATGTTTTTGCTGTTCTAGACGATATTATTATGACTCCTCCTGCTGATAAAAAAGTTTTAGCTGGTACAACCAGACAAGTTGTATTAGAGCTCGCCAAAGGATTAGGCTTTCGCCTAGAAGAAGATGCCTTAATAAAACAAGATCTCTTTGCTGCTAGCGAGGTTTTTTTAACCAACAGTTTGATGGAGATTATGCCGGTAAGCCAAGTTGATGATAGCTCTATAGGTGACGGTCGTCCAGGGAGGCTTACTAGCAGTTTGTTAGAAAATTACCGCCGTTTTGTTGATTCCTGGCTAGATAAGGTACTCACCAAATCTTAACCAGCGGCTCTTAGCTCAAAAGCATTTTCGTCAGTTCCCAACCAAGATTGTAGATTGTTGGCGTGCTCTTCTTCTTCAGCCAATATATCCTCAAGTATTCTTGTAGTAACCGGATCATTTGAACCAATCATTTTAATATGGTCGGTGTAGTCGTTTATAGCCATTCGTTCATAGTCGAGGTTGGCTTCTACCATCTGGTTTGGTTGGCTGGGATCTTGAACAGTTAAGTTAGTTGTTTCTTTTAAGGCATCGGTGCGGCTTACCGGCTCGCCGCCTAAAAGCGATATTCTCTCAGCTAGTTTTTCAGCATGCCTCATCTCGACAATACCTAGTTCTTTGAACATGTCTTGTAGGGCAGTAAAGTTTTCGCCAGTTACCCGGTAATGATGGTTCATATACTGCAAGATAGCAATTAGCTCATTAGCCCGGTCTTTGTTTAAAAGGTCAATAATTTCTTGAGTTTGCATATTCTTCTCTCCTTAGTTGTGGTTTTATTTAAATACCCTATTTTGGGTAAAATATACTCATGGATGCTTTTGAGGAGTTAAGAAAAGAACATTCAGAGATAATGCGCTTGGTTTCTTTAATGAAGCATACTGTAGCGCATCTAAGAGCTAACCAGGAGCTTCCCGAGCAGTTTGTTCAGGACATGCTGGATTTTATTACCGGTTTTGCTGATAAGTGTCACCACGGCAAGGAAGAAAAAGTGCTGTTTCCTCTTTTAAAAAGCCGCCAGCTTAGTCAGGGAGATTTAGACTTAATTGACCAACTACTAGAAGATCATGCCCAAGGCCGCAGTTTTGTAGCGGCCATGAAAGAATCGTTTAAGCTATATCAGAATGGCGATAGCGGTGCTGTATCAGAGTTAGCTGATAATATGGAATCCTATGCTAATCTGCTGCCAGGTCACATTAAGAAAGAAGCAGTTTTTTTTAAACACATCCAATCTTTATTAACACCCAAAGAACTCGCGCTTCATGATGAAAAGTGCGAAAAAATCGAAAAAGAGCTTGGTGAACACGAGCATTTTTTAGAATTAATGGATAGAATGCGCGCTACCGCCATGGACTTGTTTCCTGTAAACTAATAATTATGTATGACGTCATAATTGTAGGAGCCGGGCCGGCCGGTATTTTTACTGCTTTAGAGCTTGTTAAAAAAAACCACCTTAAGATAATCATCTTAGAAAAAGGCCTTGATATTTCTAAGCGGGTACAGCTAGCCCAAAAGAAGATGTTTAAAAAAGAGCCGACAGCAGTGGTATCGGGTTGGGGCGGAGCCGGAGCTTTTAGTGACGGCAAACTTACTTTATCTACTGATATTGGCGGCTGGCTCAATGAGTATATTGCTAATAAAGAATTAGATGACTTAATCGACTACGTTGACCGCATTTACTTAGAATACGGTGCGCCCAAAAAAAAGCATGGGCTAGATAAATCTAAAATCGACAGTCTAGCCCAAAAAGCCCAGCTAGCTGATTTAAGTTTAATCCCCTCTCACATTCGTCATTTGGGCACCGACCGTTGTGCTCAGATATTAAAAGAGATGGCTAAGTACTTAGAAGACAGGGTTGATATTAGAACTAAAACCGAAGTTACCGAGATTTTATCTAACAAAGGGAAGGTAGTTGGTGTTAAAACCAGATCCGGTGAGGAAATAAAAGGCAACAATGTAGTCGTAGCTCCCGGACGGGCTGGAGCCAGTTGGCTGCTTTCAGAGGTAAGGCGTCTTGGACTTGGAGTATCAAACAATGCTGTTGATATTGGGGTAAGAGTAGAAGTTCCCGCCTCGGTTTACGATCCTTTCACCTCGGTTTTATACGAGCCCAAGCTAGTTTATTACACACGTTCTTTTCAGGATAAAATCCGCACCTTTTGCATGAACCCTTATGGGGAGGTAACCCTAGAAATATCAGAGGACTTAACTACGGTTAACGGTCATAGTTATGCCGATAAAAAAACTAATAATACCAATTTTGCATTACTTGTAAGCACTAATTTTACTGAGCCTTTTAAGGAGCCAATAGCCTACGGCAAATATATTGCCCGGTTGGCAAATTTGCTTGGTGACGGAATTATAGTGCAGCGCCTAGAAGATCTAAAAGCCGGGAGGCGCTCGACTGGGGAGCGGATTGATAGAAGTGCTGTTAAGCCGACACTAACTAAAGCTACCCCCGGGGACTTAAGTTTTGTGCTTCCCTACCGCTACATTTCTGATATTTTGGAGATGCTTGAAGCACTTGATAAAGTAGCGCCTGGCACAAATGACCGAAATACATTATTGTATGGTGTGGAAGTTAAGTTTTATTCTGCCAGGGTAAAGCTTACGCCATCTTTGCAAACCCACATCAAAAACCTATATACCATAGGTGATGGCGCGGGTATTACTCGGGGGTTGGTGCAATCCTCGGCTTCCGGAGTGGTTGTGGCTAGAAATATTTTGAAGGAGAAGAATTGCCAGGAATAATATGTTTAGGAACCCAGTGGGGGGACGAAGGAAAAGGAAAAGTAACCGATATGCTGGCCGACAAGATGAAAATGGTCGTGCGCTATCAAGGGGGCAACAATGCCGGTCATACGGTAATTGTTGATAATGTTACACTTAAACTCCACTCTATTCCCTCGGGAATCCTGTATCCGCATATCGTCAATGTTATCGGTGATGGGTTAGTTGTAGATCCCAAAGATTTAATTAAGGAAATGAACAGCTTGGTCTCACAAGGCATATCTACCGAAAAACTTTTCATTAGCGGCAATTGCCATTTAATAATGCCCTACCATAAGATTTTAGATAGTGTCAGGGAGCGCAAATTAGGTAAATATAAGATAGGAACGACTGGTAAAGGAATCGGCCCTACCTATGCTGATAAGGCTGCTCGGATTGGTATTAGGGCCCAAGACTTGTTTGATATCAAAATATTAGAACAAAAGCTGGAGCAGGCTCTAAAAGAGAAAAATCAGGTGATGACCAAGCTCTATAACCTAAAACCTCTAAAAGCTAAAGAACTAATCGCTGAATATTCTGTTTATGCCAAATATCTAAAGAAACGAATTGTTGATACTTCTAAGATGATTAATGATGCTCTAGATAGAGGTGACAAAGTGTTTTTTGAAGGCGCCCAAGGAACGATGCTTGATATTGATCATGGCAGTTATCCATATGTAACCTCTTCTTCTCCCGTAGCTGGCGGAGCTTGTGCCGGCAGTGGGGTTGGCCCTCTAAAAATTAATAAAGTAATCGGTGTCACTAAAGCTTATACCACCCGCGTTGGAGAAGGACCCTTTCCAACGGAGCAAATAAATCGATTTGGCCAAAAGATGCAAGAGATAGGCGGAGAAGTAGGTACTACTACCGGACGGGCTAGGCGTTGTGGCTGGTTTGATGCCATAGTGGTAAAACATGCTGCCAGTGTTAACAGTCTCTCGGTTATTTTCTTAACTAAGCTAGATGTTTTATCTTCTTTTAAAAAAATAAAAATTGCTTCGGCTTACAATTATCGGGGCAAAAGGTATGATTACTTCCCTCCGCATCAGACTATTTTTAACAAGGCCAAGCCTGAATATATGGAATTAGACGGCTGGAACAGTGACATCAGCGGTATAACTAAATACGAAAAGCTGCCAAGACAAGCTAGGAAATATGTAGAAACAATTGAGAAACTGGTAGGCGTGCCTATTAAATACATCTCCGTAGGCCCAAGCCGCCGCCAAACCATCAAGCGGTGACCTCGGGGTCCTGTCTCGATTGTTTCCCATCATGCTCAGCAACTAGTGCTTGCGCGTGACGGGAGCCCTCAATCGAGCCACCCCTCAAAACTGTTTTTCTGATTCCTGTTTCCTGTCGACTGTCTACTGATATATAATTGATGCATGCCGTGGTACCAAAGTATCTGGATTACGCAGGTTCTAATAATATTTGCAGCCGTTTTAGCCGCTTATCTCTTCTTAGAAGCGCTTAATCTAAGCCCCAAAAAAAGAATAGTATGTCTTAGCGTAAGCGGGGTTTTAATAATTAGCTTAATAAGCTCATCAATTGCTATGGAGGTAATCTACCGGCAAAAAAGTGCCCGCTATCGTCCGGTTAATTACGAAATCGCCAGCATTAAAGACCTAAGTGATTTTGAAGCAGATAAGTACTCTCTTAACATAATTATTCCTCAGCCGGCGACAAAAGAGCAGATTAAAGCGGTTATTGTTCATGCTAATGATTTTTTTAGGCGTCAAAAAAAGGGGGCTAGTGTTATTTGGTTGGTACTGTTTAGAAATCGCCTCCCCGATAAGGAATTAATTGCTACCGAAGACAACCCTAACTTTTTAGCTCAGACAAATTGGACAAAAGATGGTTACTACGGGTTGCTTAGCAAGACCTTTAAAAGTGATGAAAAAATCGATGGCATCGAGATTTACTGGAAGAAGAAATGAAGGTATTTGAACTAGCAGAAAAGTTAAGCGTTAGAAACAAAAGAATAAGAAAGTGTCTTTTGGATGTGGGCATTGAAGTAGTTAATGATTCCAAGCTTACTACTAAGCAGGTAAAGATGGTAAAAGTGCTTCTCATGCAGCCAGCTTTAGCTGAAGATGTTGCTAAAGCTTTAGGAGTTCCTCAGAACAAATTAATGGAAAAGTTAGTAGAAATAGACTTATCGTTAATAAGTCACTTAAGCCCTATAGGCTACGAAGACAGAGTTAAGCTCTTAAAGAAAAAGGATCTTTTTAAATTAAAAAAGAAATCTGTAAAGAAAAAAGAACAAATTATTAAAAAGAAGAAAAAGCCGAAATTAAAACGGGTGTATGAGGTAGCCGAAGATTTAGGAGTCTCAGAAAATGCTTTGCTTAAGAAATTGCAGACTATGCAGGTTTTTGCTATCCACAGGAGAAGCCCGCTAGAGCCGCAAGTTATTAAACGGCTTAAAGAAGAAGGGTTTTTTGAAAAAAAGAAACTATTTGACCTTAAGAGTGCTTCTGTTAAAGAAAAACTTACTGCTTTTAAACCTGAAATTGCTGATGTGGTGCCTTCTTGGGTAATAGTGCTGACCATAGTGGTTTTGCTAATACCGGTTGGTTTTAATATGGCAACTACTGCTTACAGGATTTCCCATATCAAGGGTTGGCAAGTAAAAAATATCGGTTATAAAAAAACCAGCGATAATTATTCATTGGTAGACACTGTAGCTTTGATAGATATCAAGAAAACGAAAGAAAAACTAACAGTGGTAGAAGAAGGTATCAGTCAATCCTCGGTTATTGAGACGTTGGTTCATAAAAGCAACTCCCCCTTGCCTGGAGATCCAGGTGATAGCATATTGATAGCTGATAAGCTTAACTTAATTTCTTCTGTAAAAAAATTAGCCAATGGTGACACTTTTGTAGTTAAATTAATTAATCAGAAAGAGCTAACTTATCAAGTATCGCAGCCGAGCCAGAATACTGGCAATAATAGCAATAACTCTAATTTAGTTATCAAAGACAAGCAGGGAAATGTATTAATAGAAGCTATTCTTAAGAGTAGCAACTAAAAAGTTAAACCGTTCGAATGATTTTTATTTTTAATTTTTAGTTGTGGCTTTGATTTTTGAGTTTTTAGTTTATAGTTTTTTAAAGGAGTCTCAATGAAAATAATGATTGTTGGCAGCGGTGGCCGGGAGCATGCTCTGGCCTGGTCGATAAAAAAATCTTCCCTATGTGATGAGTTATTTTGCTTGCCTGGCAACGGGGGAACAGCCGAATTGGCTAAGAATATGGCCATCGGCAGCGAAGAGATTAATAACATCGTTAGTTTTGCCAAGAATAATCGAATTGATCTAGCCGTAATCGGCCCCGAGGCCCCCCTGGTTTTAGGTTTATCCGATGCCTTGCAAGAAAAGGGAGTAAAAGTTTTTGGTCCCAATAAACTGGCGGCTCAAATGGAAGGCAGCAAAAGTTTTGCCAAAGGGATCATGTTTAAATACGGAGTGCCCACAGGGGCGGCGGATACTTTTGAAAGCTATGAACAAGCTCTACATTATGTTAAAGAGCAGGCTTTCCCCCTAGTTATTAAAGCTGATGGACTGGCTGCCGGCAAGGGAGTTGTAATTGTTAATACTATAACTGAAGCTGAAGAAATTCTAAGTGATTGTTTTTTAGACCAAAAGTTTGGCCCTGCTGGCAATAAAGTATTAATAGAGGAATTTTTGTCAGGACCGGAAGTATCTCTTTTATGTTTTGTAGATGGTAAAAATTATTTGCCGATGACCCCGGCTCAGGATCATAAAGCCATCTACGATGGCGACAAAGGCCCTAATACCGGGGGAATGGGGTGTTATAGCCCGGTTCCTCTGTTAGCTGATAGTGTATATCAGGAGATAATTGAAACAGTGGTAGAGCCTACTATTTGGGGCTTGCAAGGCGAAGAAATCGACTACCAAGGCGTACTTTATTTCGGCATAATGCTAACCGAAAATGGTCCCAAGGTTTTAGAGTTTAATGCCCGTTTTGGTGATCCGGAAACCCAAGTGGTTCTTCCCCGTCTAAATACCGATATTGTTGAGTTAATGCTGGCTACTGCTAACCGGGAATTAGGTGCTGCTAGTATTGGTTGGAAAAAAGAAGTCTGCATTAGCGTAGTGCTGGCTTCTGGCGGCTATCCTGGAGATTACAAGACAGGGATTGAGATTAGCGGTACCTCCGAGGCTTCAAAGCAAGAGAATGTTTTAGTATTTCACGCCGGCACAAAGTTAGAGGCGGGTAAAGTATTAACCGCTGGCGGCCGCGTGTTAAATGTAACAGCATTAGCAGATGATTTTACTAAAGCCAGAGAAAAAGCTTATCAAGCTATTAAGCTTATTAATTTTGATGGGATGTACTACCGCCAAGACATCGGTCAGAGAGCTGTTCAACAGCAAATAAAAGTCTAGACTTGCGAATGCTTTTCAAAAAGATATACGCCAACTTTTTAGGCTAGTTATGATATAGTTAAGATGTATCCAAAGGAGAACCATGAGTGCTAAAGTTGCTATTTTAATGGGTTCTAGCTCTGATAATGCGGTTATGAATCAAGCGGGAGCCACTCTTAAGGAACTTGGTATTAGCTATGTCGAAAAAGTAATGTCTGCTCACCGCAACCCCGATGCCGTAGCTGATTTTGCTAAAGGTGCTAAAGATAGCGGTATTAAAATAATTATTGCTGCTGCCGGAATGGCTGCTCACCTAGCTGGAGCAGTGGCAGCAAATACTACTCTGCCAGTAATCGGAGTGCCCATTTCTTCAGGCGGTTTAGGCGGCATAGACGCCTTGTTATCTACCGTTCAAATGCCTCCCGGAGTCCCAGTGGCCACCGTAGCTATCAACGGAGCCAGAAACGCCGCTTTGTTAGCGGCTCAGATATTATCTTTAAGCGATGATTCTACCAAAGAGAAGCTTGATAATTTTAGACAGCAACTTAGTAAGCCCAAAACAGTGGCTACCAAAGCAGAAGAAGACCGGCCGTTTATAGACGGCTAATATATATGATAAACAGATATAGCCGGCCTGCCATGAAGGCCATTTGGGAACTAAAGAATAAATATGAGAAATGGTTGCAAATAGAGATATTGGCAGCCGAAGCCCAGGCTAAGTTAGGCAATGTCCCCCCCGAAGCCTTAGCTCAAATAAAAGAAAAAGCTGATTTTGATGTAGACCGGGCCGAAGAGATAGAAAAAGAAGTCCGTCACGATGTAATTGCTTTTTTAACTTCAGTGGCGGAAAAGGTTGGCCCATCTTCCAGATATATCCACTACGGACTCACTTCCTCTGACGTTGTTGATACCGGTTTATCGGTATTAATGAAAGAGGCCATCGAACTTATAATTGAAGACGTAAAACAGCTGCTTGAGATACTTAAGAAAAAAGCTGTGGAGTATCAGGACCAGCCGGTTATGGGGCGTACCCATGGGGTACACGCCGAGCCGATGCCTTTTGGCCAAAAAATTGCCATTTGGTTTTTTGAAATGCAGCGTAATCTAGCTAGGCTGGAGGAGGCTAAAGAGGTTATCAGCTACGGCAAAATATCGGGGGCTACCGGCACTTATGCCAATATCCATCCTTCTGTCGAAGAGCATGTCTGCAAGAACTTAGGGCTAAAACCAGCTGAGGCATCCAGCCAAATATTACAACGCGACCGTCATGCTCAGTATATGAGCGCTCTTGCTATTACTGCCGGCTCACTGGAAAAATTTGCTACCGAGATAAGACACTTACAGAGAACAGAAGTTAACGAAGCCGAAGAACCCTTTAAGGAAAAACAAAAAGGCTCTTCTGCTATGCCACATAAAAGAAACCCCATTATTTGCGAGCGGATAACTGGACTGTCTAGAGTAATTAGAACTAATTCCCTAGCAGCTCTTGAAGATATTGCTTTATGGCACGAGCGGGACATTTCTCATTCTTCAACAGAGCGGGTTATTTTGCCGGATTCCACTATTTTACTAGACTACATGCTCCATAAGTTCATGGCGATAATGGCAGACTTAGTGGTGCATCCCGAAAACATGAAGGCTAATATCGATAAAGCTAAGGGGCTGTTTTTTTCTCAAAAAATGCTGCTAGCGATGGTGGAAAAAGGCATTAGTCGCGAAGATTCATATCGCATAGTTCAAAGCTGTGCGATGGAAGCCCGGTCCAGCGATTATGATTTTAAGCAGGCTTTAGAAAATAACTCAAAAGTTATGGAAACATTTTCTAAAGAAGAGTTGGAAAAAATCTTTGATATTTCGTATTATCTAAAAAGAAGTGAGATAATCTTTAATCGGTTAAAACAGTCCGATTAAGGTTATCGTTTCCAAGAAACATTATTTTTAAGAGGTTAAGACAAGCTAATTGAAAAAAGAAACCCTGATATATGAAGGCAAAGCTAAGAAAGTTTATTCTACCCCTTCCCCTGACTTAGTCATACACGAGTTTAAAAACGACGCTACTGCTTTTGACGGCCAAAAAAAAGGCACTATCGAGGGCAAAGGAACCGTAAACGCTAAAATTTCAGCCGCTGTTTTTAAACTTCTAGAAGATGCTGGCGTTACTACTCATTTCAAAGAACTTCTATCAGATAACGAGATGCTTACCTATCGGCTAGACATTATATTAGTAGAAGTAGTGGTTAGAAATATCGCTGCTGGTAGTTTGGCTAAACGTCTAGGATATCCGGAAGGACGGCACCTAAAAGAGCCCATTGTTGAGTTTTACTATAAAAATGATGAGCTGGGCGATCCTTTGATTAATGACGATCACATCGCTGAGCTGGGTATTGCTAGTAAAGAGCAACTAGCTCAGATGAGAGCCATGGGTTTAAAGGTTAATGATATCCTAAAGAAGTTCTTTGACAGCTCTGGTTTGTTGCTGGTTGATTTCAAATTGGAATTTGGTACTCATAACGGAGCGCTAATGTTAGCTGATGAAGTTTCCCCCGATACTTGCCGTCTATGGGATAAAGAAACACTGGAGAAATTAGACAAAGATCGTTTTCGCCGGGATTTAGGTAAGGTAGAGGAAGCTTATCAAGAGGTACTGAAGCGGGTAGAGAGCAAAGGTCAAGGGTCAATGGAAAAGGAACCCCTAAAAGAACTGGGACTGAAGGCTGAGGAGTAATTATGAAATGGTCGACTGAAAGAATAATGTGGGCAGTAGTGGCAGCAGTTGGATTAGTTGGTTTGGTTATGGGATATTTTGTAACTGAGAACATCAAAGAAGCCCTTATTGGCAGTTTAATACTAAACATTGGTTTGATTTTTTGGGTCAACGCTGGAGTTAAAGAAGTAAAGAAGTGTTGTAAGGAGTAATAGTGGCCAAAGCTAAAGTTTTTGTAACACTAAAAGAAGGAATATTGGATCCGCAGGGCCAAACAGTAGAGAACGCCTTGAAGAACTTAGGCTATAACAATGTCAGTAATCTGCGTATTGGCAAGTACATCACTTTAGATATAGAAGGCGATAATACCAAAAAAGAACTCGAAGAAATGTCCCACAAATTGCTAGCTAACCCCATCATTGAAGACTACCAGATAGAAATTGAGGGATAGCCGATGAAATTTGGCGTTCTCGTTTTCCCCGGCTCTAACTGCGATACCGATTGTCACTGGGCAGTATCTGAGCTTGGCCAAGAAGTAGACTACATTTGGCATCATCAAACTGATTTTAATGGCTATGATTGCTTAATTCTTCCCGGCGGTTTCTCATATGGTGATTTCTTAAGAAGTGGGGCTATTGCTCGGTTTTCTCCGGTTATGAAAAAGGTAAAACAGTATGCACAAACTGGTGGATTAATTATCGGTATATGCAATGGCTTTCAAATATTATTAGAAGCAGGCTTGCTACCGGGGGCTATGAAGAGAAATGACAGCCTTAAGTTTATCTGCCGCCATGTTAATTTAAAAACGGAGAATAACCAAACCTCCTTTACCAATAAATTTACGCATGGCCAAGTGGTAAGTATTCCCATTGCTCACAATGAAGGTAGCTACTTTGCCGATGAGGCTACCCTTAAAGTACTAAAAGAAAATAACCAGATTATTTTTCGCTATTGTTCAGAAACTGGCAACACTTCAGAAAAATATTGTCCTAACGGAGCGCTGGAAAATATTGCTGGTATATGTAACAAAGAAGGCAATGTCTTAGGAATGATGCCCCATCCGGAGAGGGCGATGAGTGACATGTTGGGAAGTAGTGATGGCCGGATGGTATTTGAGTCAATCATTGCAGCTTCGCTGCAGGGAAGAGGGAAGAGGGATGAGTGATCTTCTCTCCATCGCTCTTGAACTAGGTCTAAAAGAAGACGAATACAGCCGCATAGTTAAGATACTAGGCAGGCAGCCGACTAAAACCGAGATCGCCATGTATTCGGTGATGTGGTCGGAGCACTGCGCTTATAAACATTCTAGGAAGCTCTTAAGCAAGCTACCTAAAAGTTCTCCTTATGTGCTGCAAGGTCCGGGAGAAAACGCCGGCATTATAAACATCGGAGAGGACAAAGCCATTGCTTTAAAAATGGAATCCCACAATCATCCTTCAGCGGTGGAGCCTTTTCAAGGGGCTGCTACCGGTGTTGGCGGTATTGTTAGAGACATTTTTACCATGGGAGCCCGTCCCATTGCTTCGATGAATTCGCTTCGTTTTGGTAACTTATCTAATCCTCGCCAGAGGTATCTCATAGACGGAGTAGTTGATGGTATTGCCCAGTATGGAAATTGCATCGGTGTACCTACTGTGGGCGGCGAGATTTATTTTGAGGATGCTTACGCTGAAAACTGCCTGGTAAATGCGATGTGTGTTGGATTGTTGGAAGGCGAAAAAATTATCATGAGTGGGGCGGCTGGCCCTGGCAACTTAGTGATCTTAATGGGTTCAAAAACTGGCCGCGATGGCATCGGCGGCTGCTCGGTTTTGGCTTCAGAAGAGTTTGACGAAACTTCAGCTAATAAAAGACCATCAGTGCAAGTCGGTAATCCCTTTATGGAAAAACTTTTAATCGAAGCTGTATTAGAGCTAAAGGGTAAAGATTTATTGGTAGCTTTGCAAGATTTCGGGGCTGCTGGCATTACTTGCTCATCTTGCGAGATGTCCTCTAAAGGTGAGGCGGGCATGGAGTTGGATTTAGACAAGGTGCCTCAGCGTGAGCCTAATATGGCTGCTTACGAGATGATGATGAGCGAGTCTCAAGAGCGCATGATGGCCGTAGTTACACCAGAAAAGCTAGAGCAGTTCATGGAAGTGTGTGATAAATGGGAGGTGCCGGCCTCAGTAGTTGGCAAGGTAACGGATGACGGCATGGTTACTATCAGGCATAAAGGACGCCTAGAAGCCCAATTGCCCTCAAAATCTCTAACTGATGACATTCCTATCTATTGTCCTGAAGCTAAAGAGCCTCCATATATAAAAGAGGTACAAAGTTTTGATCCACTATCTCTAAAAGAGCCAGATGATTTAAATGAAGCTTTGCTTTCTATTCTAGGTAGTCCCGATGTGGCTAGCAAGAAGTGGGTTTATAGTCAATACGACCATATGGTTCAAACCAACACTTTATTATTGCCCGGTAGCGATGCGGCGGTTGTGGGAATAAAGGGAACAAACAAAGCCATCGCTATTACAACTGACTGCAACGGCCGCCACTGCTATCTCGATCCTTATGAAGGAACTAAAGAAGCGGTAGCTGAGGCGGCACGTAACATTGTGTGCTGTGGCGGCAAGCCTTTGGCTGTTACCGATTGCTTAAATTTCGGCAACCCCGAAAAACCTCATATCTTCTGGCAGTTCAGCCAAAGCATTGAGGGCATGATTGAGGCCTGCAAAGCCTTAGATACTCCAGTGGTCAGCGGCAATGTCAGTTTTTACAACGAATCTTTTGGGGAAGCCATCTATCCCACTCCGACCATTGGTATGGTAGGAATAATTGAGGATATCAAGCACATTACCTCCATTGCTTTTAAAGAGGGCGATGCTATTATTTTGCTTGGTGAAACTAAGGCTGAGCTTGGAGGCAGCCAGTATTTAAAGGTTATTCATAATAAGATATCAGGTAAACCTCCGGCAGTAGATTTAGAAAAAGAAAAATCTCTTCAGGAAGCTGTTCTTGCTGCTATCAAACAAGGGTTAGTAAGTAGTGCTCATGATTCAAGTGACGGTGGACTGGCTATAGCTTTAGCTAAATGTTGTATTGCCGGAGGAGTAGGAGCTTGGATATCTTTAGAATACAATAATCTAAGCTTTGCTCAAGCACTATTTTCTGAAAGCAACTCCAGGGTAATAATAAGTTGTAAAGCTGATAATGCTCAAAAAATCCAAGCTCTGTGTGAGAATAATAAAATTACCTGCCAAAATATTGGGCAAGCAACCGGACAATCTCTATCAATAAACAACACAATTAACCTGCCATTAGGTAAATTGAGAGATGTTTACGAAAAGTCCCTTGAAAAACAGATTGTGGGTGGGAAGTCTTAATGAAAACTCGCCTCACGCCTCACGCCTCTCACAATGACAAGCCAAAAGAAGAATGTGGCGTTTATGGCGTCTATGCCCAAGGCGAAGATGTAGCCAAAATGACTTATTTTGGCCTGCACGCCCTGCAGCATCGCGGCCAGGAAAGTGCTGGTATTGCGGTATCTGACGGTCTTTCTATTTTTGTAGTAAAAGATATGGGGCTTGTTCCCCAGGTATTTGATGAAAAAAGTCTGGCCGCTCTAGAAGGTCACATGGCAGTAGGCCATGTACGCTACTCTACTACCGGCTCTACCCACTGGGAAAATGCACAGCCTGTTCATAAGACTTATCCTGATGGCAGTTTGGCACTGGCTCACAACGGAAATCTGGTTAACTCTAAACAGCTTAGAAATATGCTTAAGAAGTCCGGCAGTCAGTTTCGTTCAAGCTCAGATACCGAAGTTATTGCCGATTTAGTGGCTAGTTTTGTAGGCGATGGCCACATTGAAGACGCTATTATTAGCACTATGGGTCTTTTGGAAGGAGCTTACTCGGTTGCTTTGATGACCGAGAATAAGCTTATTGCTTTCAGGGATCCTTACGGAATCAGGCCACTTTGTTATGGCAAGTTAAAAGACAATGGTTATGTTATTTCTTCAGAGACTTGCGGTTTAGATATCTTAGGGGCCGAATATGTTGACGATGTTCAACCTGGTCAAATGGTAGTTATTAGCAAAAATGGCATAAAAAAACGCCAAGTACTTCCGGCTAAACCAGCCTTGTGTATTTTTGAGTTCATTTATTTTGCCAGGCCTGACTCCACTCTTTTAGGAAGTAATTTATATGGCTCAAGGCAGCATATGGGACAGTTATTGGCTGAGGAAGCTCCAGCTAAAGCCGATATTGTAATTGGGGTTCCCGACTCCGGTGTGCCGGCTGCGGTTGGTTATGCCAAAGCTTCCGGCATACCTTTCGGTGAAGGCCTCATAAAGAATCGCTATATCGGACGCACTTTCATTCAGCCCACCAATACCATCAGGCAAGTAGGTATCAGAATGAAACTCAACCCATTGTTGCCAGCTATCAAGGATAAAAGGGTAGTAGTAGTGGATGACTCTATTGTGCGGGGGAATACTACCCGCAAGATTGTGGAGCTTTTAAAAGAAGCCGGAGCTAAAGAAGTGCACGTTAGAATCAGTTCTCCCCCATATGCTCATTCTTGTTATTACGGCATAGATACGGCTGATTCCTCACAGCTAATTGCAGCTAATCATTCTGTTAAAGAGATTTGTAAGCATCTAAAGGCTGACAGTCTGGCCTATCTTAGTTTGGACTCACTGATTAAGGCCACCCGAAACAAAAGGTCGGCTTTCTGTGCCGCTTGTCTTTGTGGAAAATATCCTATTGAAGTTGGCGCAGAGGCCAAGGTTACCAAGATGATGCTAGAGAAAGCGACTAAGCCTTAAGCGGTAAGCTCTAGGAAAAAACATTCAGTTCAGGATTTTAGGATTATCGACTAACAATGGCTTCTTGGGGACA
Source organism: Actinomycetota bacterium (assembly GCA_003599235.1). Classification (GTDB taxonomy): domain Bacteria; phylum Actinomycetota; class Aquicultoria; order SURF-47; family SURF-47; genus SURF-47. The sequence continues at coordinate 106,520 of QZJE01000014.1, read as the reverse complement.
GATTTCCTGGCAGTCGCCACAGTTATTACAGATTTCGCTATCGATATCAAATAGTTCGGAGCTCTCAGATATTGCTCCATGCGGACATTGTTCTTCGCAAATACCACAACCAGTACAATCAGTAGTTATCTTGTAGGCCATTTATCCCCTTTTTTTAGAAGTTAGTATTAACTCTTTAAATATATCTAATGAGGATAAGAAATGTCAATTTCTGGAAACTAACCTATTTTTATTAACCTGTAATCCTTTGTTCCCAGACCAAGTTTTTCACCATAGGTTAGTTGGGCGCTATGGTCGATATCAGGGAAAATATGCTTGAATTTGTCTAGAGCATCTGGGTCATCTAGTCGGTTTGTCTTGATGCCGATGGCCTTGTTGACTAAATCCAGGCTTGCTTTGTCAATGGCAACGATATCATCAGAGGCCAGTATGCCGATGTCCTCTACAATCGGGGCATCACTCCAAGACCAACAATCGCAATCGGGAGTGATGTTTAGCAAGAAATTTAAGAAAATTGTTTTATTGTCTTTATTTTTTAAGGCCCCCAGGGTGTGCTCGACAATTCGTTCTTGCATTTCATCAGAGCTTGTTTTCCATTGGATATCGATGGCTCCAAAGCGGCAAGTAACTACACATTCACCACAGCCATAGCATTTTTCTCTATCGATTACTGCCTTATTTTTTACCATAGTAATTGCATCTGTGGGACACCAAGGGATGCATTTTTGGCAAGCGGTGCATTTATTTAAGTTAACTGTTGGCAATGCTGAGCTGTGCATCATCTGTTTTGCGCTTCTACTTCCAAGCCCCATACCGACATTTTTAATGGCTCCGCCAAAACCGGTCATCTCATGGCCTTTAAAATGGGTAACTACTATCATGGCATCTGCCCTAACTGCCGCCGAGCCGATTTTTACTTCCTTGTAATGTTTTGCCTCAATAGGGACACTGCGATAATCTTTGCCATCAAGACCATCGGCTATGATAACCGGGGCGCGGGTGGTAGCATATGAAAAGCCGTTTTCAACAGCAGTGTTGATATGATCAATGGCGTTTGAACGCGAGCCTTTATATAAAGTGTTAGCATCAGTTAGAAAAGGCAAGCCGCCTGCATCCTTAACCGCTTTTACAATTCGCCCCAAAAAAGGAGCTGGTACAAAAGCAGTGTTGCCCCTTTCGCCGAAGTGAGTTTTAATGGCAACTAAATCGCCTTCTTCAATCTTAGAGGATAAATTAAGTTGCTCGATTAACTTATCTAATTTATCGAGCAAGCCCATATTATTCTTGGCGCGATTGTTAGCAAAAAATACTTTACTCATCTTATTTTAACTTTATTTAGCTCTAAAGCGGCATCCTCAGGAGGGACGCTATTGATATAGACGCCAGAGCCCCATTCAAAGCCGGCAGGTTGAGATAGCCTTAAAATTACTTCGATATGCCAGTGATAATAAAGCAGTCCCGGAGTGCGCAAAGGTGCTACGTGAATTAGATAATTAAACGGTGGATCGTTTAGTAGTTTGTCTAGCTTTTTAAATATCACAGACATTGCTTCTGCTAAATCAGATATCTCTTCTTTAGTAATTTCTTCTAGCGAAGCAGAGTGTCTTTTAGGAACAATTAAACTTTCAAAGGGAAAGCGGGGGGCAAAACTGCAAAAAGCAGCGACGCTATTGTTTTCGAATATTAACCGGTGTTTGTTTTCTAATTCTGTTTTAAGTATTTTACACATCAAACATTCATTATTCAGTTTAAAGTATTCTTTACTCTCATTAAGTTCGGTGGTCAGCCGTGGCGGAATTAATGGTGTAGCCACCAGCTGCGAATGCGGGTGGTGTAGCGACGCTCCGGCAACTTTGCCGTGGTTTTTAAATACCGATAGATAAGTGATTCTGGGGTCTTTGCGCCAGTACGAATAACGGCACTGGTAATTAGTAATAATGGCTTCTATTTGTTCTTTGCTCATAGTAGCTAAAGTTTCATCATGCTTGGGGCTGTCTACCAATATCTCATGACCTCCAACACCGGTTAAGCAATGATAAAGGTCGTCCATCTCTCTTTGAGCTAGTATTGGTTCTGGCATCAGGGCAGGATATTTATTTGGCAATATCCGGGTCATCCACTTTCCATCAGGAGCAAAAGTGGCGGCGCAAATGGAGTGCGGTTTTACCGGCTCAGAAACCTCGGAGCTGTCGCAAAAAGGACAAAACTTTCCTTTCTCTTCTTTAGTGGTTTCGGTTTTTAGGTCAGTGGGCCGTCCACCTCGTTCGGAAGCGATTATAACCCAGTCATTGCTTAAAGGGTCCTTTCTTATCTCTGACAACAACTACTCCTAAGGTTTGTTAGTGTATAATCATTAAAAGCGTTCTTGGTTCATAGTTCACGGTTCATGGTATCAATTTTATTAAAAAAAAACCATCATTAATCTCTATGAACAATGAACGATTAACGAGGAACTTCAACCAAGGAGCAATCTTTGATAGATAATTGGTTAAAAAAAAGAACTTATCATCACCAAAGTTATGGTGATATTGAGGAGCTTGTCCGGCTTAAAAATGAGCGCGGTTTAAAGATAAGCGTGGGCTTGCCAACCAAAAATGTTGATATTACTCTTGGTCCAATATTAGGTATTATTAAAAAAGAATTAATGGAAGACTATCCCCTGGTTGACCAATTAGCTATTATTGACGGCCACTCCGATGACCAAACGGTACGAATTGCTAAAAATCATGAGGTAGCTGTATTTTTTGAAGATGAGATTTTGCCTTCGGTAGGGATTCAAAAAGGCAAAGGCGAGGCTTTATGGAAAAGCTTGGCGGTTTTAGATGGTGATATCGTTATCTGGGTTGATTCTGACATCGAAAATTTCAACAGCCATTTTATCTACGGGTTGGTAGGTGCGCTTCTAAAAGAAGAAGTAAAGTATGTTAAAGCTTTCTATAGGCGTCCCATTCATATTGCCGGGCGCTTAGAAGAAACCGGCGGAGGACGGGTTACTGAGCTTGTTGCCCGGCCTATTCTTAATCTGTTTTATCCCGAGCTAGCTGGTATTATACAGCCATTGTCAGGAGAGTACGGCGGCTACCGCGATGTTTTAGAGCAAATCCCTTTCTATACCGGATATGCAGTTGAGACTGGAATGCTGGTAGAGATATTAAGGAAGTTCGGAGCTGGCTCAATAGGCCAAGTTGATATGGCTGAACGTATTCATGCTAATCAATCTACGATGGCTTTAGGGCGGATGTCTTTTGCTATTTTAGAAGCAGTTTTTGAGATGCTGCAAGAGGACGGCAGAATAACCCTAAACCAAGACATCAATGACATATTAAATATTCCCAGCTGCAATGATGGGAAATGCAGGGTAGATAAACATAAAATTGAAGTAGTAAAAAGAGCGCCAATGATAGAGGTTCCTGAGTATGCCAAACGTTGATCATCTAAGTATTGCAGATAATCTAAAGAATATAAAAAAGTTAGTAACTGACTTAAAGGTCATCTATACAGATGTCGACGGCACGATGCTTGGTCCTGACGGCAGTCTCTTTTTAACTTCCTCTAGGAACTTAAGTCTGTATCCGGCCAAAGCATTAATTAAAGCCAGGACAAATAATATAGACGTAGTTATGGTATCCGGCCGCTCGGCTCGCCAGCTTTTTGGAGACGCTCGTATTTTAGGATTAAGAAATTACATAGCCGAACTAGGCTGCCAAGTTGAATATGACTTAGGCAAGGAAAGCAACAACTTATCAGGCAATCTAAAGATAGTTAACGGCCAAACTCTACATCAAGCAATAACCAATACCGGGGCCATAGATTCCTTGTTTAAGCATTATAAGGGCTATCTTGAGTATCATACACCCTGGTCAGAAGGTCGTAAGTGCACCCATGTCTTTAGAGGCTATATCGACCTTGCTGAAGCTAACGCCCTACTAGATAGTAAGGGTTTTTTTGAGTTGCAGATTATCGACAATGGAGTAATCGGCAGACGGGGAACTCTTAACGACGATATTGCAGAGGTTCATGCCTATCATCTTTTACCAGAGGGTTGTGGCAAGGAAGAAGGTCTAGCCTTCGACATCCAAAAAAGAGGGTTCTTAAAAACACAGACCATTGCAATTGGAGACGCTTTATCTGATTTACCCCTAGCGCGGGAAGTGGGGGCTTTATTCTTAGTGAAAAATGCTATCAGCAAGTTCACTAAAGGAATAAAAGAAGAAATTCTTAAATATGACAACGTCTTTGTAACCGAAGCTGAGATGAACATCGGCTTCTCTGAAGTAATTTTCAGCTTATTAGGTTATTAATCAACACTACTTACTACTAACGACAACCTACTTACTGATTTAGACCCTAATTATTAGTCAAAAAAATCACTAATTTCTTGGCTTGTAACCATTCTAGGCAGCCTGTATTTTGCAGGTAACATGCCTAATAACTCTGAGTTGCCAAGAGATAATCTATTGCTTATATCAGCCAAAGACGGTTGCGACATAGCATTTGGTATTTTATTTAACAAGTACAAAGAGTCTATCAAATTAATGACTAGTCAGTTCTATATTCAGGGCTCTGATGATGAAGACGTTTTCCAAGAGGGATTAATTGGTTTCTATCAAGCTATTAAAAATTATTCCTTCGACCAAAGCCTTCCCTTTTCTGTTTTTGCTAGTTTGTGTGTTAAGCGTCAGATTTTTTCTGCCATTCGTAAAGCCAGCAGCTTAAAACACCAGCTTTTAACAGCAAGCCTTTCGAATAATCATCAGGCGAAATTGGTTGCTACCTCAGAAATTGCCCATAATCCTCTACAAAAAGTGCTTCATGAAGATTATATTAATCAGTTCTTTACTTCGGGAAAGCTTTCTTTGTTTGAGAGAAAAGTAGTATTTCTCTACTTATTTGGCTTAAGCTATAAAGACATTAGCAAACGTCTTAACTGCCAGGTAAAAGCAGTAGATAATGCTATTCAACGAATAAAAAGCAAGATAAATAAACTACATTAACCAGTAGATTACAAAAAGTAGCTAACCGAGCACTCAGTGTCTTTAGAAAACAGCGTTTCTGTGCTATAATATTAGTAGTACTTAATAGCCATATTTGCCTGCGGTTTAATGGCTTTTGAAAAGCAAATATACTAGCAATTATTACTTATAAATAATGGCTTATTTGTGGTAAAATTTAAAGGTTGGCTAGATGCATAAAAATCGCAGCTAGTTTAAGGTTTTATAGGCTGGTGTCGATAATATTAAAGTAGGCGCTTACTGGGAGTTATGGTTTGGCAAAGATTATTAAACTTAGTTTGCAACCTAAATATCTGCGTATTGAGATAGCAGTAGTTTTGCTTATCACTGTCCTTAGCGGACTTTTCTTTTCCTCCCAGTTTAGAGGCACTACTCCCTCTGCTGGTTCTGCTCAGCAAGTATTGTGGGATAGCCAAGAAGACTTTATCAACAATGCTTCTACTACCTCCGAGGTAACCACTATAAAAGATTTAGAGGTGACAAGTAACGGAGTATCTCTTTCGGCATTAAACCAACAATCTAATGGTAGTGATGGAGAGCTGATTGTCGATGGAACTAATGCTTCTTTATGTACCTGGAAAGGAAGTGTAATTGCCGGGGGACCTTTTAATTCAGACAACCCTCTTGTACTTGATACCAATCAAACCCTTAATGCCGGCAGAAGCGGAGTGCAAACAAGGGTATGGAATTTTAGCAATGTCACTTTGCAAAACGGAGCTGTCTTAACTCACAGCGGACAAGCCGGCGGTCAAACTGAGGTAGAAGGTGTTGAAATTAGGGCAAGTAGTACTGTAGCAATTGATAATAGTTCTAAAATTGACGTAACGGGAAAGGGTTTTATAAGAGGCAGTTTAGCGATACCCGGTACGACTACTAACTTTGGCGGTCCGGGTAGCTCTAAGTATGTAAGAGGTGGAGGCTACGGTGCTACTGGTGGTGCAACAGGTGTGGGTAGTTACTTTGAGTCATTATGCTATGGCAGTCCAGCTGGTGTTGAATATTTAGGTTCATCGGGAGGTTATAGACTATCTAGTGGGTCTGATAACAAAACGGGAAGAGGTGGCGGTAGAGTAAAAATCGTCGCTTCTAATGTAGAAATAAACGGAAGCATTCAAGCAAACGGTGAGGGTGGAAATTGCGGCGATAAAACAGGCGGCGGCTCAGGCGGCGGTATATTAATTTATTCTAATGATGTCCAATTTAACGGAATTATCAGTGCTGCTGGCGGCGGCGGAGCTGGCTCTAGTTATCCGAATGCTTACGGGGCTGGCCAGGATGGCAAAGACGGCTCTGGCGGTAAAGGCGGAGGGCCTTATGGCGGAAATGGAGGCGCTCCAGGTGTAGGTGGAAACGGCGGAGCTGGCGCGGGTTGGGGAAATCAAGGCAGTTCAGGCGGCTCTTCAGCTGGCGGCGGCGGAACCGGTTGGGACGGCGGCGGCGGAGGTGCAGCCGGTCGCATAGCGGTTTATTACAATAAATTTAATAATGGCCTGGTAAACGCAGGCACTGAAGGCTACTCTGTCTCACCTACCGGAACAATTGGGCCATATGCTTATTTTGTTAAATCCCCTTCAACTGGTAACAGGTACATAAGTCGGGGAGATTTAGGAACGTGGGCTGCTCGTCCTTTTGAAAAAAGAGGTCTCATATTTGATAGCGGAGCCGGTAAAGCAAATAGTTTCAAACGTTTCATTATCGATGCTAGCAATCTAACCGATGATCAAACAATTAAATGGCAAGTAAGAGCAGCCAAAAATAAAGAGCTTCTTAACTACGAGGAATATGTAGGCCCTGATAATACTGGCAATACGTGGTTTGATGCTAGTAATCAAGCCCAAAACAGTGGAACTGCTCCAATTTATGAAAACTGGGTTCAAACCAGCCAGCCTGATTTTAATGAAGGGCAAACTGATAATACCCAAGTAACTCAGGGCGGGGATGTTAAGTTGGGTTTATCTTCAACTGCTAACACTATTACAAAACAAGCTATTGCAGATAATTGGATTAATCAATATTCAGGCGGTTGGCCAGCAGTTAATAGAGGATCAGACAATACGTTAATTGTAGGTGATTTAAGCAATGATACTTATAGGTCGGCTCTACGTTTTGATTTTTCTGAAGATATCCCTCAGCAAGCTAGTATTAATTCTGCTATTTTATCTTTGTATTACTATCGTATTTGGCCGTGGGATAATTTTAGTTATTCAAATGATAAGACACTAATGGCTCATCGCTGTATTGCTTCCTGGAGTGAGAGTGCACCTGCTACTAGCATATTAGGCTCTAATGCCTATGTTAGCGAATACGCTGCAGCAATTGGTGTACCTAGTGCTTATGGTTGGATAGATTGGGATGTCAAAAATCAAGTTCAATATGACTTGGATAATTTATCCGGAGAGGCTAATTTTCTAATTAAATTTCTACAAGAGAATAATTCTACTCCTTGCAAGATGCACTTTATTTCCAAAGACAATAGTGGCGCTTATCAGCCAAAACTAACAATTAGTTATAGTTTGCCATCTTATGTTTTATCAGGAACTTATTTGTCATCAGTTAAAGATGTTGGAAATAATGCATCTTACGGCAATTTAAACTGGAAGGCCAATACCCAAAGCGGAACTTCAATTACTATGCAGGTTAGAGCGGGTAACAGCCCTGATATCTCTGACGGTAGTTGGATTGATGTTATCAACGGGGGCAGTCTTTTAGCTCTAAATGGTAAAAGATATATTCAGTATAAAGCTACACTGACCACTGATGATGCTAACAAAACCCCTTTATTGCAAGAAGTGTATGCAGATATTTACAATCAAGTTAGCACTAAAAGCCTAAATAATGCCAAGGTTAACTTTAGTCTTAGTAACGACAGTCGTTTTATTGAAGTCAGATTCAAGTTAGAAAGCAAAGGAGATGGAAGCCCTGTTCTTAACAGATTCGGCATTGAATATGAGGATATACAGAACAGAGCTTGTGGTGATTGCCACAAAGCAAAATATCCTAACGATGAGTTTGATAAGCAGCTTGAAAATAATGGTATAAGTACGGCTGCTTGTATTAGTTGCCATTTATATGGTCGCCATAATCCTGCTAGCGATGAGGGTTATTCAACTTCCAACTTCAAAACCCCTTTTGGGTATTTCAGAAGCAGGTCAGATGCTGCTTTTAATGATAAAAATTTAGTATCTAACATTCATAGCATTCATACCGGAAAAGATAGCAAGGGTTGTGGCAGTGATTTAACTAGAGTCAATGAGGGTTGTCATAACACCGCTGTCTCCTGTGATGCTTGTCACAAAAATGTTAATCATGCAGTTCATAGCTCTTCGAGGTATAACGATACAATTGCTAGGGATTATTTGGATGAGAATGCTGCTTTCCAGTCTCAAAGAAAATTGCAATGCACCAATGAAAAATGTCATAGCAAAGGGTCGACTCTTAAGCTACAACCTAATTGTTCAGATTGTCACTATCTTGACCGTTCCTGGCATGAGCCGATTGATAAAAATGGGCACAGTGATATAGGAGATAAACACATATCAGAGGCTTTTAGAGACAATCCGGTTGGTTGTTATAACTGTCACAAAAGAAACAACAGCTTAACCTCTATTCATCAAAACAAGTATCCGGATAAGCCCTGTCTAATATGCCATGATTACGGTTCTTTTGATTTCTCAGGTTCCAACTCCGGCGGTGGCAAGTGGACCAAAAGAAAACCTATCAATATTGATAACTTTATGGCTAATGTTCAGGCTAAGATCGAACTTAATTTCTTACCTGATATGAAAAGTGATTTTAGCGATATCCGCTTTTACGATGACACCGCTAAAGTAGAGCTTCCCTATTTTATCGAGAAGAAGGAGGATTCAGTAAGCGCTACTGTCTGGTTTATGACAGGCAGCAATAATAGTGTTTACATGTATTATGGTAACTCCAGTGCTACAAGTTCAAGCTCTTCTGATAAGTTTTATACTATCCCCAATCATGATTTTGAGAACGGTTTTGGTGGCTCCCCTATTGCTATCGGATATGGTGAATACTGTTGCCAAGTTATTCCCAATTGGACCAGGGTTTTTGCTTCTACTACCTATAATGCTACTGTTACCGATACTCTTGGCTATATATGGCGTGGAACTAATTATGGCGGGCCTAACCCGAATAACGATAGTCTTTTTCACCCAGGCTCTAACAAGCAAGGTACTTACTATGCAGCAATAGGCGGATATAGCACCAGCGGAGAAATAAAATCAAGTAATTTTACTCTTAAACAGGGTGTTAGTAAAATTCGTTTTCTTAAAGGCGGTACTGGTTATGCTAATTGCGGTGTTCAAGTAATAAGGGTTTCTGACGGAGCGGTAGTAGCCAGTCTTTTTCAAGGAACTGCAGATACAACAAACTTCTACATGTTTGAAATATCAGGCTTATCTTCATATGCCGGTGAGGTCGTTTATTTAAGAGCTTTTGATATTTTGCCTAGCGGAATTGAAAATAACGGAACATTAGCGGTAGATGATTTTCATCAAGTGGATGCTAATGGTAATATTATCGATGATTTTCCTTCAGGGATGTCTTGCTCATTAGGTACTGATTCTGGGGCTACCGGACAAAAATTAAATCCCGAAGATGTTATAGCAGGCATATTTACTGGCCTAGACGACCAAACAGATACTGCTAAATGTACCGAGTGTCATAAAGAAAACCTCACTTGGGAAGAAGGACATAGCGGAGTAGATCATACGTATTCTGAGCTGCCTACTTTTTGCTCAAATTGCCACGGAACTATGTCTGAGCAAATAGATGTTTATCATACCCAAACGCTAGACAAGGGTTACGATTGTTTCACTTGCCACGATTATAACGGCACTAAGCTAGATAAGAACAAAATAGAAACAGCCATCGATAGCGGCAATAAGGCCTGCAATGCCTGCCACGATGATCTCTCGATGACTGACGGTCATCAAAATATTGATGATGCTCATACATATTCTCCAGGTGTCGAAGATTTTTGCAAGCAGTGTCACACTCAAAATACGGATATTAATGTTCTCAACAAGTTTCATCTAAATACATTAAACAAAGGATATGATTGCTTTACTTGCCATAATTATTCAGGGACTAAGCTTAGCAAGGCCCGAATAGATGCCGCAATTGATAGCGGTAATAAGGAATGTTCGGCTTGCCATGATGATTTGGATATGGATACAGGCCATACTAATTACCAATCAAAGCATGTATTGGCTGATCCTTTATGGACGATTACTTGCAACGAGTGTCATCAAACCAATGAGTTGACCGACTTGCATATCAACAAGTTTGTAGATTTCGGCAAGAGCTATGATTGCTTTACTTGCCATAATTATCAAGGCACGAAGCTAAATAAAGCAGTTATTGATAATGCTATTCAAAATAACGATAAATTATGCTCAGCTTGTCATACTACCTTTGATATGTCGGCTGGCCATACTGATCCGCCGTTAACCCAGCGCCACACCTCAGAGGCTTTTCGTAATAACTCGGTTGGTTGTTACAATTGCCACAAAGAGGACAAACTAACCTCTATTCATGAAAATAAATATCCGCAAAATCCTTGCTTAATATGTCATAAATACGAAGGTACTAAACTGCAAAACGATGACGTCAAAGGCGGAATAAGAGTAGGGCTAGCAGATGATACCGATACGGCTAAATGTACCGAGTGCCATAAGACTAACCTTACTTGGGACGAAGGCCACGCTGGCATCGACCATAGTTACTCAGAGTTTCCTCAGTTCTGTCAAGGCTGTCACGGGCAAATAAGCACTGGTATTGATGCTTATCATACCCAAACCTTATCCAAGGGTTATGATTGTTTCACTTGCCATGATTACAATGGTGACAAGCTAGATAAGCAGAAAGTCGAAACGGCAATCAACAATGGTAATAAAGCATGTAATGCTTGCCATGACGATTTAAATATGGAAACCGGCCATCAGAACGTGGGAGCTAACCATACTTTTGCTCCAATTCCCCAAGGCTGTATTAACTGCCACAATAGCTTTAGTGGACGATATGGCTTAGGGATATCTGTAATATTAAGCGATTATCATTCTACCCAAGGCTTTGATTGTTTTACCTGCCATAATTATCAAGGAACTAAGCTTAATAAACAGGTTATTGACCAATCAATTGCTGATGGCAATAAGAGTTGCGGCAATCAAGATGACGGCCAGGGAGGCCAAATCGCTGGTTGCCACTCAGTAGTAGATATGGGATTGCAGTTGCATCCCGAAATTGACGACATTCATAAGAGCAGCACTTTCTTTTAGGGAATATGATGAAAAGAGATTTTGTTAAGGGCAATTTAATAAAGATTTGGGCGGTGGCGGCTCTTATAATCCTGCTTCTTCTGGCAGCTTTTAGTATTGCCAATAGCGCAAGCAGTGTTGTCACCTGGACTTCAAAAACAGACTTTACCCAGAATGCTGTAACTACCAATGAAGCTACAACTATCAAAGACCTAGTAGTAACAGAAGATGGCGATGTTAAATTACCGGTTCTAAATGAGAGCTCAATCGGCATAGATGGGGCGCTTGTTGTTGATGGTACAAATGCAAGCGGCAGCACTTTTAACGGTCAAATAATTCCGGGCGGTCCTTTTAATCAAAGCAATCCATTGGAGTTAGATACTAATCTCTTTATGAATGTGGGAAGAGTAGGAGTGCAAAACCGTATTTGGAGCTTTACCAATGTTACTCTGCAAAACGGTGCTTGCTTAACGCATTCGTATCAAGCCGGTGGCCAAACAGAAGTAGAAGGTCTGGAGCTTAGGTTAAGCGGCAACTTAAACATAGATGCTACTTCAAAAATAGATATCTCCGGCAAAGGATATAGGCGCAAGAGTGCTGAGCTATTCCCCATACAGGGTACGCCTTCTTGGTTTAGTGGTCCCGGTAGCTCTAGCTATGTAGGCGGTGGCGGCTATGGAGCAATTGGCGGGATGGGTGGAACAGAAGCTAATTACGGCTCCATTGCTTACGGAACTTCTACCGGCGTGGAGTACTTAGGAAGTGGCGGTGGTGTATATGATAAAACAACCGCTCCTCCTGATCTTGATGGTAATGGTGGCGGCCGGATAAAAATTATCGCTAACAATGTCAACATAAGCGGGAGTATTCAAGCCAACGGTTTAGGCGGAAAAGCAGCTAGAACCGGCGGCGGCTCGGGCGGCGGTATTTTAATCTATACGAACTCCATGGTCTTTAATGGCGTGTTAAGCGCTGCCGGAGGAGGCGGTGCTGGCGCTGATTATCCATATACCTTTGGTGCCGGAACTGATGGGCTAAACGGATATGGCGGCCACGGTGGCGGAAGCGGCGGTGCAGTTGGCGGGGCTGCCGGAGTAGGCGGCAACGGTGGAGCCGGGGCAAGTTTCGGGTACTCAGGTCAGCCGGGAGGGGCTTCAGCCGGCGGCGGTGGTACCGGATGGGATGGCGGTGGCGGCGGTGCAGCTGGCAGAATCGCTGTCTATTACGGTACTTTTAACGGCTCAGATGTAAATTTTGGAATAGAAGGTTATAACCGTGGGCCTCTGGGAGTAATGGGGCCGTATGCTTATTTTGTTAAAAAACCAAGCGGTTCAACTTACCAAAGGCAAGGCGATTTAGGAACCTGGGGCTCGCGTCCTTTTGAAAAAAGAGGACTTATTTATGATGCTGGCTCCAGAAACCATAAAAAATGGAAGAGATTTGTTGTTGATGCAGATAACTTAAGCGCTAGCCGAAAAGTAAAGTGGCAGTTTAGATCATCTAGCAGTAAAGAACAGCTAAATTATCAAGAATATATAGGGCCGGATTATACCGGCGATAGCTGGTTTGATGCCTCAACCTACAATCCGGCTGATTTTAACTTTAAAAATGCCAGCCGTTTTATCGAAATTAGGTTAAGGTTGGAATCTGAGGGAACGTCAACTCCGGTTCTTCACAGTTTTAGTCTGGAATATGACACTTTGGATGATAAAACATGTAGCAATTGCCACAATACAAGGTATCCGGGCGATGAGTTTGATAAGCAATCTGATAAGAACGATATAAATACGTTAGCTTGCCTGTCATGTCATTATTTTGGCGAACATAATCCAGGAGAGAGAGGTTTTACTTCCAGCAAAGTATTAACACCGTTTGGCTCATTTGATAACCACGATGTAAATGATTGGAATATTACCTATAATGCTACTGCTTTTGATGACGAAGAAACAGTGAACATCATTCACTCAAAGCATACCTCTAAAGATGGCGGTGGCTGTATGAACCCTGGCGATTCCAGGAGATGTCATCAGACCAGTGTAGCTTGTGATGCTTGTCATCTTAACGTATCGCATGCTAACCATGGTTCAAGCAGGTTTGCAAGCTCAACAGTCGAGCGTGATTATTTAGATGCCAATGCTGTGTTACAGTCCTCGCGGCAGCTTCAGTGTACTAATGAGGATTGCCATAGCCGGGGAGCCACCATTGATTTAAAACCAAAATGCAACGATTGCCATTATCTAGATAATCCTAATCCTTCAACTATCGACAATGATGGCCATGGCGATGTTGGCGCTATCGAAAATTGCGTAGTTTGTCACGGAGATGATTTTAAAACCCTAAGCAAAGAGCCAACGGATAAAGAAGGCAGTTGGTGGGGTTATCATCCTAAAAAGACCGGTGATGACAAAAACTGCTGGCTATGCCATAACAATGAAGATGCTAATCAGCAAAAACGAGACCGTATTTTAAACTCTATCCAGCAAAGAAAGACTAGCTGTAGTGCTTGCCATGATGACGTGCCCCATAATCAGCCTTGGCATAAATTTGATTTTACGTTGAGTGAAGAGTGCAAAGATTGCCATGGAAACAGTTTAGAGGATGCTCACATTAATCAAGCCACTGATGCTTATACCAGGACAATGAGCTGCTATGATTCCAGTCAAGCAGGGCTTGGATGTCATCAGTTTACTAAATGGAAAGAATTAAGCGGCCAAATTGATCAAAATGATAAATCTAAATGTACTAATTGCCACACTATAGATGATGATACTCATTATGCAATTCATAACACCACAACCGATTCCAGTTGCCAGCCTTGCCACCTTGACAAAAATCAGCAAGGTGAATATGAAACCGCTAATTTAATAAAGCTGCACCGTGAGAAAAACTTAACTTGTGAGACTTGTCATAGTAATCAAAGTGACCGAGTTATAAACGCTATTAAAAATCACGATAAATCATGTGATGCTTGCCATGATATGCACCAAACGGCTAACGATAAGCATGATAATTCGGTAATGACATCTAGCTGCCAGCGTTGCCATGGTTCCAGTAACCTTCAGCAAATCCACACTGATACAGAATACGCCGGCTTACAAACAGCAGATTGTGTTGAGTGCCACCTCAAAGCTGACTGGCCAAAGCCCGATACAAGCGGCACTAATTTGGATTGTGCAAGGTGCCACCAAACCTCTCAAACCGGTGAGAGAACGGTAAGTGAGGATGGCCATATAAATATTAATCTTCTGCATACTTACTCAGATATGATTAGCCGGACTTATTCTGGAATTGCCTGTCTTGAATGTCATCCAACCAATAATTTTAGCAGTCCGGATCTGCACCAGGATTGCTATGTTTGTCATCCGGATTTATCTGTAAGAGATGAGCAAGATCCTACCAAACCTAAAATAACAATTGCCCAAAGAATTATCGATGTTATAGCGGCCGGCCAGGCAGGAGGACAGACAACTTGCGATCAAAGTAGCTGCCATGATCCTCATCCAAGCGATGCTGGTTCATTACATGAGGTTAGCGGACTTAATGCGTTATGTATAAACTGCCATGGCCAGAATATGAATAACTTGGTTACCTATCACGGCGAGTTTAGCGTTACCTGTCAGAATTGCCATAATTATAGCGGAACAAAGTTAAACAAAGATGACATTGATTTTGCTATTCGAACAGGCAATAAAAGCTGTAATGCTTGTCACACCAATATTGATATGGATATCGGACACCCCCAAGTTGATGCGGCTCACACCTATCAAGCCGGAGTCGGACAGTCTTGCCTGGACTGCCATACTTATGCCACCGGTACTTCAAATATTAACATCTTAAATAAATTCCATATCGATACCCTAAAGAGTACTTTAGGGAAAGATTATAGTTGTTTTACCTGCCATAACTACAATGGCTCTAAACTGAGCAAAACGCGGATTAATCAAGCGATTATTGATGGCAATGAGGCTTGTAATGCTTGCCATGACGATTTAGATATGACTAGCGGCCACCAAAATGTTGAAGCTAAGCATCCCCTAGATGGCGGTACTGCTTGCCAGAATGCCGGCTGCCATAGTACTTCATATACTAATGGCATTGAGTTTCACGGAACCGCGCCTGCTGCTTGTGCCCGTTGCCATACTTCAACCGATTCCAAAGTTCAAGGAGCAATTAGTGCCAGCGATTTTAATTGCTCGGCTTGCCATACCGCTCACGCTGGTCATGACTCATCTGTTCCTGGTTTAGGTAGCAGCTGCGTCCGCTGTCATGGTTCTGACAAATTACCTGATATTCACCAGTTAGACTTGCAAGATTGGCCCAACTCTCAAGCAAGGCTTTGCGATACGTGTCACTCAAGTAATTGGCCAACTAGTTGGGAAGATTCAACTAATAAACAGAATTGTGCTAATTGTCACACTACTTCTGTTAGCGGACATACCGGAGTTACCAGCAAACATACCTGGTCTGCAATGCCTGCCTCTTGCATTGATGCAAATTGCCATAGCGGAAACGAGCTGTCTTCAATACACGCCGAAAAGGGGATTGATTGTTACCAATGTCACGCCAGCACCAATCAGACGGTACGCAGCGCTATTGCCAATAATCAGATTAATTGCTCGGCTTGCCATCCAGGCGCTGATAACGGCCATTCATATAGCAGTCTTAACTCAGAACACCGTGTTTTATCTTTTGGGCCGGATTGCCAGATCTGTCACAACAATGTTTTGTGGAAAGAGCACGAATACCGCTTTAAGGGTACTGATAAGGGCTGTCGCAGTTGTCACAAGAAAAGCCAAAGTATATCCGGTGTTAGAAGTGTATTTGGCGGAAGCTGCTTTAGTAGCAGTTGCCATAATAAACAACATAATCTAGATGAAATACATTTATCTAATCCCCAAGGAGATTGCCAAAACTGCCATGTGATGAAGATTCAAACAGAGCACAAAAAACGCGGAAAGGCTTGTATTGTATGTCATAGGCCTACCGCAAGTTCATCTCTTACAAGCGTAAGTCAGGTTTATTCGCAGCAGACCGTAACTGCTGTTGAGGTTAAGAAAGATACTAACTGTTTTGCATGCCATGCTAAAGGCCATCCTTTTAGTAACGAGGATTGCAAGAAGTGCCACGGTTCGCAATGGAAATGTTCTAACTGTCATAAGGGCTATGATAAACACAAAGGTAACCAAGTAGATTGCCAGAGTTGTCACACTAACCTATTTCCGGTTCATCACGATAAAGCAGTATATGAGGTAGCTAATTGTATTGATTGTCACAAAACTGTTGATCACTCACCGGCAACGGACAACAAGACATGTCTAAATTGTCACCCGGGCGTTCAGCATTATGCATCTTTAAGCTTTATACCGTTGCTAACAAGAGCCGGCATGGGAACTTGGCATCCAGAAATCCCGGATCCTTCTCAGCTAACCGAGATAGGCCGCAATCGTAATGGCTCTAATTCAGTTGAGCCTAATCCTAATACCGGTAAATATCTGGCATTGATTAAAGATCCTAAGATAATTGCTTTAGCCATTCTCATCATTGTCATCATTAGCGGATTTATATCTAATTCTTTCTTTAAGCGAAAAATGACGATTGAAAAGTAAAAATGTTATAATTCCACTAGTAATAATAGTTGTAATATGAATAGTTGCCCTTTTTGTGATAAAGAAATCGATGCAAAAGATATAGTGTGTCCGCATTGCGAAAAGTCTATTGTGGATGCTCCCACAGCTGTAATCGACAAGCCTTTGCTAGAAGATGAGCAGAAAAAAGTCGAAGAACCATTTAAAGAGCTTCAAAAAGTTCCTTTGTATCGCCGGCCGGTCTTTTATGCTGCCTTAATAATAACTGTTATCATCACTGTCTTAGCTGGAGCCGGCATCGGCACTTTTTATTACCTTAAGGTTTCAAGGCAGTCTAGTTTTAAACAAAAAATAAAGTCTGTTTGGCTAGATGTAAGCCAGCAAAGTAAAGCATTTAGCCAAACAACGCAAGCTACAAGCAATTCTGCTGAGTTAAAAAACATATCAGACGAGGCATCTACTTTATACGAGTTGGTAACTAGAAAACAAACCGAGGTGGCCACTTTAGAGACACCAACTGATTATGAATACGTGCAAAACAATTTAGCTTATGCATTGTCAAAATATTCCGACTATCTGATGGCGGTAAGAATTTTACTTAACAAAAGTGCCGCCTCAGTGAGCTCTAAGGACTTCCGGGCACTGGATTCTTCAGCCGAAGAAGCTCAAACAGCAATTGATAATTTTTTGGGAAGCGTTAGTTTTATCCGTTCTGATATGCCAGATGATGTTTTTGAAGCATCAAAAAAAATCGAACCTATCATGAAAGCAGCTCAAAAGCAGACTCAAGTCGAGCAGGTAGAAGCGTTAAAAAAACAGCAAGAAACCGATAAGCAAGAGGCTACAAAGACAGTGACTGATTTTATGCAAGCACGTATCCAGGATAATTTTGTAGCTATGAGGCGTTATTTAACGGCCAACGAAAATAAATATTTTGACCCTGAGGCTGAAAAGAAAGCCCAAGGCAATTCGTACCCGGTAGATTTTAAAGTAACTAACGTTGCCTACGATGTTAAAGGTAATACATTTACAATCGATGGGGACGAAACCGTTAAAGACTATCAAGGGCATCCGCAAACAATCCGCTGGCGTTTTAAGGTAGTAAAGTCTCAAACCGTTTGGCTTATAGACAAGCGGGAGCTGATAAAGTAACCTTTATCTGTGGATTTTCAACAGATTATTCTTAAGCTACAAAAATACTGGGCTGATTATGGCTGCTTGATTGCTCAAGGCTATGATGAGCAGGTTGGAGCAGGTACTTTTAGCCCTCATACTTTTTTTCGCTCTCTAGGACCAGATCTTTGGAAAGTTGCTTTTGTCCAGCCCAGCCGTCGCCCTACTGACGGTCGATATGGGGAAAATCCTAATCGTTTGCAACACTATTACCAGTACCAGGTTGTTCTTAAACCAAGCCCGGCAGATGTTCAAGAAGTTTACCTAAGAAGTCTTGAAGCTTTGGGTATTGATACCAAAAAGCATGATATTCGTTTTGTAGAAGACGACTGGGAATCTCCCACTCTGGGAGCCTGGGGACTGGGCTGGGAAGTTTGGCTTGACGGCATGGAGATAACCCAATTCACTTATTTTCAGCAAGTAGGCGGCTTTGATTTAGAACCGATTTCAGTTGAGCTTACCTATGGGCTGGAGCGAATTGCTATGTATATCCAGGAAAAAGAAAATGTCTTTGATCTTAAATGGGCTAACGGTGTTACTTACGGAGACATCCATAAAAAAACCGAGTACGAGTTTAGTCATTATAACTTCGAGTTAGCTGATATAGAAATGCTCTTTGCCCTTTTTGAGTACTATGAAAACGAAGCGAACCATGTATTGGAAGAAGGCTTTGTATATCCGGCCTATGATTTTACTCTTAAATGCTCCCATATCTTTAACTTATTAGATGCCAGGGCAGCGATATCGGTAACCGAGCGTACGGGCTATATCGGCAAGGTCAGGAACTTGGCAAAGAAATGCGCTGCGGCTTATTTGGGTAATCAGGCTACAGGTGACCTGCCTGCCGGCAGGCACGGCAGCCAACAGGTGTCAGGCAAAAAGAGGAAATAGTATGTCGAACAACGAGTTAGTCTTAGAAATTGGAACTGAAGAGCTACCATCAGCCATGCTATATGGCGGGATAAATCAGTTAAAAGAAATAGCAATTAGCACTATTGAGGCTCACGATTTTGGCAAACTAAAAGCAGATGTTTTTGGCACCCCCAGACGTCTGGCCTTGTATATAAGAGATTTCCCCGTATACCAGCAAGCAACTGTAACCGAGGTTAAAGGCCCACCGGCAAAGGCTGCTTTTGATAAAGGAAAACCCACCAAAGCAGCCATATGTTTTGCCAGTTCCAAGGGGGTTAAACCACAAGATCTAGTGGTTAAAAAAGAAGGCAATAATGAATATGTTTTTGCTATTAAAAAAGCAGCTGGCAAAAAAGCAACTGAGTTACTTCCTAAACTGTTGCCAGAGATAATCAAGCAGATTAAGTTTAAGAAAAGCATGCGTTGGCAAAATAACATGCGGTTTTCCAGGCCTATCCGCTGGCTCTTAGCTCTGCATGGTAATAAAACAATTAACTTTGATTTAGACGGCTTAAAAAGCTCCAATGTAACTTACGGTCATCGCTTGTTAAGTCCTACAGCTATCAAGCTGTCCAATGCTTCTGATTACCTAAGCGCTCTAAGAAAAGGCAAAGTAATGCTTAATCAAAAAGACCGTCAAAAAGTAATCGTCAAACAATCTCAGGCAGCAGCTAAATTAAGTAAAGGTACTGTCAGGTTTGATAACGGGCGCATAAAAAAGACCTTAGAAGAAGTTGTTAACTTAGTTGAATACCCTTATCCAATCGAAGGTAATTTCTCCAAAGAATACTTAGTGCTTCCAAGGAAGGTTATTGAGACTGTCTTGCAATCCCATCAGCGCTATTTCCCGGTAGAAGGTAAAAACGGAGATTTACAACCCAGTTTTGTGGTTGTTCACAACGGCAATCCCAAATATAACAGTAATATAAAAAGGGGCCATGAAAGGGTGGTCAATGCCCGCTTGAGCGACGGAAAGTTTTTCTTCGAAGAAGACTTAAAAAAGAACTTAGGTGAAAGAGCTTTGGAGCTTCAAGGGGTAGTTTTCCAGGAAAAATTGGGTACGGTCTGGGAAAAATGCCAACGAATAAAAAAACTCTCAACCAAAATCTCAACCAAAATCTCAACCAAAATCTCAACCAAGTTATCTCTTAGCATAAATGATAGCCAAGCGATTAAAAAAGCCTCAATGCTTATCAAAGCCGATCTAGTAACGGAGATGGTAGGCGAGTTTGCTGAGCTTCAAGGGGCAATTGGCTGTGAATACGCTAGGCTAAATGGTGAAAACGATAAGGTAGCCACTGCTATTTTTGAGCATTACCTACCCAGGTTTATTGGTGATATTTTACCTCTGACCAATGCCGGCAAAGTGCTCTCTATTGCTGATAAGCTAGATACTATTGTTGGTTGTTACAGTATCGGGATAGTGCCAACCAGTGCCGGTGACCCCTACGCCTTAAGACGCCAAGCCTATGGTATTGCTAAAATTATTATGGACTCAGAACTACATTTGTCACTAAATGAGTTAATTCGCCAAAGCTTTAAGTTAATACATCAAAAGGTAGCTAATCTAAAAGACTTAGACCAAGTAAAATCCCAGGTAAAAGAACTCCTTAGTAGCCGGGCAGCAAGGTTGCTAGAAGAGTTAGAAATAAGTTATGATGTTATAAGAGCGGTATTATCTCTAAACTTAGACGATCTAGCAGATATCAAACTACGAGCTGTTGCTCTATCAAAACTTAGAAAAACTAAATCTTTTGACGACCTAATGATAGCTTTTAGCCGTTGCAAAAATTTGGGCGATTTAAAGCTGGGCACTAAAATAGATAAAAAAATTCTTACTGACAAAGAAGAGATAGAACTCTATAAGACACTTTTAAAAACGGAAGAAAAAGTAAAGAAATATATTACTAAATTTGATTATCAAAAGGCTTTAACAGAACTGGCGGATATGCGCAAACTTGTTGATAATTTCTTCGATGTGGTGCTGGTTATGGCTAAAGAGAAAAAGCTTAAAGAAAACAGGATTGCCTTGATTAATAAGTATGTAACCACTTGCCTTTCAGTGGCTGATTTGTCTAAAATAGTGGTTGAGGGGTAAATTATTGGGGTGAATTAGCATGGCCAAAAGGTTAGTTAATCAACATAAGGTGGAGAGAAAGATGACTATGAGCAAAACGAAAACTAAGTACGTTTATGATTTTGAAGAAGGCAATGCCCAAATGAAGTATGTTTTGGGAGGCAAAGGCTCTAATTTGGCCGAGATGACCGTTATCGGGCTTCCTGTTCCACCTGGATTCACTATTACTACCGAAGCCTGCAATATTTATAGCGCCAGCAATCAATTTCCTCCTGGCCTAGAGAACGAAATAGACAGCCACTTGGCAGAGCTTGAGAAAAAAATGGGCAAAAAATTAGGAGACGGCTCTGACCCTTTATTGGTATCAGTTAGAAGCGGTGCTCCTTTTTCTATGCCCGGCATGATGGATACAGTGCTTAACTTGGGGCTAAATGATGATTCTGTCAAAGGTCTTATCAAGCAAACCGGTGATGAGCGCTTTTCATACGATTCTTACCGCCGTTTTATCCAGATGTTCGGCAAAGTGGTACTTCGAATCGAAGGCCAGCTTTTTGAAGATGCTATAACTGAGCTTAAGAAAAATAAGGGTGTTAAATTAGATACCGAACTTAGTGCCCCAGACCTCTTGGAGCTAGTCTCTACGTTTAAAGCAATTGTGAAAAAAGAAACCGGCAAGGATTTTCCCACCCAACCCCGCGAGCAATTGAGATTTTCAATTATCGCGGTTTTTTCATCTTGGAACAATAAAAGAGCTCAAGACTACCGCAAGCTCTATAAAATCTCAGACAGTTTGGGAACGGCAGTTAATGTGCAAACCATGGTTTTTGGAAACAAGGGAGACACCTCGGCTACCGGGGTATGTTTTACCAGAAATCCGGCAACAGGTGAAAATGAGATCTATGGTGATTATCTAACTAATGCCCAAGGCGAAGATGTAGTAGCCGGGATTAGAATTACTAAGCCATTAACCGATCTAGATAACGAGATGCCTGAGGCTTATGTCCGCTTAACCGATGCCATGACTATTTTAGAAAAGCATTACAGAGATATGTGCGATATCGAGTTTACTATTGAGCAAGGCAAGCTGTGGATGCTGCAGACACGGGTTGGTAAAAGAACAGCGGCGGCTGCATTAAAGATAGCTGTTGACATGGAAAAAGAAGGCTTAATTGATAAAAAGACGGCTGTGATGAGGGTGGAGCCGGCTCAGTTAGACCAGTTATTGCACCCGCGCTTTGACCCCGATGCCAGGGTAGATGTTTTAGCTAAAGGGCTAAATGCTTCTCCCGGAGCTGCTGTGGGAAAAGCTATTTTTGATGCCGATAAGGCTGAAGAACTGGGCCAAGCTGGCGAAAAAGTAATTCTTACCCGCTGGGAAACTACTCCTGATGACTTACATGGAATGATTGCTGCTCAAGGAATACTAACCAGTCATGGCGGTAAAACTTCGCATGCAGCCGTTGTTGCCAGAGGCATGGGTAAACCATGCGTTACCGGAGTAGAAGCTTTAGATATCGATATGGCTAATCGTACTTTTAATGTCGGCAATACTAAAGTTAAAGAAGGCGATATTATCTCCATTGATGGAACTGCCGGTATTGTGGTTTTAGGAGAAGTTGATTTGGTGCCGCCAACCCCCACCGAAGATTTTAATACGGTTCTAAGTTGGGCTGATGAGTACAGACGCTTAAAAGTAAGGACCAACGCTGATACCCCAGAAGATGCTGCTAAAGCCAGGGAATTTGGAGCAGAAGGAATAGGTCTTGCCAGAACTGAGCATATGTTTTTAGGTGATAGGCTACCCATTGTCAGAAAAATGATTTTAGCTGATAACGAAGATGACAGAAACGAAGCTCTAAATAACTTGCTTGATGTTCAACGGGAAGACTTTGTGGGTATTTTCAAAGCTATGGATTCTTTGCCAGTAACCATAAGATTATTAGATCCTCCCCTACATGAGTTTTTGCCTAACTTAACTGACTTGATGGTGGATATAACCAGGTCAGAGTTTACTGGCGTTTCTGAGGAGGAAATCAACGAAAAAAAGAAAATGTTACATGCTGTTGAGATGCAGCATGAAGCTAACCCTATGCTTGGGCTTCGCGGATGCCGCTTAGGCATTATGATTCCGGAGCTATACAAAATGCAGGTTAGAGCCATAGTTGAGGCTGCTTGCCGATGCAAAAAAGAGGGCATAGATCCTGTTGTAGAGATTATGATACCGCTAGTCTCTATCGTAACTGAGCTTCAAGTATTGCGGGAAGAAACCGAGCAAGTAATCCATGATGTTTTAGCAGAGCAAGGAACTGACTTAGATTATTTGATTGGCACCATGATTGAGCTTCCCCGGGCTGCTGTTACCTCAGACGAAATTGCTGAGTATGCCGATTTCTTTAGCTACGGCACAAATGACCTAACTCAAACCACTTTTGGATTTTCCCGCGATGATATTGAAGGCAAGTTCTTGGCTAGATACCTAGATCGCAAAATTTTGCCCTTTAACCCGTTTGAGACAATTGATCCAGGGGTGGCTAAAGTACTTAAAATCAGCGTTGATTTGGGGCGTAAAGCTAAGCCTAAAATCAAGCTAGGCGTTTGCGGAGAACATGGCGGCGATCCGGAATCTGTTAAAGTATTCCACGAAGCCGGCCTGGATTATGTCAGCTGTTCGCCATACCGTGTGCCATTGGCTCGACTAGCTGCTGCCCAAAGCACTATAGCTGAAGAAGTGGAAGTGTCTGATAATCGGTAAACAGCTATAAGCAGTAAGCTGTAAGTTGTAAGCAAAAAATGTAGGGGCGGACCCCTGTGTCCGCCCTTTTCTTATGCATAAGATATTTTCTTGCAAGTGGGTTTTTTGCTCCAGTTACGCGACTATTGCCGATATCTCATTAAGCATCAGCGAAATTGGAACTTACAAGTGGTCAATTCAACCAATTTGCCGCTGGTACTTAATTCCATATCGCCTAATGTTGCTCCACAGTCGCAAGTAAACCCACTTGCGCAGCAAAAAGAGCAACATGGGAAAGCTGTTTATATAAGAAAATAAATCTATTTAAAGTATAATTAAACGTATGATTAAAGATAAGGCGATAGAAATATTGCTAGATAAGCTGGCAGACTTAATATTAAAACCCTTTATTTCGATAATACTTACCGTCATTATAGTGTTAATCACCGCTTTGTTTGCTTATATACTTGAATATGGGACAAATTTTATGATTTTTGTTGTTTCTACAGTAGCAATAACAACGGGATCTTTTATTGGCTGGCTTCGAATTTATTTTAAATATGGGCGTCTTAATGAGCAGTTCGGTGTTTACTGGGATAGAGATTATAATTTAAGATGTCTTCATTGCAAAAGCCCTCTAAAAAATTCAAGTGCTAATGGATATACTTTCTTTTGCTCTGACCCAGATTGCAATAATAAGCATATCTTAAAAGATGAACAGAGCAAATATATCGAGAAGCACGAAGCAGTTGAAATAATGAATAAACAAAAAGGCAAACGAGAGGATTAGTTATGGGACTAACTTTTTTCAGTTGCCCGCATTGTGTCGAATCGCTTGGAACGCGTAGTGGGATTAGAAGCAATCTTGAAGAAATCGGTTCTTCTTGGATGCAGTGCCCTAAATGTGGAGCAGCTATTAATACTGGGGCGCAAGAATGGGTTGATATGCATTTTACCGACAAACTTAAAGTTTGGGCTGAAGTCTATTTATACTATGGAGTTCTTATTGGCCCATCATTTGCTTTTATGGCATGGGCTGGCGTAACAGAATATCTACATCAATCAAATTTAATTGGCATATTAGCTGGTGTTGTTGCATGGGCATTAATAATGCTTCGAGTGCATTGTGTTCATAAGAAAAAGGTTGCTGATTCCCTAAAACGTAGGTCTGAATAGTACTCCTTTTCTTCAAATCTATGAAAAATCGAAAAGAAAGTCACAAAAAATTAGTTAATTTTTTCACTAAAAATTGGGGTTTTGGAAGCTCGCAATAACCTTTAGTATAAACAAATGTTGTTATTGAAGGAGGTGAGCGCTAAACTATGGTTATGGAGTTCAATACCCTTTTTACAGTAGGCTATGAAGCAAAGAGTATTGATTATTTCTCTCAGGCAATACAAGAGTCAAATATTCCTGTCTTAATTGATGTTCGCAATGTCGCTATAAGCCGTAAACCAGGCTTTTCGAAAACAAAATTAGCCTCTTGTTTAAATGAAAACAATATCGAATACCTGCATATTCAAGACTTGGGAGCACCCAAGCCAATCCGCAGCCGATATTATCAAGACAGAAACTTTAATGCTTTTAAAAAAGCTTATTTGAAGCATCTTAATTCCACTAGTGGCAGTTTATCTAAAATAATTGAGATTCTAAAAGAAAAAAGCGCTTGCCTTCTTTGTTTTGAACAATCAGCCCAAGAATGTCATCGATCTATTGTGGCTGAAGAGATTGTTAAACAAACAAAGGGGCGGGTAAAAATTGAACATCTCTAAAACTAATAAAGAACAATTTCTTGTTGTTGTAAAAACCTATCCAACTCCCAGCCTTAAGTATATGGAAACCGTTTGCGTAGCTGGAGTTATGCCTACAGGAGAATGGCGACGGCTTTATCCACTAACCTTTCGCTATTTGCCTTATGAGAAGCAATTTCCCAAATATAACTGGCTTTCATTAGAAATGTATAAAAAAGAAAAGAAACGGGACTTTAGGCTAGATAGTTATTCTCCAACTGGATCCTCTATTGAGATCGGAGAAATGCTGAGTACCAAGAATGACCCATACTGGGATAATAGAAAGCCTTTTGTACTGAAAAGAAATCGCCAATCGCTTGAGGAAATTGTATGTTTGTATAAACAAAAGGCGATATCCTTGGGAACGTTTAAGCCAAAAGAAATAGATTTTTATATAACTAAATCAAAGAAACAGTGGAGCCAGAAAAGGGTTAACCAGCTTTCGCAGTTAAAATTATTTGGTCCACAGCCAAAAGAATTGGAGCAAATACCTTATGAATTTAGGTATAAGTTTAGATGCGATGACAAGCGATGTAAAAAGATGCATGACATACAAATAATCGATTGGGAAATATATCAGTCTTTTAGAGCTTGGCGAAGTAAATACACAGAAAAAGAGTTATTGGTAAAGATTCAAGAAAAATGGCTTGACCAAATGTGGGCTTCTAGCAGAGATTCCTACTTAATAGTAGGCTCAAGTTTTCCAAATCCCACATTCTTAGTCTTAGGAGTCTTTTGGCCAAAGAAGAAATAGATTTCTGCAAATATGCTAATATTTGCTTATGGAAAAAACGGTTAACCACATCAATATCAGGGAAAAATTAGAGGAATTAGAAAAAAAGAGCCTATCAAGCAGGGCGGAGCTAAGCTCAAACTCTAAGGGGCGGGCTAAGGAAATTGCTCTCTGTACGGTTAGAACGGAGTTTCAGCGTGATAAAGACCGCATAATCCACTGCAAATCTTTCAGGCGCTTGTCTCATAAAACCCAGGTATTTTTATCTCCCGAAGGAGATCATTATAGAACCAGGCTAACCCACACTCTGGAAGTCTGCCAAATATCTCGCACTATTGCCCGGGCGCTTTCCTTAAACGAGGATTTAGCCGAAGCTATAGCTCTAGGCCACGACCTGGGACACACTCCTTTTGGTCACGAAGGAGAAGAAGCTCTAGATATCTGTTTGCAGAAAATAAAAGATAAATACAAGGGTGCCCCTACTCATTTTGAGCACAACGAGCAAAGTTTAAGAGTGGTCGATTTACTTGAATACAACGGCCAGGGTTTAAATCTTACATTCGAGGTACGAGACGGGATTCTAAACCATACTGGTTCTACTCCCCCGGCAACCCTAGAAGGCCAGATAGTTAAAATCGCCGATCGAATTGCCTATGTCAATCACGATATTGATGATGCAGTTAGGGGCGGTATTATTACTGAAGACGACTTGCCGGTAGCTGAAATTAAGCTGCTAGGTCGTCATCACGGATTAAGAGTTAACTCTTTAGTGCTGGATATGGTAGAAAACAGCTTAGATAAAGACCATATTAGTCTAAGTGTACCTTTTGCTACTGCCTTAACTAATTTACGGAAGTTTCTTTTTGCCAAGGTGTATGTGATGAGTGATGCAAAAATAGAGGACAGAAAAGTAAAGCAAGTTATAGACCAGCTATTCTTTTACTTCTTAGAAAACCCAGAGCAACTGCCTGATAAACTGCCTGCTGAAAATGTGGCCAGACAAGTATGTGATTACATCGCCAACATGACCGACCGCTATGCCATCAGATTATTCCAACAGCTTTTTGTACCAAAAGCCTGGAGCTTATAGATTATTTGGTAACAGCAAAGGTAATAAAGGGAAGTGCCAGTAAAAATACCGTATCCAATATTACCATAGCAGCTAGCGCGTACTTTAGTATTTTGTGATCCGTTGATTCTTTCATAAGCTTATATATCGGCAAGATACCAAAAAGCTTTAATTCAGTCACCTACTCTGTTATTATGCATATATCCTGTTGTTCGAGATTTGAGCTTTGTTGTTCGAGAATAACGGTCAAACAACTAACAATGGTTCATTGAAAGGAGAATAGTAGTGCCTAGTTATCTAAATTACGTACCGACAATTGCTGGTGTGGTAGCTCTTTTATGGGCGGTTGTTCTTGCAATGCAAGTTTTAAAAAAAGATCCTGGAGATGCTAAGATGCAAAAGATCTCCAAGGCAATTCAAGATGGGGCAATGGCTTTTCTAAAGAGGGAATATACTACCGTTGCTTTCTTCATTGTTTTAGTGGCTATCATCATCGGATTTGCAATTACTTCTCCTGATTATAATCTTCAAGGTCCGGTTACTGCAATTGCTTATGTTTTTGGTGCTATTTTCTCAGCTACTGCCGGATTTGTGGGGATGAGAATTGCTACCAAGGCCAACACCAGGACTACCCAAGCAGCTAAATCCGGTTTAGGCAAAGCTCTCGACGTTGCTTTTAAGGGTGGCGCGGTTATGGGTTTTACTGTTGCCGGCCTTGGTCTTTTCGGTCTGTCGATAGTTTATCTAATAATCGATAACTATATTGGACTGACCGAAAACACGGCTTTCATTATTGCCGGTTTCGGCCTAGGAGCTTCTACTATTGCTCTTTTTGCCCGTGTTGGAGGCGGTATTTTTACCAAAGCGGCAGATGTTGGCGCTGATTTGGTAGGAAAAGTAGAAGCTGGTATCCCAGAAGACGACCCCAGAAATCCGGCTGTTATTGCTGATAATGTTGGGGATAATGTAGGCGATGTAGCTGGCATGGGGGCTGATCTTTATGAATCTTATGTTGGTGCAATCGTAGCTCCTATCACTATTGGTGCTTTGTTACTTGGGTCTAAAGGGGTCATTTTGCCTTTGCTGATAGCGGCGGTGGGAATTGCAGCTTCTATTTTAGCTACCTTTTTAGTTAGAGCCGAAGAAGGTAAAAATGCCGGACGGGCGCTAAGTTTGGGAACTTATTCAGCTGCCATAGTAGCAGCAGCCGGTACTTTCGGCCTTGTCTGGTTTATTTTGGGTTCAGATAAAATTAGTTTCTTTTGGTCTATTATCGTTGGTTTAATTTCCGGGATGGCTATAGGTCAAGTCTCGGAGTTCTATACCTCCGATAGTCATAATGCTGTGAAAGAAATTGCCAAGGCCTCAGAAACCGGTCCGGCGACTAATATACTGGAAGGATTGTCTAGCGGTATGCGCTCTACAGCGCCTTCAATAATTATTCTGGTAATAGCTATTGCTGTAGCCTTTATTGCCGGAGAAAGTGCAATTGATGGCGGCGGTATATACGGTATCGCCTTAGCAGCGGTTGGAATGCTTTCAACTACGGCTATTGTGGTCTCGGTAGATGCCTACGGTCCCATTGCTGATAATGCCGGCGGTATTGCTGAGATGAGCGGTCAGAAACCGGAAGTAAGGGAGATAACCGACTCGCTAGACTCTGTTGGAAATACAACGGCAGCTATTGCTAAGGGTTTTGCTGTGGCATCAGCGGCTGTTACCGCCCTGGCTTTATTTAAAGCTTTTACGGCAGCTGTTGGTTTGAAATCTATTGATATTACTCACTATCAAACAACAATCGGTTTATTTTTAGGCGGCATGTTTCCTTTCTTCTTCTCAGCTGTTGCTATAAAAGCGGTAGGAAGAGCTGCTTATCAGATGATAGGGGAGGTTAGGCGCCAGTTTAAAGAGATTCCAGGGTTAAAGGAAGGCAAAGAGGGAGCAGAGCCGGATTATGCACGTTGCGTTGATATTTCTACCAAGGCTGCTCTAAGAGAGATGGTTTTGCCATCAGCTATTGCCGTATTAAGTCCAATAGTTATCGGTCTTTGGAACGTAGAAGCTCTGGGTGGTTATCTGGCCTCTGCTCTAGTTGTTGGTTTCTTAATGGCCATTATGATGGCTAATTCCGGCGGAGCTTGGGATAATGCTAAGAAGTATATTGAAGCTGGAAACCTTGGTGGCAAAGGAACTCCTGCTCATGCGGCTGCTGTTTGCGGAGATACTGTAGGCGACCCTTTTAAAGATACTGCCGGGCCTTGCATGAATATTATGATTAAGGTAATGACGGTAGTGGCTTTGGTGTTTGCACCGTTATTTGTAAATCCACCATTTAAGTTTTAGTATTACTCTATGCCTTTAATAAAAGAAGACGATGTCAGTCAGGTTAAAGAACGTGTCAATCTGGTTGACTTAGTTTCAGATTATGTAACTCTTAAAAAAGCCGGCCGTTACTTCAAAGGGCTATGCCCTTTTCATAAAGAAAAAACCTCTTCTTTTATGGTAGATCCCGATAATCAAATATGGCATTGCTTTGGCTGCGGCGAAGGCGGTAATGCCTATTCCTTTGTAATGAAGATCGACCACCTGGATTTTCCTCAAGCGGTAGAGACTTTAGCTAAAAGAGCCGGATACAATCTTACTTACTTATCAAGTCCCCAAAAAAAGAAAGAGACAAGTAAGCGGGAACGCTTATATAAGCTAAACGAAGAAGTCCTCAATTTTTACACTGCTAGATTAATGAAAAGCAAAGAAGCAGAAGTAGCCCGCAATTATCTAAACAAACGGGGTTATAATCAAGAAATAGCCAAGTTCTTTAATCTAGGCTATGCGCCAAATCAAAACCAGGGTCTATACCGTCACTTAATAAAAAAAGGTTATAAGCAGACAGAGATTTCCGAGCTTGGATTAATTAACCAAAGCACTAGGGGGACGCGGGACCGTTTTTTTAACCGCTTGATGTTTTCTATTCTAGATATTAAAGGCCGTCCCATAGGTTTTGGCGGTAGAGTGCTAAGAGAGGCAGACAATCCAAAATATATGAACTCACCTGAAAGCCTGGTTTATCACAAAAGCCAAGTTCTATATGCTCTTAACTGGGCAAAAGCTGAAATAGTCAACGAAAATACTGCATATGTTGTTGAGGGTTATACAGATGTTATTAGCCTTTATAAAGCAGGGATTAAAAATGTGGTGGCAACATGCGGAACGGCTTTAACTGCTGATCACTTAATAGCTTTGTCCCGTTTTGCTGATAAAATCGTTTTGTTATTTGATGCCGATGAAGCTGGTTTAAAGGCAGCCAGTCGAGTAATTGATTTCTATGATCAAACTAAATCTGAAATATATGTTTTATGCCTGCCCAAAGGGATGGATCCGGCTGATTTTGCTGACAAAGAAGGCAGTGACTCTTTTAAGATATTAGCCAAAAAAGCTAAGACATTAATCGAGTTTTGCTTAGAGCAAATTATTACTAAGTATGATCCCAAAAGCCCAAAAAGTATAAAAAATATGTTAGGGCAATCTTTTGAAATTATTGCCAAAATTGGTAATTCCAGCGTCGAGCAGGAATATTTGGCTCAAATTGCTAAAAAAATGAAATTACCGGTTGATAATATCAATTACGATTATGTTGGTTACGGCAAAAAATCCAAAAATGTAGGGGCGAGGCATACTGTACCCCTACAAAATTCATCAAAAGACCTTAATCCACAACAAAGAATCGAAGAACAGATTCTAGGTTCAATAATTGGCAAACCAGATAACATTAAATTGTTAAAAACGTTAATCGATGAAGAATTGTTTTTAAGCGAGATAAACCGCCAATTTTACAAGACAATAATTAATAATGGCCAGCTTAGGGTAGCAGATATTGTTGATAAACTAGACAATGTTGATGCTAAGAAACTAGCTTCAAAGTTGATTTTAGATGGAAAAAGTGGTATATATACTAAGAATTACCTGCAAGAATTGGCAAATCGGTTAAAAGAATTATCTCTTAGTCGCGAAATTATCGAACTAAAATCTGAACTAGAAAAGATTAATCCTGTAAGTGATGAAAAAAAATATGATTTGCTATTCAAACAATTAATAGAGTTGGAAGCTAAGAAGCGCGACCTTCGATAGAGGAAAAATGGAAGCTAAAGAATTAGAGTTTAAAGAAGTAAAAGAATTAGTTAAAAAGGGTCTGGAAAAAGGCAGCTTAACTCCTGATGAAGTAACCGAGGGATTAAACGACGTTGAGCTAACTACCGACCAGCTGGAAAATATCTACACTTATCTGCTAGAGCAAAATATCGATATCGTTGATACCGAAGAAGAAAAGACCAAGGAAGTAGTACAAGCAGAAGTTGTTGAAGAAGAAGGCATCAACAAGCGTTTTAAGCTGGTTAATAAAACTCCAACTAGCGATCCGGTAAGGATGTATCTAAAAGAAATAGGCCGGGTCCCCTTACTTACCGCCAAAGAAGAAATCAGCTTGGCATTAGCTATTGAGAAAGGCGAAGAAGCAGCAGCTGAATTAGATAAAAAGGCCGGCAAGCTAGAGCGCATTGATGAAAGACGCTTACTTAGAACCGAGCGCGAAGGACTGGCGGCTAAAAGAAAATTAGTGGAAGCCAACTTAAGGCTGGTGGTCTCTATTGCTAAGCGCTATGTTGGCCGGGGGATGCTATTCTTAGACTTAATCCAAGAGGGAAACTTAGGGCTTATTAGGGCAGTTGAGAAGTTTGATTACCGCAAGGGTTTTAAGTTCTCTACCTATGCTACCTGGTGGATTAGACAAGCTATCACCAGGGCTATTGCTGACCAAGCTAGAACAATTAGAATTCCAGTTCACATGGTTGAAACTATCAATAAGCTGGTTAGAATTCAGCGTCAGTTGCTGCAAGACTTAGGAAGAGAGCCGGCTCCAGAAGAAATCGCCAAAGAAATGGATTTACCAGTATCAAAGGTAAGGGAGATTTTAAAAATCTCTCAAGAACCGGTATCCTTGGAGACTCCAATAGGTGAGGAAGAAGATAGCCAGCTGGGAGATTTTATCGAAGACGAAGATGCCATTGTTCCGGTTGATGCAGCCTCTTTTTCACTTTTACAAGAGCAATTACGTGATGTATTAGATGAGTTGTCTGAGCGTGAACGCAAGGTAATCGAGTTACGTTTTGGCTTAATCGATGGGCATCCTCACACCCTAGAAGAAGTGGGTAAGGTCTTTGGGGTAACCCGCGAGCGCATTAGACAGATTGAATCAAAGACTCTTTCAAAGCTAAGAATTCCCCACCGTAGCGAACGATTACGGGATTATTTAGAGTAACTTCAGGCTTAAGGATGAAGGCTTAAAGGATGAAGTTACACTAGCTATTTCTTTCTAGCTTTTAAGCCAATCAGTTTAGCTGGAAACTTGGGAGCATGAGCCATAGCTCTTAGCGCTTCCTTTTCTTCCTTTCCAGTTTTGCAAAGAATAGGCTTTCTTGGTTTATAAGCTTTATCTTCCCTAGGCATATCTACTCCTTGGTCAAAGCTTTTAGCTTTTAGAGAGTTAGCTTTTAGGGACGAATAGTTTTTTCCAAACACACCTAATGACTAATAGCTAACACCTAACAGCTGTTCTTTATATCGGCTTTTTGGGTAAATACTTAAGTTAGTAAGCAAAAAAAAAGAGATATGGCTAGAGAAGAAGAGTATAAAAATAAAAAAGAACAGTTAGGTTTTCTCTACTCTAAAAAGGGGTTACTTGAACAAATACTATCTTTTTCAAAAGACCATATTTATGTTTTCGATAAGGATAGAAGAATAGTATATGTAAGTATTAGCGGTATTTTAACTTTAGGGCTTAGTTTTGAGGAGCTGATAGGAAAAAAGTGGAATGATTTAAACCTCAAGAAGGACGTAAAAGAGCCATTTGACCAGCGCCTCAATGCAGTTTTTTTAACCGGTAAACCTCTAACGGGTGAAACTGTTTTTTATCCAGATGATTTAGAAAAGTACTATGAATATGTACTTTCTCCAGTTAAGGATGAAAAAGGCAATGTCGAGTTAGTCATTGCTATTTCTAGAGATATTACAGACCGTAAAAGAGTTGAGCAGATACTACAAGAGAACGATCTCTACAATAGCTCACTACTTAGGTTATATAGATCTTTAGGCCAAGCTACTACTTATACTCAGATAATCGAGGCACTACGTCCTGAAATAAAAAAAATGTTGGGCTATGAAAGCGTTTATCTTCAGCTGGTTCAAGAGAAAGAAAACCAACTGC
This sequence comes from Actinomycetota bacterium, assembly GCA_003599235.1. Classification (GTDB taxonomy): domain Bacteria; phylum Actinomycetota; class Aquicultoria; order SURF-47; family SURF-47; genus SURF-47. Next base: position 72,901 of record QZJE01000014.1, on the reverse strand, counting down.
TTCTTTTAGATGCAGGAGGTCCGGTTGAAGAAGCAGCTAAAAAAATGATGAAAATGGACCCAAGATTTCAAACCATCATCGGAAAAGAAAAATTTCTAATTATACCTATGGCAGACGACCCTTATTTGCAAGAAGCTTCACATGCTAAACATGTCCATGTAATAGCCGATGCTCAAACTCACCCCCTTACCAATAAAGAAGTAGTAAAGGTGACTAAGAATCGAACAATAGTGGCGGTACCATTAATACTGGCCGAAAAGAAGTTAGGGTTATTTGTTATGGGCACTTTTGGGAATGAAGGTGTCAAGGTTCCCAATAATAGACAAATTGATTATTTAGAAACGTTAGCTAATCATGTAGCGGTTGCTCTAGATAGGGTGCGTTTTCTAGCTGAATGTAAACGTTAACCTAATATATTCAATCGTATTATCACATGTTAGCATTCGCTTGCTTGTGGGTATATAATTAAATTGATAATAATAGTATTCTCTGCATAAGACATACCAGCTTTCTAATTATTGTCCTGGCAAGTCAGATTGTTTTTTTTTCAAAAAATGGACGAGCAAAAAATTAAGTTAAAACAAATAGTCTATATTAAAGAGCAACAAGGTATCAGAATCCTTGCCGACCAATATTTAGATATTGCTAGGTCACTTATTGCTGTCATCGGTGCAGATGGAAGAGTGGAGCTTGTCAATAAAAAAGGCCTTGAATCCTTAGGATATAAAAAACCCGAAGAGGTTATTGGCCGGTCGTTTATCGATTTTTTATCTGAACAGGAAAAACCTCATCTTGTAAATATTTTTAACCAGATATTAACTACCAAAACTCAGCCTAGCAAACATCAAGAGGCAACAATTATTAGCAAAGATGGCGAAAGAAAAAACTTTTCTTTTGATTACACATTATTAAAAGATGAACAAAAAAACATAGCTGCTATTCTTGTTTCCGGTGAAGATATAACTAAACGCAAACAGGATGAAGATGAGCTAAAAAGAAAAAGTGCCGAAGTTTCTTTTGCTAACAAAATTCTTAAAGTATTTGCTGAAGAAACAGGCAGTGATATGTTCTTTGATGCTTTAAATGTAGTTTTAGAGCAGATGCAAAGCAGGCATGGAGTATTTGGCTATATTGATAGCCAAGGCCATTTAATTTGTGAGAGCATGACTAGGATGCTGGCTGAGTGTGAGGTAGAAGACAAGTGTATCCATTATCCGCCTGAAAAGTGGAAAGGTCTTTGGGCCAGGGCGTTAAAAGAAAAACAGGTTCTCTATACCAACAAAGAGCAAAAAGTGCCACCCAGGCACCCATTAATTCATAATAACCTAGCAGCTCCCATTGTGTTTCAAGATCGGGTCATTGGGCTTTTAAATATTGCTAATAAAAAAAATGGTTACTTAGAAGATGATAAGGAGTTGTTACAAAAAGTAGCTGATAGGATTGCACCGGTTCTTTATGCTTGGATACAGAAGGAAACGCAGGAAATTGAGCGCAAAAGGGCAGAAAATGTGCTAAGAAAAAGAAAGGATGAGCTGGAAGCCCTTTTTCAGAGTGCTAGAGCTGTTTTGCAATACAAGGATTTCGAAAAGATTGCCAGGGCGATTTTTGATTCCGCCAAAGAGTTAACTGGAGCTACTGCTGGTTATGTAGCGCTACTAAACGAAGAGACCAATGAAAACGAAATATTGTTCTTAGATGCCGGAGGGATGCCTTGTACAGTTGACCCCAACCTTCCTATGCCAGTTAGGGGATTACGGGAAGTCGCCTATCGGAAGGCTAAAACTGTCTTTGAGAATGACTTTGCTAAAAGCCAGTGGCAAAAGCTAATGCCTAAAGGCCATGCCAAACTATATAATGTGATGTTTGCACCCCTTTTAGTTCAAGGAAAAGCCGTAGGGATAATGGGACTGGCTAACAAAGAAGGCGGTTTTAATGATAATGACGCTCGTATTGCTACCGCCTTTACTGACTTAGCAGCAATATCTTTAACCAGCAGCCGACTTCAAGAAAGACTTACCCATTTAGCCTCTTTTCCGCAGCTTAATCCCAACCCCATTTTTGAAGTCGACTACTCGGGTAATATTACTTATGCTAATCCCATCACTAAAATATTATTTGCTGATTTGAAAAAGAAGCAAACTACTCATCCGTTTTTAAGTGATTTCTCTAACATAGTTTCTATTTTAACAAGGAAAAATAAAGATATTCTCGTACGTGATATCAATGTAGGCGACAAAATTTTCCAACAAACCGTAAGCAGGGTACCGAAAGAAAAAACTATCCGCTTCTATAACGCCGATATAACTGAGCGCACGAAAGCTACCAAAAAACTAAAAGCTGAGAGAAAGATATTAGAGACGACTATGGAAAATACTAATGCTCATCTTGCCTATCTTGATAATGATATGAGATTTGTGACGGTCAATTCTACTTATGCTCTCGGCTCAGGGCATACCAAAAAAGAATTAATTGGAAAAAATCATTTTGATATTTTCCCAAATGAAGAAAACGAACGTATTTTTAAGAAAGTCAGAGACAGTGGAAAAGAAGTAGAGTACAAAGCCAAACCATTTGAATTTACAGATCAGCCTTGGAGGGAAACTACATATTGGGATTGGACGCTGGCTCCGGTTAAAGATGATCAGGGCAAGGTTGATGGATTAATATTATCTTTAGTAGACGTCACTGAGGCGGTTAGAAGCAAGCAATACAGCGATGCATTAAATAAAATTAATGAGATATTGCATTCAACTCTTAATTTTGAACAAATCGCTGACAGAGTAACAAAGGAAGCAGCTGAAGCTATTAGATGCGAAGCAGCAGGAATCAACTTAAGAAAAGAAGGATATTGGGTAAGGACCACCCTATTTGGTATCGACAAGCGTTTCCTTGGAGAAAAGCTTACTAACGAACAGAATAGAGTAGCGGCTTTAATTGCTAATGCGAAGAAGCCGGTAATTATTAATGATGTCTCTAAAGATACTAGAATTAACCAAAGTTTCGTTAAGCGATATGGCGTTAAATCAACCATGGTTTTCCCATTAATATCAAGGGATAAGGTATTAGGAGTTATCTTTTTTAATTATCGCTCAGCTGCGGTAACTTTTAATAAGCAGCAAATAGATTTTGCCAATAGGTTGTCAGCTTCGCTATCATTAGCACTAGAAAATGCTAGGCTTTATGAAGGTGAACATCGGATAGCTGAGACTCTGCAAAAGAGTTTACTGCCAGCTAAATATCCTAAAATAGAAGGGCTAGAGTTTGAATATTATTATCAATCAGCTTCTGCGGGAGCTGAGGTTGGCGGTGATTTCTATGACGTCTTTGAGATAACTCCGGGATATACTGGAATAGTAATGGGAGATGTGGCTGGCAAAGGCATCGATGCAGCGGCTGAAACTGCTAAAGTCAAGTATCTTTTAAGAGATAAAGCTTCACTAATGCATAATCCGGAACAAGTAATAGCTGATGTAAACAACTCGTTATTTATACAAAAAACCGATGTTTTTACTGCTTTAACCTATGCTATATATGATACCAACAAATCTATTATAAAAATTACTAATTCAGGCAATCCTTATCCATATCTTGTTAATCATAATCGCTTTGTTCAAGTAACCGGGGTTCCGGTTTCCATAAGCAAAGACCAGCAATATGAAACCAAAGAAATACCTTTGAATAGGGGTGATGCTATCATTATGTATACCGACGGTCTTATAGAAGCCAGATGCAAGGGTAAGCTCTTTAGTGAAGAAGGTGTAAGAGCTTTTGTTCGAGCTAATAAAGATCAGAGCCTAAAATACCTCATAAAAGGCCTTGTAGAAGAAGCCCGCCAGTTCTCCTGCAATAATCTCACCGATGATATTTTAGTGATTGGAATTAGGAAGAAGTAGGGGCAAATTATTATTGGCTCTACCCTTGACTCTCCCCCAAGGGTCGGCTTTAGGATCTATTTAATGGCTGGTCAAGAAATACTAAGCACTAAATTCTAAATACGAAACAATTTCGAATATTTAAATCCGAAACATTAAGCGATTTTTTGGACGTTAGGATTTAGTATATGTTTGGTATTTCGATATTCGGATTTGGTTTTTGTCGACTATAATAGAGAAAGGGGGGAACAATTGTATAGCATAGGCGAGTTCTCAAGAATTAGTGGGTTATCAATCAAAGCGCTCAGACTTTATCATGAAATGGGCCTACTTGTTCCAGCAAAGATAGATGAAGAGACGCTCTACCGTTATTACAATCACCGAAATGCTGAGCGGGCTAGGATAATAAGTAACCTGAAAGCTTTGGAGTTCAGTTTAGATGAAATAGCACATTTGCTTAAAAAGGCTAATGACGAAGCTGACGGACTTGATTTTTTTGAGAAGCGCAAAGAAGAGATACTTGCCAAAATTGCTAAGCAGAGAAAAATCGTAAGCCAATTAAATACGATAATTGATATTGAGAAGGAGGCCCAAATGGCTAATGGAGATCATTTTGAAGTAGAAGAAAAGCAAATCGATAAGATACTGGTAGCTGGTATCAGGTTTAAAGGTAAATACAATGAAGTTGGCGATAAGTTTGGAAAAATTGCCAAGAAGATGGGTCGCCATATCAACGGCAAGCCCCTAGACCTTTATTACGATGCCGAATACAAGGAAGAGGGTGCCGACATTGAGGTGGCTTTTCCTGTAAGAAAAGGTGAGGATTCTGATGGAGTTAAGGTCCACGAGCTAGAAGGTGGCAAAGCGGTTGCTTTGATCCATAAAGGTCCTTACGAAGATATCGGCCGAAGTTATGAAAAGATAATGGGCTATATCAACGAAAAGGGTTATAAGCCCAAAGTACCCAGCCGGGAAGTTTACATCAAAGGCCCGGGGATGATATTTAAAGGCAACCCTAAGAATTATTTAACTGAGATTCAGATATTGGTTGATTAATTGTAGGGGCGTATTGCAATACGCCCCTACGACCAATTATTTCAAAACTAATGTTATGGTTACCTTATAACCGAAGTCATATACAATTACTGAGCCGGCTCCCTTTTTAATAGAGTAAACTACTTGTTTTTCATCGCTAGATGTATTGTCGATTTTAAAGCCGCTTTCCGGAAGGGCTTTTTTGTAATAGTCAGCTACCTTTTTAAACTTATCCTTTGTTGCCCAGGTAACGTAAATATCTTTTAAATCTCTACCGGAACTGGATTCCAGTTTAGCCCCTTTGTATAGAGGGAAGTTTTCAGGCATTGTTTTTGGAAGCTTATCTCTTTCTTTAGCTACCAGTTCTTTAACAGTTCCTCCATCATCCGAACTGGTTTTAGTGTTTTTTGAGCAACCAGCTAATCCCGTTGCCAAGATAGCTATCAGTACCAATACTATGATGAACTTGCCACGATTCATGTTTCCTCCTTGCATCTAAGGTAGACACAGGGGTTAAGCTCCTACGTTATGTGTTTAACTTCCCCTGCCGCCTTTTTGAGAATTGCCAGATTTAGCAGCTGCATATTCTGCTTTATCGCTTCTTTTTACCGGTTTCCACCTAGCTTGCAAGATAGTGCCTTTAGCTGCTCTTACTCTAAACCAGGTATATCCTGCTTTGCCAATTTTGACGTTTTTAACTTTTTTCCAGACTTTTTTAGTCCGCCATCTTTTTTTAACTTTTACTCTCTTTTTAGTTAGCTTATAGATAGTTACTATTCTGTTTCTTAATTGCTTGTAGGTGTTTACTATTTTCTTTTTCTTGCCTACCTTTTTTCTTTTCTTAAAGGTAGTAGCATCTCTTAAGCTTACTTTCATCAAGCCGGTTTTTTTGTTTGAGGACAGAACCAGTTTGGCTTTTGATTTAACGTTGTATAGTCCGCGCTCGTTACCGGCCACCAATCCGTCAAATAATAGAGCTCTAAATGATTCTGATTTTAGCCCTTTATAAAACACTCCCCAACTTGTTCCACCATCGCTTGATTTGTAAATAGCTCCCCTTTGGTCTTTGCTTAAAACTGCACCCAAATAAAGGCTATTTGGAGTTGTCGATTTCTGAATAGTTAGGGTGGTAAACTCTTGCAAGCCACTTAAGCCGGAGGTTATTCTAGTCCAGGTTTTACCGCCGTTGGTTGTTTTGTAAAATCCGGCGCTTGTACCTGATTTAGCTACTGCATAAATAGTGTTGGCATTCTCTGGGTCAGCTACAATTGACGGGAAGTTAGCATTTGGTGCTGATAGACGACTCCAAGCCCCTGAACTATATTTATAGATTCCTTTGGTTGTTTCTTCTCTTGCTCCAGAGCCGGCACCTACATAAATATCGCCATCTTTAGCTACTGCTACTGATTGAGCACTGTCAGTTGGAAAACTCATAGAGCTCCAGGTAGCTCCCTCATCAGCGCTTTTAATGAATCCTGCAGTTTGGCCACTGCCAACATTTTTAGCAACAGCAACATAAATGTTGTTCGCATTAGAATCACTTACTATCTCTGATGGCAGCGGTGCACCACTGCCGATTGTCATATCCATCTGAGTCCAACTGGTTCCACTATCAGCTGTCCTCCATAAGGCTCCTGAGCATCCGGCCAGAACAATATTAGGTTCACTGGGATGAACCCAAATGCTGTCTTGGCCTCCTGAGATAAAGTTATTGTTGGGCCTAACCGGATAGCTCCAGTCAGGTGAAGTTGAGTTGAAGTTGGTGCATTTAGCATAGCCGTTTTGAGTAGCTGTCCAGACAATATTTTTATTGTTAGCTTGAGAAACCGAAGTTACCACTACACCAATTATGCCATCAACCGAAGAGGTCCACGTAGCTCCCTGGTCAGTGCTTTTCCAAAAACCGGGAGAAGAAGTATCATAGAGTGTATTGTTGTTACTAGGGTCAACAACAATATGGTGGTTATAGTTTCCGCCTCTGCCGAAGGCCGTCCAATTATCTCCATTATCAATAGAGTAATTCCAGCCAATATATACTCTTCCGGTGCTATCAAAGGAAATGTTCCCGGTAACAGGAGCGCCGTTTAGAAGTGTCCAGTCAGTGCCGCCATTAATTGAACGGTAAGTTTGGGTACCATAAGAAATAGGAATTAGAAAGACGCTGCCGTTAGCCGGATTAACTCCGATTTTATCTAAAGAATCGGTTAAGGTTACTGGCTTAGATAGTTCACTCCAACTTGAGCCAGCGTTTGTACTTTTAAAAACTTTGTTGCTGCCATCATTATAATTATATCCCAGTGCGTAGATAGTATCTCCATAACCTGCAAGGGATCTGATTGAATATGAAGTATCTAGGGTTGCAGTAGAAAAGCTTGCTCCTTCATTGGTGCTTACTTTTACTTGGCCGCTACCAGTGCCTACAAATAGTTTATTGGAATGAAACAAAATGCTAGAACCGTTGGCATTTTTGATTTCGCTAACTGTTCTTCCGTGATTGGTGCTCTTTAGCAGGTCTTGTAAGAGGATAAAAACGTGACCGTTACTAGGATTTACTTCTACGTCTTGGCCTGAACCATAGTCAACATTACCAGTCATCCCCACCCAGGTTTGACCGTCGTTAGAAGACCTAAAAAAACCGTTTGGAGTATACCAGGCAGCAATATAGATATAATTGCTTGTCGGATCTACCGCGATGTCTCCCGTGTAGCTTCCAAAAAGTCCTAAATTAGTAGCAATAGAGTTGCTTTGGGAATCGCTTTTAACGCTAAAGCGGCGTCCGGCAATAATACCTGATGGAAAAATAAGAGAAAAAATAAGAAGGGTGGCAATGCTTAACAAGGCTAGCTTCTTCATGGCTTACTCCTTTACTAGTTCCATTTGTATGTCTGCATGACTGTCACCCAACAACCAAGGGGTGGCTGTAAACAGACTATAGTTCAAATAGTATTACTTATCGGCTAAACTTAACTGAATTTTAACCCTTCTTAGCAAGGAAAGTAAAATAAAAAAAACCGCCAGTCGAAAGACCAGCGGTTTAGTTTTAGATTTTAGTAGCGGTTTCTAAATCCGCGGTTTTGACTGCCGTCTTTTTTGAATCCACCGCCGCTTCTGTCGCCATAACCACTATTGAATCCGCGGTTATTTTGTTTTGGAGGGCGAGCTTCATTTACAGTCACTTTGCGACCGTCAAGCTCAACACCATTAGTTTCAGAAATAGCTTTAGCTACGTCTTCATCATTAGTCATCTCAACAAAGGCAAAACCCTTGCTTCTTCCTGAGTATTTATCGATTATAAGATTAACTGACTCAACAGAACCTGTTTTTTCAATAAGTTCTTTGACTTGATCTTCGGTCGTATTATAGGAAAGATTTCCTACATAAATTTTAGTAGACATTTTTCTACCTCCTTTCTCCAAATGGAATTAAATTAGAAAGCAAACGGCAAGAAACTTATTAGATCAGATCCTATGTTCGTAAACTAACTTGAGCTACTATATCATCCATACTTAGTTAAGACAACTAATCAGCAATCCCTTAAATATTCTTGACGCTTAAAAAAAATACTACATAATAAGAAAGACTAAGAAATATTGAACTTAAAAGGAAATTAATGTCATTAATAGAGGTAAAAGATTTAGCGAAATCATATGAGGGACTTAAAGCAGTTGATGGAGTTTCTTTTGCGGTTGACAAAGGAGAAATCTTTGGCATCTTAGGTCCTAATGGGGCTGGTAAAACCACTACCATGGAAATGGTTGAAGCATTGCGGCCGATTGATTCGGGCTCAGTTCTTATCAAAGGGCTTGATGTTGCTAAGAATGCTCATAAAGTAAAACAGATGATCGGTATTCAACTTCAATCGACCTCTCTTTTTGATTATTTAACGGTTGCTGAAACCATTGATCTTTTTGCCAGCTTCTATCATCGCAGTGTTGATATTACTGAGATTCTTGATGAAGTATCGCTTACAGATAAAGCTGATGCTTTCTTTCCTTCGCTTTCAGGCGGCCAAAAACAACGAGTTTCGGTGGCTTTGGCTTTGGTAAATGATCCTGAAGCTGTTTTTTTAGATGAGCCCACTACTGGGCTAGACCCGCAAGCACGTCGCCATCTTTGGGATGTAGTTGAAGCTACCAGGCAAAAAGGTAAATCTATTGTGCTTACCACACATTATATGGAGGAGGCCGAAACTCTTTGCGACCGCATAGCAATTATGGATCACGGCAAAATAATCGAGATAGGTACTCCGCATGAGTTAATTACAAAATTAGCCGGGGATTCGGCTATCGAGTTCTCTGCTAAGGAGTTACCATCAAAAAAAGTAGAAGCAATCAGTACGGTTAAGGGCCTAAAATCAACCGAGAACCGTCATTTAGTTTTTACAACCAGACCCCAAGAAACCATTATCGAGTTAATGACTCTTTCAAAAAATACGGGTTTTGATGTATACGACCTTCAAATCAGGAGCGGAACTCTAGAAGATGTCTTTATTAATTTAACTGGCCGGAGGCTGCGCGACTAGTGATTAAAACCTTTCTTAAGCTGATAAAGACCAATTTCAAAATGACATTTCGCAACAAACAGGCTATTGCCTGGACTTTTGTAATGCCGGTTATTCTGATGATTTTATTCGGCTTGGCTTTTGGCAAAGAGCGCACTATATCGATGAAAGTGGCGGTAATCGATAACGCCAAAAGTACTTTTTCTAAAGAATTTGTTAAGGGATTGAAAAAAATAGATGTTTTTAGAGTTTCAGAGGGTAAAAAAGCAACTGAAATTAAAGCATTAAAAAATGGTGACCGCTTGGCAGTAATTGTATTACCAGGTGATTTTGGTAATAATGCTCAAGCATATATAAAAGCAAGTATAGGAAAGGCAAAGGCAGCTAGTCTTACACGTCATCCTGAGCGTAGCGCCGTGCCTGCCGGCAGGCAGGAAGGATCTAGAGATTCTTTGGCTTCGCCTCAGAATGACTTACAATCTGAGCCCAAGGTAGGGGCCTCAGAAATACAAGTTTATTATGACGAGGCAAACCGCACTATGGCTCAAACTGCCAAGATGATTATGAATCAATTGGTTTCTAGTATGAACCAAAAAGTCGCTAAATCTCCAAAGCTTTTTAAGGTTAAAGAAAAAAATATAAGCGCTAAGAAATTATCTACCATTGATTTTTACGTTGCTGGAATTATCGCCATGTTTACTATGCAAGGCGGGGTTATGCAAGTAATAATGATTCTAGTCGGTTATCGTGAACAAGGAATACTAAGAAGACTTAAAGCAACTCCTATGTCTACCACGCAGTATTTGGGAAGCCAAATATTGGTTAGGATATTAATAGCTCTTTTGCAGCTAGCTCTACTATTAGGGATAGCCATTGTAGCTTTTGGAGCCCAAGTAGCAGGCAGCATCTGGCTCTTAACAGCCTTAGTAATAGAAGGCTCTCTTGTATTTATTGCTCTAGGCTTTACATTAGCCAGTTTTGCCAGGACCAATCAAACAGCTATGGCTCTAGCTCAACTGATTACTCTACCTATGATGTTTTTAGCTGGCGTGTTTTTTCCTACTGACACTTTTCCTCAACTAGTACAACCACTGATAAAAGCAATTCCGCTTAATTATCTGGCTGATGGCTTGCGCCTAGTGATGATGCGCGGCTCCGGTTTTTCTGCTATCTCCTATGATATGTTTATTCTAGCTATCTTCGGGACGGTTTTCTTTTTGGTTTCAGTTAAAGCCTTCCGCTGGGAGTAGTAAAATTCAATAATTTTTATTCCTTGCCGATATTATTATATAGCGGTTTAGAATGGTAAGGAAAAGATGAATATTCATTGGATTTTATTGCCAATAATTGCAGTGGTTAACCTAATCCTAGGTCTTCTTGCCCTAATTAGGGACAGAAAAAACCAAACTAACTTAGCCTTTTTTGCCATGACTATTTTTTTAAGTGCATGGTTGTTAATTGGCGGATACGTTACTAATTTGTTTCCTGCCTTTCTTCCTAATTTGACGTTATGGATGAGGGTGACTATGGCTTTAGCTGCTCTTATGGCTGCCTCTGGTCTTTATTTATCCTTTGTCTTTCCTAAAAAGCATGTAAGTTTACAGTGGTATAAAAAATTATGGCTGGTTTTAGGTGGTGTTTTAGCATTGGTAACCGCCCTAACCCCATTAATAGAAGAAAAAGTTTACATAGATAATGGACAGATAATGACGATAGAGCCATCGGGAATAATAATCTATATGCTCTGGTCGGTTGGTACAATCCTAATATTGACCGTAATCTTAATTAAGAATTTTATAAAATCCAGAGGTCTTGAAAGGAATCAATTTAAATACTTAATCTTTGGCATAGTAACCTTTGGCACAATTGGGATAATAACTAATTTGGTTATCCCTACCATTACTCACTCAAATAGATTACTCAATTACGGCCTATATTGCACTTTGGTTTTTTCCTCTTGTGTAAGTTATGCAATAGTAAAACATCGAATGATGGATATCCGTCTTTTAGCTCTAAAGTCGGTTGCCTATACCTTGTCTTTGGCTACTGTAGCTGGTATCTACATTGCTTTTTATTACTTACTAATAGAGAGATTTTATGAGTTTAACTTCTTAAATTTTTTTATCCTGCTGGTACTAGTGTTAACTTTTCAACCAGTCAGCCGCTTTTTTGAAAATATTACTGACAAGATCTTTGCCAGAGGCCGGTATGATTTTAAGCAATTGCTCTGCGAGCTAAACGACATCGCCAGAAATAATAGCCGTAGTTTAACCGATTTATCAGAAGCCGTAATTGATACGTTAATTAGTCAAATGCGAATTAGCAAAGCCGCTTTTGTATTAACTGATTGCAACGGGGCCAATCCCATAAGAATCAGTGGATTTATTACTAAATCAAAATCTTTTTTTAATGAGCCCTCATTGCTGGCAGCAAAAGCGGAAGATATGGTTGTCTACAACGAGCTATCCAGTGAGAAACAAAAAGCGATTCTTAGAAAAAAGGGTATTGAAGTTATTGTGCCTTTAAAGACCGAAAACAGGATAGAAGGGGCAATAGTGCTTGGAGAAAAAAGTTCCGGAGATGTTTATTCTGCTCAGGATTTAAACTTGTTAGAGTTAGCTTCATCTCAAATCGCTATCACTTTAGAAAATGCCAGGCTTTTTGAGCAAGCCATAACTGATAGTCTAACGGGGCTTTTCCACCACAGGTTCTTCCATATTCAGTTAAATAACGAAGTAGAAAAAGCAAAAAGATTTGCTTATCCTCTTTCTTTGATTATGTTAGATATCGATTACTTTAAAGAGATAAATGATAATTATGGCCATCAAACAGGAGACAAAGTACTTTTAGAGCTTACCGATATTATCAGAAAGAATGTTCGTAGTTTTGATATTGTAGGACGTTACGGCGGTGACGAGTTTATAATACTATTGCCGGTAATTAACAAAAATGGTGTGTTTAATCATAGGAAGATGGTAGAAAAAATTGCCAATCGTATTCTAGATGTAATAGCTAAGCACAAGTTTACTAAAAAGGGATTAAAGCTTACAGCCAGTATGGGCGTGGCTGTATTCTCAGGCAGCGGAAATGTTAGTCCTCATGCTCTTATCGATAAAGTTGACAACCTTTTGTATGGAGCCAAAAACAGCGGTCGCAATACTACTTTTTTGCAAGTTTTTGAAACAGAAGATATCTTAAAACCTGCTTAATAAACTTATCTTAATGTTGCTCATCACTTAGACAACAGCTAACATTTACATATGGAAGTTTGGGTTGCTTCACTTATTAGCGTAATATTTGTTAGCGTTCTATCACTTGTAGGAATATTAACTTTTGCTCTAAAAGAAAAAGCGCTTAACAATATACTAACTTTACTGGTTAGCTTTGCTGCTGGAGCTATGCTTGGGGATGCTTTTTTTCATCTATTGCCACAGACAGTAGAGAAAAACGGCGGCTCTCTTACTATTGCTGCTTCTATTTATGTTTTATGCGGCATTTTACTTTTTTTTATATTCGAAAAGCTTATTTTGTGGCGGCATTGCCATTTTTATGAAGGAGAGGAGCATTGCCATATTCATGCACCGGCTAGCTTTGCCACCATGAATCTGATTGGAGATAGTTTGCATAATTTTTTGGATGGATTAATTATAGGCGGAAGTTATGCTGTTAACTTTGGTTTAGGGGTAACTACCACCATGGCGGTGGTTTTTCATGAGATTCCGCAAGAAGTGGGTGATTTTGGAGTTTTGTTAGCTGGCGGTTATTCTAAATTGAAAGCTTTGCTCTTAAACTTTGCTACTGCGCTAACAGCTATTTTAGGAACGGTGATTGCTCTTATTTTAGCGGCCAAGATGGCTGCTTTTACCTCTTTTTTAGTCCCTTTTACTGCCGGTTGTTTTATCTATATTGCAGCTTCAGATCTTATTCCCCATCTTCATAAGCAGGAAATAAAGGTTAGTAATACTATGGGTGAGTTTGTCTTTTTCATTTTTGGTATTGCTCTTATGATTTCATTACTTTATTTCGAGTAACGCACTTTAGATTCAGTTTATTTTTGAGCCCTTCGGATAAAAGAAAAGAAACATTAAGGAGGTGCTGATATGATTTACGGTCTGCCGATTTGGAACTGGTTTGTATTTTTCTTTATCTATATTCCAATAGTAATTTTGTGGATATCTGTAATAATTGATATTTTTAGCCGGCATGATTTAAGTGGTTGGAACAAGTTTTTCTGGGTTCTATTTGTTTTTATCTTGCCGTTTTTTGGGGCCCTGATTTATTTAGCGGCTCGTCCACCTGGAGCCAGAGAAATACCGGCTTAGATGCTTAAATCGCGCCTTTGGTAAAAGAGATAGGTTGAGCATGTTAGAAAAATAATAATTATAAGAGACAGAAAAACAAACACAGGATCTAATTCCAAATTTTTTATTAGGTCTTTGGCCTCGAAGTATTTAAAAGGGGTAAGGTACTTAAGTTTTTCGATTTTAGAGCTTAAGTCAATTATTACTGACAAGATAAAAGTAGCCAATAATATACTAGTGGCCTTAGTGGTGGCCACTCTTGGATTCTTGCTAATTGCAGCCATTACAATACCTATAGCCAAAAATATAAGTTGCAGCAAAAACATAGCAAGCATTAAGATATAGATTTCGGTGTTTACTGATGGGCCCTTGTTGTAATAATCGACAATTGCCACAGATGAAAGCAAGGTAATAATATTTAGTACAACTACGTTGAATAACGCTGCCAATAGCTTAGAAGTAATGATTTTTAGCCGCGATATAGGTTTTACAAACAAAAACTCGGATGTTTTATCCCGTTCTTCTTTAGAAATAATATCTGCTCCAAGTAAAGCGGCATGAATGGTGGCTAAAATAATTAGGTAAATAAAAAGCACCCCAAAATAACCGCTGGCCTTTGAAAGATCCAGCTCACCAAAGCCTAGTATGGCTCGAACTGCTTTTGGCAAAGTAGAGATTAACTGGTTAACTGACTGACCAGAAGCTTTATATCCACCGTATTTAGCCATTCCGGAGGAAACCATTAAAATCATTCCAAAACACCAAAAGAATAAGGCTTTGCGGTTTGCTTTTAACTCTTGTAAAAAAATGTTCATACTATCCCTTTTACGTAACTGAAGCAATATCTTTTTTAAGATAAATAATGTAGCTGGCTGCTATACAGCAAGCAATGACAACTACTTCGAGAATTATAAAACGCCACTCATAAGCTGCGTGTTTCATAATATATTGACTGTCAAAATATTTAAAAGGGGTAAAGTAGCGGTAATTTTTAGCATCCAGTATTGAGCCAATCATATCAACTATAAACAAAGCAAAAACCGTCGGCAGGGTAACTGAAACTACCGATTTAATTCTGGAAAAGACAGTAGCAAACAAGGCTCCTAAAACCAGAAATATTAGTTGGACAAAAACAAGGATGGCTGAAAGCATCAAAAATATCTTGGCGCTAAAAGGCTCTTCAATCATTATTTTGGCCCAGGCCAAAGCGCTTGAAATAAAGACTACGTCAGTTGCTAATATCAAAGTAAGGGCGGCTAGTAATTTCTGGGTCATAACTTTTGTTCTTGTTACCGGTTTTGATAAAAGAAAGTCGGCTGTTTTAAAACGGTATTCTTTCGAGATAATGCCGGCTCCGATATTCATAGCCTGGATAGCCCCGGCTAAAACCACGAAATTTAGCAGATAAGAATAAAAACCAAGCAAAGAAAAGAAAGTATCAAGGTCTAAGTCTAGCGCTGCTCTGGCAGCTTTCGGCAGAGCCGAAAATAGTTTTCTGGTTACAGCAATATCTTTGGTAAAGGCTGGAAATAAGAGTAGATATAGGACTATCATTACGGTTAAAGAACATGTCCAAATGATAGTCGATTTAGCAAAACTTTTAAGTTCATGCCGGTAAATATTCATTATTAATCCTTCTCGTAGTAATGCAAAAAGATTTCTTCTAAATCCGGCTCTTCAACCCAAAGGTTAGTTAGGTTTAAACCTACGATTTTTTTAGTTAGTACATTGATATTGCCTTTAAACAAAAAACTTATGGTCTTGTTCTCTGCTTTATAATCGCTAATGCCGTCGATTGCAAAATATTTGCTGTCAATTTTGTCAGATGTCTCGATTTTAATTCTTTTATAATTGTGCTCAATGATAGTGCTTACTTTTTCAACTTTTATGATTTTGCCTTCCTTAATGATGGCTACTCTGTCGCATAGTTTTTGGACCTCACCTAATATGTGGGATGAAAACAAAACAGTTGCCCCGTTTTTATTCTCCTGCCTTACCAGGTTAAAGAAGGTCTTTTGCATCAGAGGGTCTAGGCCGCCGGTAGGCTCGTCTAGAATGATTAGCTTAGGTCTGTGAAGAAGCCCCTGGATAATGCCCACTTTCTTTTTGTTCCCGTAGGAAAGATCCTCAACCTTCTTATTAAGTTCCAGGTTTAATAACTCAGCTAACTCTTTAATTCGCTTTTCAGTTTCTTTTTTGTCTCTTTTGTAAAAGCTAGCAGAGTATCTAAGAAGTTCTATCACTCTCATTTTTTCGTAGTAAAAAACCTCAGAAGGAAGATAGCCGATTTCTTCTTTTATCTCTGGTGCATACTTAATAATATCTTTGCCAAAGATGGTAGCACTGCCGCTGGTTGGATATATAAGGGTTAGCAGTGTTCTAATAGTGGTAGATTTACCGGCGCCGTTTGGGCCGATAAAACCAAATATCTCGCCTTCTTTGATGTTTAAATTAACATCGATTATGCCGCGTTCTTTGCCGTAATATTTCGTGAGATCTTTAGTTTCTACTAGATTCATAGCACTCCGTTCTGCAATAAAACTATTTTATCTTAAATAAATTATTAATCCCATAAAAAACTAGGAGAAAATCATGTTACGGTTAAAATACCTTATCCTTGGAATTACATGCTTAATATTGGGAGCACTTATCTACTTTTTTCTTATTAATCAATAAAGCTTATAATCATCAATAATATGAGTAAAGCTGACATTGTTTTTGAAAACATTAAAACCCGCCGCAGTGTAAGAAAGTTTAGCGATAAGCAAATATCAGATGAAAATCTTAAAAAGCTTCTAGAAGCAGGCAGATGGGCCCCTTCCGGTGCAAACGCACAACCCTGGGAATTTATCGTATTAAAAGACAAAGATGTTAATGTCAGAATCTCTGAAGCATGTTATTATAAAGTTTTAAAATCAAGGCATGTCGGGGAAGCAAATGTTAATGTCGTCATCCTTGGCAATCCAAAAGCAGGCAGCGCAACTTACGTACAAGATTGTACAATTGCCGGAGCAAATATGACTTTAATGGCTAACTCTCTTGATATCGGCTCATGCTGGATAGGAGCCTTTGAAGATAGTACAATTCGTGGGATTCTAAATATTCCCGATAATTTAAAAATTATTGCATTAATAAGCTTCGGATACCAGGTTAAAAGGCCAAGCTTGACTAAACGCCTTGAGCAAAAAGATTTTGTTCACTTTGGAAATTACAGTGGATCATCACCAAAAATTCGAAAAATTACCCGCACAGGCCCATTATCAGTATTTGGAAAAATCATAAGAGTTTTTATAAATCGCCGCAGATAACTGTTAGTAAATTTTTAGATTGCAATTTATAGCAAAATGTCCCACTAGCGTCCAGGCATCTAGAGTTCTGAGTCCGCTTTTGGCTCCCCGGGTAGGATTCGAACCTACGACCTAGTGGTTAACAGCCACCCGCTCTACCGGTTGAGCTACCGGGGAATATTTAGTTTTCAAAACTTATCGAACCTAAGTTATTTTACACGCCAATTAGCTATTCGACAAATGGGTTTTTAGTGCTTCTACTTCTTGGGGGAAATAGACTACAACTACACTCAAGCTATAAGCTAGTCCTTTTTTTAGAGACTTATAATCCTCCGTCTTTCTATCTTTTGCCTCTTTGACTTTAAGAAAGATTTCTTTATGTAAAGTAAGAAATAGTCCTATCTCACAGCCACTCTTATCTGCTTAGAGCTCTTAGGCTTATAACCGAAGCTTCCGGAAAATACAGCTTTAAAGTAGGCAGTATTAGATGGGCTAATGTAGCCGGCGAACTTCCCATTTTTGTCGGTAGTGAGGTATTTTCTGGTTCTAAGCACCCATTTCTTATAGGTTTTAATCTTACCGTTTACTTTTTTCTTTACAGTGATGCGTATTCTTTTTTTAATATTAATTCTTAGCCAGACCCATTTCTTAATGGTCTTAATTTTGCCTTTTACTTTCTTTTTAGTAATCCTTAGGGCTTTTTTGTAAAACCTGATTGTTTGAGAAGAAAGCTTTTTCTTATTAGAATCCTTAAGCTGCCCTTTCAGAG
The DNA here is from genome assembly GCA_003599235.1 of Actinomycetota bacterium. GTDB lineage: Bacteria > Actinomycetota > Aquicultoria > SURF-47 > SURF-47 > SURF-47. Next base: position 55,136 of record QZJE01000014.1, on the reverse strand, counting down.
CAGTGTGGCTGCCTCTTTTTAAATTTCTTGGCCTAGCCGATAAAGATAAGCTGGTATTTAGATAAGTGTTATCAGCATATCTTTCAATTCGCCATTGACTGTCACTTTCTGCTGGTGAATCATCAGTGCCGGCTACCGTTATACCGCTACTATCTAAAGTAAGGTAATTGGCAGTGTCATTACAATTGTCAGCACTGCTTATTCTTCTGTTAATTACACCACCAATGCCAAATGAACTAATCAGGCTACCATTAGTTAAACTTCGTTTTTCTATCCGCCACTGGCTTTTTCCGCTTCCCGCAGAGCCGTCATAGCCGGTAAGATAGAGGCCTGAGGGGACGGCTAGCATATGGCTAATTCCATCTGAATCAGTACTTGGATTTACAGTCAAAATGCCACCTGTACCAAAAGAGCTTATTAGATTTCCGGTAGTTAAGTTTCTCTTTTCTATTCTGTATTGGGTATTTGAGCCTCCCAAAGAGTCATCACCGCCGGCAGTGTATAAACCGCTGCTATCCAAGATGACAACTGAAGGATATTCTCCTCCATTGCTGGGGTTTACCGTCACTACTCCGCTTGAGCCAAACGAGCTTACTAAGCTACCGGTGCTCAAAGACCTTTTTTCAAGTCTCCATTGAAAGTCGCTATTGTTATAATCGAGTCCTAGGACATAGATTGCAGAACCGTCTAAGGCAATTGAATAGGCTTGATCTTCACTAGAGCTAGGGTTGCTGGTTACTACTCCACCAGTGCCAAACGAGTTTATCAGACTGCCGTCGGTCAAGCTTCTTTTTTCGATACGCCATTGCTGGTTACCGAGGGTATTATCAAAACCTACAAGATAAAGATAATTATTTCCTATAGCTATGTTGATTAATTCGTCTTCAGTACTGCTAGGGTTAACGGTCAGAATACCGGCAGTTCCGAAAGAGGAGACCAAATTGCCACTGGAGGCATTTCTTTTTTCAACTCGCCAGTATTCATCGCTTTGTGTTGGGTAATTATTGTTAACGTAGCCAGCTATATAAATAAAACCGTTATTTTTAATAACTTTTTGGATGCGGTCATTTGTTGATGAAATATTGTTGGTTATTACTCCGCCTGTTCCAAAAGAGCTTATTAAGCTGCCGTTAGTTAATTTTCTCTTCTCCAGTCTCCATTGCTCGTTGCCAGGGGAGTAATCGCTTCCTCCGATATAATAGCCGGAGCTGTCTTGGGTAATAACACTTAGCATATCAGTATTTTCGCTAGGATTATTAGTAGCCACCCAGGTTAAGGTAGTGGCATAGGCAATAGATGTTGCCAAAATTAAGCAAATAACCAATACTAATGCTAGTTTTTTCATCGAGATCTCCTTAGTATCCGTAATTTATTTTTCAGCTACCCAGTCCCTAAATGTCAGTATCATAGGAAGCTTTTTGTCTACTTTTCCCTCTGTTTTTACCGAGTTAATAATTTCGTCTTGTTGCTTATTCCAGGCGTTTACCACCTTAAGCTGGCTTAAGTAGTCGCTTCCGTAAATAGTAAAAGCGATTTTTTCACCAACTGGCGCCCAGCCAAAAGCGTTAATCTTTTTCTTTGGTTCATCAACTAAAACTTCATCGTTTTTACCGTCTTTTTCAAATTTGATAATTCTGGCGTTCATATAATCAGGATAGCAACCGCCGCAGGTTAGAAGGATTATGGCAAACTCTTTGCTATCACTCTTCCAAGTAAAGCCATTAAGATAACCACTATCTTGCTTATAGGTTTTAAGTGAATTATCGCTTAAATTTATAGCGTAGATGGTGTAATCGCTAGCCGGAGCACAGATGTTCTTTTTGTCTATCTTAGATTTATTTTTGCCGGCCAGAATAATCGTTTCGTCTGAAGACATACTGAAGTTTTCTTCGAAACCAGATGATGATACCAATTCTTTCCAGTTGATCTTACTAAAATCATACTTAGGATAAAGCTTAGAAAAATCTTCCACAAATCCATTATTGGCATCTACCTTTACGAACTTAAAACTGCTTCCATCAATGGCAATAGTATAGAAAGCGTTTTCTTTTTCACTGAAATGACAGAAACTTCTAAAAAGCTGGCGGTTATAAACACCCTTGAGTGCTTTTATCTCTTTGCCAGTACTTAAGTTTCTAATAACTAATTCTCCGCTTTTAATATTTGGATCAAACAAAGCGAGGGTATTGCTACCGGTTGAAGTTACTTTTAGATATGCTAGATATTTATTTTCTTTTGAAGTTTTAAGATCTGCTGGAAACTGGTTACCTTCAGCCTCCCTGATTTTTACAAGAGCTTCTTCGTCAAATCCTTGAGTATAGACGGTTTGGCCGGCGGCATTAAAATCAAAGACATCGAAATTCATCATCTTCTTTGAAGGATTGGCAGTAGCGCTTAAGTAATAATAATTATCAAAAAGTTTTGATGTTATGGAGCCCATGAAATACTCTTTTACCTTAAGCAATTTATTGTCCTTACCGTTCTCTTTGACAATTCCTGCGTCTACATGTTTAACGAGGCTAAAGTTAAAACAAGTGGTTCCCAGTTGATTCTGGCTGGTTTCCTGGTTTTGTGACCTACCGTATAAAATACGATACTTTGCTGAACTCGAACTACCGGTACCAGAAGACGAATTTGTACTGCTATTTGGCTGTTTTACTGATTTTGAACAAGAGGTAAATGAGAAAATTAAAACAAGTGATAATACAACTAAGGTCAGTTTTTTTAGCATTATTACTCCTTTGATACAATGCTTTGTCTTGTATTACAATTAATGCTGCTTACTTATATTATAGTACTTCGGCGGCTATTTCTAAAGGCTCATTCGATTTCAACTACTAGCTATTAATGGGTAAATGAGGGGCCGTGCGTTTACTTATGTCTTGAAGTGTGCTATAGTATTAGAACTGTTAAAAAGTAGCAGTCATTGCAGTTAGCAGGTTTAAGCTCGCAGCGTTTTTAGTCATTAACAGGCTTCAAGGTTTTTTGCTTCTTGTCTTTTACCCTTTCTGTTTTTAATCAAATTTTACTAATAAAATAAGGAGTATTATTAATGCGTAATTCAAGACGTTCATTTTCTAATTCAAAGAATCGCTATAGAGGTGATCATAGACCAACAGGCAGAGGAGGTAGGCATAACCAGGCTACTTTTGATCCTTCGCTTTTGGTTAAGCAAGCTGAGCCTAATCAAGCAAAGCAGGAATATTGTGCAACTCATCAGTTTGCTGATTTTGCTATTTGTGATCAGCTCAAAAGAAATATAGGAACTAAGGGATATAAATTTCCTACCCCCATCCAAGACCAGTCAATTCCTCACATTTTAGAAGGAAAGGATGTCGTGGGCATAGCTAACACCGGAACCGGTAAAACAGCGGCCTTTTTAATTCCTTTAATTGAAAAAGTAGTTAATTACCAAGGATCAAGAGTGCTAATTATCACGCCTACCCGCGAATTAGCCTTGCAAGTAAGGGATGAACTAACATTATTTTCAAAAGGGTTAAGAGTACATTCGGCTCTGTGTATCGGGGGCGCTTCTATCAATGTTCAAATCGATCATTTACGGAAAAAACCTCAATTTGTAATTGGTACTCCGGGACGGCTAAACGACTTAAAAGAAAGAGGAAAGTTATACTACCCGGATTTTAAAAGTATTGTCTTAGACGAAGTAGACCGGATGCTGGATATGGGATTTATTCACGAGATTAAATATATTATCAATAACCTGCCCAAAGAGAGGCATTCCTTGTTTTTTTCAGCTACAATAACTGATAGTGTCAGAGGCATTATGGAAGGCTTTTTAAGCGACCCGGTTTTTGTAACTGTGGAGTCTAGTAAACCGGCAGCCAACGTTGATCAAGATATTATTAAGACTAACGGCCGGGCAAAAGTAGAAGTACTGCATGAACTGCTGATTACTGAAGGTTTTGATAAAGTGCTGGTATTTGGCAGAACTAAATGGGGCATGGAAAAGCTAGCCAAAGATCTCAACAAACGAGGTTTTAATGTAGCCTCAATTCATGGTAACAAGAGCCAAGCTCAACGCCAGCAAGCTCTTAAGCAATTCCGCAATAGCCATGTGCAGGCCTTACTAGCAACTGACGTTGCTTCTAGGGGTCTAGACATTGATGACGTCACCCACGTTATCAATTACGATCTGCCTCAATCATATGAAGATTACGTCCATCGCATCGGCAGAACCGGCCGGGCAGATAAAACAGGCTTAGCTTTAACTTTTGTAGAATAACTATAAATATCAGAAATATAGCTGATATTACCTCACAGCCACTCTTATCTGTTTTGAGCTCTTAGGCTTATAACCGAAGCTTCCGGAAAAAACTGCTTTGTAATGAGCAGTATTAGATGGACTTATGTATCCGGCAAACTTTCCATTTTTGTCGGTTGTTAAGTACCTTCTTGCTCTAAGCACCCATTTTTTATAGGTTCTTATCTTACCGTTAACTTTTTTTCTAATAGTAATTCTTACTCTTTTTTGGATGTTAATTCTTTTCCAAGCCCACTTCTTATTGGCTTTAAGTACTTTTTTATAAAATCTGATTATTTGAGAGGATAGCTTTTTCTTATTTGAATCTTTAAGCTGGCCCTTAAGCAAGGTGCGCTTACCTCTTTTTAGGTTTTTTGGCCTAGCCGATAAAGACAAACTAGTTCTTAGATAAGTGTTGTCTAAGTATTTCTCAATCCGCCAATTATAAGCTGATCCATCGACAGAGGTAAATCCAAAAGCATAAAACCCAGATTGGTCAATAAGCAGTCCCATGGTATAATCCAGACCGCTAGTAGGGTTACTTAATAAAACACCGCTTGACCCAAAAGTGTTAACCAAGTTGCCGTTGCTTAGATTTCTTTTTTCAATTCGCCAAACAGAGTTGGTAGTACTAGTTGAGAAATCTGAACCATAGACATACAAGCCAGAACTTACAGCACAAATAGAGGTAATACCATCCAGGTAATTACTGGGATTGCTGGTTATCGCTCCACCAGTGCCAAAAGAGCTAATTAAATTACCGTTAGTTAAGTTTCTTTTCTCTATTCTCCAACTGGAATCATCGGTTCCGGCAACTCTTTGCGAGCCTGCCAAAAATACTCCAGAGCTATCAACTGTTAAAGAGCCAAGAGAGTTTAATCCATTGCTTGGATTACTTTGCACTACTCCGCCAGTCCCAAAAGAACCAACTAAACTTCCATTGGATAACCTTCTTTTCTCTACTCGCCACTGGCTGTTATTGCCGCCATTAGAGTAGTCAAGGCCTCCTATGTATAAGCTATTGTTTGCAATTACCGCTGAGCCTACCGTATCATCATCACTGCTAGGGTTACTGGTTACTACTCCAGCGGTGCCAAAAGAGCTAATCAAGTTCCCATTGCTTAAGTTTCTTTTCTCAATCCGCCATTGCCCATTACCTAAAGAACTGTCAGTACCAATAACATATAGCCCGGTACTATCTACAACAATATCTGTTGCTTCATCATAACTAAGACTGGGGTTACTAGTTACCACTCCAGCAGTTCCAAAAGAGGACACCAGGCTTCCGTTAGTTATATTTCTTTTCTCAATCCGCCACTGGTCGTTACCCAAACCAGAACTAGGAGAACTATCAAAGCCGGCCGTATAAATACTATTGTTATAGATAGCAATAGCAGTAGTTCCATCAGGACCTGTGCTAGGGTTGCTGGTAATGACACCGGCGGTTCCAAAAGAAGGAGACAAAACGCCGTTTGATTTATTTCTCTTTTCAATCCTTGATTGGAGATTTAGGCCACCTAGTGAATTATCAAAGCCTACTGAATAAATATGGTTACCGTGTTCGGCAGTCGCATATAATATTGAGAAGCCACCACTCCCACTCGTTTGCACCCAGGATAGCGATGTGGCTATAGTTATTGCCGGCAAAGAAATTAGGCTAATTACCAAAAATAATGCAATTAGATGTTTTTGAAGGGTGATTGCAACTTTCTTAGCCATGGTTACTCCTTTGATAAATCTGCTTTGTCTGGTTCTGCAATAATTACTGCTTACTTATACATTATCGTCCTTTTTAACCATTTTCTAAAGTTTTTCTTCAGTTTGCCGAAGTATTAATTGTAAGGATAAATGATGAAAAAACAAATTAATAAAATAGTAATATACTTAGTGTGCATTATTATCGGAAGCTTTGTGATGGTGCCGGTGCAAGCTAAAGTTTCCTACATTACCAAGAGTTGGCTTAAGAGATACTATTATTCAAAGAAACAAAGCAACAGCCGGTATTATACTAAAACAGCTATTAAGTCGAATTATTATAATAAGGCTTCAATTAATACCTTGCTGGCCAGTTATCTAAAAACTACGGATGCAGCTAATAGTTATTTAACACAAGCTAACGCTAGCAATACTTATTTAACTCAGGCTAATGCAAGTTCTACTTATCTAACACAATCAAATGCCTCTAGTACTTATTATCTAAAGTCAGGAGGTACGGTTTCAGGAAGTGTAACGGCAACTGATTTTAACTATTCTTCTGCAGAGTCTAAGGTGATGACTATTCCTGCCGTTGCTTTTCAACCGGCAGACAATAATATTGTACTAGGGTATGACAACACCTCAGGATTTGGCGCTTACAAGGTGTCGGGAACTAATAATTATGCATTTGCTCCTGTGTGTTTACCAGATGGCGCCAGTATTACTAATATTACTATGTATTATAATGATGCTGATGGTTCAAATAATCTGCGCAGTTATTTGGTAATTAATAACATTACCAACGGAGCATGGCTAACTAACACAAATTATCTTGATTCTACAGGAAGCGGTGGCAGTGGCTCCGATGAGGACACAAATCCAAATGTTACAATTGATAATAGTAATCGTTATTATCTTATGTTTTTAACTTTTAACTCAGGAACCGGTACTACATTAGCTCTTAGATCGGTAAAAATTACCTACACTGTTAGCAGCCTATAATTTATTTATCTAAAGTTCTCCTTTGGTTCTGCCGAAGTTATATAATATGAGCAAATATATAAAGGATGGTTAAAATGAAAAAAGCATTAGTTCTTTTTTTAGTTTTATCTCTTGTCGCAATATCTGCATTAACTGTTTTTGCTAAAAATCCCAGTAGTTCCGCATTTAAGGTTCACAAAGGGGTAAGGATTAAAAACGGTGTTAGCTCTAATACTATACGGATGGCTGATGGCAGCTATCGTATGTATTATACAGGCCAAGGAATTATGGTAGCAGATTCGGTTAACGGAAAAACTTTTACCAACAAGCGCCAAGTACTGGATTTACCTCAAGTCCAAGAGGTGTTTGCTGACCTAACCCAAATATCTAACTCAGCCATAATTAAATTAAACGACGGTACTTACCGAATGATTTTTGAGGGAAGAAGCGGTGCCCAAGACAGTGCACCACGCAGGCTCTATAGTGCAATCAGTGATGACGGTTTATCCAACTGGACAATTGAAGAAGGAGTAAGATTAGAAGATGGTGAAGGCAATAGTGTTTTTACCTCGGTGCCGGAGATTTTTAAACTAAGTAACGGATATCTTCGTATTTATTATTGCACAGGGACAAAAACTAAAAGTGCCGTCAGCTCAGATGAAGGGCTAACTTGGAACAAAGAAGGTCTTATTAGGCTAAATAAGAAAATGAAAACCTTGGTAGATGCCGATATAACAAAAATAGGCAAGAAATACGTACTCTTATTTGCTGATTTGCCTGATGTTGGTAAGAAAAAGGGTAAAAAAGCTAAAGGTAAAGTTAAAGCAAAGGCAGCTAAGCTGCAGAGAATCTACCGGGCTTACTCCAAAGACGGACGTCGTTTTAAATACAGTGGAGTGGTAATAGCACTCAAGAAGGCCAATGCTATGGATCCGGATATGGTCCAAGTCAAGGGCAAAAAGCATTTTATTTACTTTAGCAAGATGAAACCAGGCTCTATGAGTTCAGATATTCTAAGCGCTTCATATAGATAGATTTGGATTTTGTTAAGTAGAGGCGGATAATATCCGCCCCAACAATTAACGAAGTTTTTGTCCTAGACGCCTAACTTTGTTAAGCCACTTTTCTCGTTTTATTTTACTACTGCGCTTAACGGAGCTAAAAATAGTGCTTCTAACGGGCCTAATTCCGGAGAGAAGAAGGACAGACCACTTCATTACCCTAATAACACTATGATAGAAAATAATGAAATCAGCTAACCTAAAGTCATCCATAGTTACAATTAGGCGGGCCGAACGGCCTTTTAAGAGCTGGACAGGAAAGAAGTCTTTTTTGCGTTTGTATTTAAAGGCAAAGCTAGGGTGAAAAGCTCTTTCAATAAAGCCTTTCATCAAGGCAGGAGGGCTACCCCACCAGGTGGGATAAACCCAGACCAAATGGTCGCACCAGCGAATATCATCTTGAGCCAGTAATAAGTTTGGCTCTAACTGCTGGATAGTCTCGTATCCTTTATGCAGAATAGGATCAAACTCCAAGTCATCAAGATAGAGCAGTTTTACTTCTGCCCCACCCTCTTTAGCTCCTTCAGCATAAGCTCTTGCAATATCACCGTTAAAGCTATCTTTATTTGGATGTCCTAGGATAACTAACACTCTCTTCTTCATGGCCATTCTATTTTGACTAATTATTCAACGATAAGCAATAAGCGATAGTTTGACCAAAGATACTATTTGGTATATATTAATGACTGACAGTCATTCATTAATTATGGCAAGGGTAAGAGAAGGCAATAAAAAAGAAGAATTAGTTAAAGCTGCGAAATACCTTTTTATGACAGAAGGGATAAATCAGGTATCAATTAGCAAAATTGTCAATAAAGCAGGGGTTGCCCAAGGGACATTCTACTTATACTTTGATTCCAAAGATGAAATACTTGATGCGGTTGCTGAAAATATCAGCCAGGATATTTTAAGAAACGTGCAACATATAGCAGAAGATGATGTCTTAAATGCTTTCGAGAAATTAGGTAATATAAAGAAAATGTTCTTTGATTTTCTTCTTTCAACAGATGAAGTTATTCTTCATTTTCACGGAGAAGAACATGCAAAAGCGCATGATCGTTTAGCAGAAGCTATTAATAGGCAGCTTTTACCGGTATTTAAAGATATTGTTTGGCAAGGCAACCAGGAAGGAATATTTAATACAGATTATCCTGATGAAGCAGCTGAGTTTGTATTGGCGATATCGGGGGCAAGCCATAGCTTAAATATTGAAGACAAGAAAGCTGTAAAGAGATGGGTAAGTGCGGCAGATGATTTTTTGATAAAAGGACTGGGAGTAAAAGAACTAGACACCAGGCACTAGGTACTAGGCACTAAAGAGGAGGATAAATGAGTACGGCTCATGCTAAACATCAAACAGGCGAAGACTACACGGCAGTTTTAGAAAATGTTAGCAAGGTTTACAAGATGGGCGAGGTAGAGATTTCTGCTTTAAAAAACGTAAATTTAAAAATCCGCAAAGGGGAGTTCATCGCTGTTTTAGGGCCAAGCGGCTCTGGGAAGACAACTCTATTAAACTTGCTTGGAGGAATTGATATACCAAGCAATGGGACGATAAAGATAGACGGGCTTGAGACTACTAATTTCTCTCAGCGCCAACTGACACTACTAAGACGGCAAAAAATCGGTTTTATTTTTCAGTTTTTTAATCTTATTCCTACACTTACCGCTAAAGAAAATGTTGAATATGCGCTGGAATTAGCAACCAGGCGCCAGCTTCCTGCCGGCACAGATGCCGTCAGTTTACTTGATGAAGTGGGCCTCAAAGGTCGCCTAAACCACTTTCCTTACCAGCTCTCAGGAGGTGAGCAGCAAAGGGTAGCAGTGGCCCGGGCGGTTGCTAAGAACCCGGCTTTGATACTAGGAGATGAGCCAACCGGCAACCTGGACTTTAGAACCGGCAAGCTGGTTTTACAAACTATGAAGGAGCTTCATGAGCATCAGGGCAAAACGGTTATCATCGTTACCCATAACACCCCCATTGCTAAAGTGGCTGACCGGATACTTTATCTCCACGATGGAGAGATTGCTAAAGAAGAGGTCCAAGAGCGCCCTACCCCGGTTGAAGAAGTGGCCTGGTGATATAAATGAAAAAACTACTTCTTAAAAACTGGCGCGATGTTCTAGACCGTAAAGCTCAATTTTTGGCCATCATTCTTTTGGTAGCTTTAGGAGTTTCTAGCTATGTGGCTTTAATATCAGCCCAAAAAGACCTAACTGTCTCTTATAACTTTGCTAAGACAAAGCTTAAGCTGGCTGATTTTTCTGTAAGTGTTGTAGGTGCCCCTAAGTCGGTAGCAAAAGAATTAGAGAAAATAAAAGGTGTTAGAGCGGTACAACCCAGGCTGATTATCGACACCGGATTTCAGGTTAGTGAAAAAAGCCAAGCTACAGCCAGGGTAATCGGTATCTCGTCTAAGCGCAGGCCAAAAGTAAACGATGTATTGCTTGTCAAAGGCAAATATTTTAACGGCGTAGCCAGTGCCGGTTTAATCGACTCCTATTATGCTGAGGAAGCGAATAGGAAAGTTGGCCAGAGCTTAACGCTATTGGTTAATGGAGAAAAGAAAAAGATAAAGATAAAGGGTGTTGTCTCCTCACCGGAGTACCTCTTTGCTATTAGATCTAAGGAAGAAATACCGACCCCTAAAGAGTTTGTGGTAGTTTTTATGGACCAATTGCAGGTAGAAAAGCTGTTTGGTATGCCACCATCCTATAATGACTTCTCTTTATTAATAGACAAAGGAGCTAATCGCGCTCAGGTAATCAAGCGCGCGGAAGACAAGCTTAAGAAATACCGGGTTATCACTACCGTAAAACAGGAAGATCAACCTAGCAATTTCAGAATGAAAGAGGAAATACGCCAAAATGAAGAAACCTCCTCCTTTATTCCCACCTTGATTTTAGTTATCTCATCCATATCTATATTTATTGCTTTGTCCAGGTTGGTTGCTTCTCAGCGGGGAATGATTGGTCTTTCTAAAGCTCTTGGTTATTCAAACTCAAAAATCGTTATCCATTATCTTGTCTTTTCCCTGTTCATAGCTATTGTGGGAGCCGCTATTGGCTTTGGCTTAGGGCAGTATTTTGCCCGCTCTATTACTGAGCTTTATTCCAGCTATCTTAGGGTGCCTTTCTTAAAGCATAAAATATATCCTGATCAAATAGCGATTTCTGGCTTACTTAGTTTGATAGCTTGTGTATTTGGAGGCTTTTTTCCAGCCTGGGCCTCAGCTAGGATGCTTCCGGCTGAAGCTATGAGAAGCGATCCTTCCTTAACGGTTAAGAAAGCTAAAACTCCTATTATTGAGAGGATATTATCTAAACTATTGTCCTTTCCGTTTATTATCAAAATACCCTTAAGGAATGTTTTTAGAGTAAAAAAAAGGAGTATCTACACTATTATCGGTATCGCTTTTGCATTGATTTTAACTGTTGTTACCTTATCATCATTTGATGCTTTTGATTATTTGATAAAAACTCAATTTAATAAAGTCGATAAATGGGATTTGCAAGCCGGCTTTGAAAAAGAGTTTAGCGATGACCAGATAAAAAAAGCTGCCGATTTAGATGGGGTAAAAAAAGCTCAAGCTTCTTTAATAATTCCGGCTAAAATCTCTGCTAATAAAGTTACTCACCAAGGCACTATTACGGCTATGAAGCCAAGTGCTAACTTCCATGGCTTTAGAATTGTTAAAGGGGACAGCGCTAAAACTGCTTTAGAGGAAAACGGACTGATAATGACTCCCCGTATTGCTAAAAAACTTAAAGTAAAAGTAGGCGATAAAGTAAAGGTTAAATCCCCTTTTAACGATAAGACTTACAGTATTAAGTTACTGGCTTTAAGTGATGAGCTACTAGGAGGACCCTTCTTTACCAGTTTGAAAACAGGAAAGAAGCTGATGTCATCACCAGCCAATATTTACAATGTGATGTATCTAAGAGTTGAAAAAGATAGGATTTCAGAGGTAAAAAAAGATATTTTTAATATGCCAGCAGCAGCGAATGTTATTGATAAAGCGAAGTTGATATCTTATATCGAAAAAGCTCTGGAATCATCCTTGGTTGTCTTTGCGGTGATGCTGGCTTTCGGCTTCGCTATTGCTTTTGTTATCACCTACAATACCTTTACTACCAATATTTTAGAGCGCACTAGAGAGATTGCTACTATGAGAACCATAGGAGAGGATCGTTTTCACATGGCCCTAGCTATTACTTATGAAAACCTTATTCTAGCGGCAGTAGGTATCCCTCTGGGTATCTACCTTGGATATTTATCAGCCAATGCTATGTACGAGTCTTTTTCTAACGAGGCGTTTTCGTTAAGTGCGGTTATCTATCCCATGACTTATGTTTATGTCATTACTAGTATTATTATCGTTCTTTTGCTATCAGAGATTCCTCCTATTAGGCGAGTTTTTAGGCTGGATCTAGCCGAGGCGACGAAGGCGATAGAGTAGGGGCACGGCATAAGTAGGGGCACGGCGCGCCGTGCCCCTACTTATGCTATCTTGATTTTGTCCGATACTTAAGATATGGATAAAAAGCATCTTAAGCTAATAAATAGGGCGTTGTTGATTTTGCTGCTGATTGTCTTAGGCTGGACGTATTTTGCTAAAGATAATTACCGGGCAGTGGATAAAATTCATCCTGACATTCTTAAAGAGCCTATTCAGGTAGAACTTGTAAATCAAGCGCCGATTACTTTTAGCCGAGACGGTTTTAATTATGAGTTATCGCCACTAGCAGACTATGAAGTCAACGGCTTAGTTGTTAATCAAAGGGACTACCGCAATTTCACTTTATCCAAAGTAGACGAAGTTTATCCGTTAGATGTCTGCTTGATTTGGGGTAAAAATGTCTCTAGCAAGGTTTATCAAAATCCGAACTTAACTTTTTCTCAAGATTCCCGCTTTGCATATTGGTCTTATACAGGTGATGTTAATTTTAGCCAGATACAAGCGGCAAACGAGCATTTGATAGTAAACGATGACTACATCGCCTCTAAACTAAAAGAGATATCTACTGGTGATCAAGTAAAAATCAGAGGTCAGCTGGTAAGTGTAAAGGCCAAAAACACTGGTGAGGTAGATATAGAAAACCCAGAAGAGTTAACTATGAAAAGTTCCACCACTAGAGACGATACCGGGGCAGGGGCTTGTGAGATTATTTATGTAACCTCAGCAGACATCTTAGAAAAAGGAAACTCTGTAGCCTATTTCTTGTACAAGATAAGCTTCTACATGCTAATTATTCTGATATTAGGGAAACTTGCCTGGTTTATTTACAAAGGGTTTTCAGGCCATAGATCCTCTGCTAGGAAAATACAAGACCAAGTAATTATCCCCAATAGATTTACCGGTTAGCACTAGGCACCAGGTACGAGGTACTATCTTATGGTTGCCAAACAGGCAAATCGGCGCCAGATACCAGTTTCTTTATTTTCTTGGACTTAAAGCCATAACTATATATATTCCTTGGTTTAGAAGTTGCCAGATTGTATGTGGCAAATAACAGAGTTTGTTTTGAAATAGAAACAGACAAATCTCCGGCTCTCCATACCGAAAACTTATCTCTCTTAATAGTTTTTGTTTTAGTCCCATTTATTTTTGACATGCGCAAATAATATTTGGTGGCATAAGCGGCGTTGCAACACTTGTAAACCAGCCGGTTATTATCCAAAAACTCAGCAAAACCATAAGCTAGATAACCGTTCTTTTGACTGGTAAAGAAGCCTCCTAATTTCTTACCTGATAAAGCATAGGTGTTAATGCCGCCGGAGACATCGCTGCCCGTAGAATGAGTTACTATTTTTTTGCTATTTGGTGACCAGCGCGGATTGTTAAAAGCTCTGCCATCGAGGGTAATCTCAATAACGCTTCTCCTAACAGTTTTTGTTTTGTGGTTTTTAAAATTTAGGTATTTCAGAGATTCATATCCTAAATAATTATTAGGATTATTGTTCTTAAGCTTAATAGAAACATAGGCTAGCCTCTTTTTATCAGGTGATACCCGGGGTTCTAGGCCGTGTTCGTTGATAAGCTGACTAACAGAATTATTTGTTAGATCTAGCTGGTAGATATTGGCGTTTGTTTTTTTGATAAGACTGGAATTGCCTAAACCGTCAAAAATCAATTTGGTATTTGAGCGCCAAGTTAGACAATCAACTGATGATAGTGAACCTGCTAGATTAGACGAAGTCTGGCCGGTATTTAAATTGTATATCCTTAAGCTATCGCTTTGGTCGGTGTAGACAAAAGCGATTTTCCGCCCGTTGGGACAGAAGGCTAGGTTGCTGATTTTATTAGTGCCTTCGCTAAAAGAGGTTAGTTTTTGTTTTGAGGCGCCACTGGCCTTCATAAGCCAGATGTTGTTGTTTTTAACGTAGGCGATGCGTTTGACTTTAGCTTTTGTAGACTTGCTCTGACCTGATAAAGCTGTAATAAACGTACATAAAATAATAACGATGACAACTAGTACCACAATGAGGCTTTTTTTGCTCAAATGCATTGGTCCTCCCTATATTGCTAACAAAACGGTATCGATACTAGGCGTAGATGTCAATAAGTAGGGTACAATTGGCATTTTTTTGATAGCTAAAAATATTAAAGCTGCGCTAAATAATTCCGATAATAATAGTATGGTTATTAAGTATGCCGACAAAGCGTTATCTAAGTTTTTTATGGCAGATTTTATGAAAACTGTTGTTAGCACATGGTGCATAGTTTGTCTTGTATTAAGCACCTTTATTTTCCCTTTTAGCACTGCTTACGCAGTTACTACAATCTACGTTAACTACTCAACAGGAAATGATACTACCGGTGATGGGTCATCAGGCAATCCTTACAAGACTTTTTACAAAGCCTATACTGTTGCTGTTAGCGGAGATACTATTAATCTTACAGGTACTTTTGACTGGACAAATGCTGATGAAACAGGAGATGCAGCAGGTTCAGGATATTCAATCTCAAAAAATCTAACCATTCAAGGCCAAGGCGTTGATTCAACAATTATCCAGGCTAATCCTACTGAAAATACAGCCGATAGAGCTGTTTTTTATATCAGCGCCACCGTTACCATAAAAGACTTAACCATTCGAAATGGGGTTACTACCTCAGCATACCGGGGTGGCGGTATTACCAATTACGGTACGCTTACTATTCAGTCAGCTAGAGTGACTCAAAACCACGCTAATGTTGCCGGTACCAATTATTGGGGCGCTGGCGGTATCTATACCGAACAAAACACTACTTTAAATATTACCAATTCTACTTTCGATAGTAATATTTATAATGGCAAAGCCTATGGAAGTGGTGGCGTTTATTCTACCCAAAGCGCAACAATAAACGTAACAGGTTCTACCTTTAATAACAATCAAGGTATTTGCAGTGAACCTACCACTTACCCCTATAGCTATTCTAAACCATCAGGGGCTATGGGCACTTTCCGATTTTGCACTGTAAGAGTTACAAACTCTACTTTTTATGCTAACTCGTCAAACTCATATGGAGGAGCAATCCAGATTTATTATGATAATTCCTATAACATTACCAATTGCACCATAGTTAACAACTCTGCGACTTTAGGAGCAGGTGGCGTTTCATATAGGTCGGAATGGGACGGCTATAATCTATATCTAAAAAACTCTATCTTGGCGGACAATACCAGCGCAGGCTCAGGTGATGATTTTTATGCATACGATAGTGCTTCAGGAAACAGAATTACTGACAATGGCTACAATATAGTCGAATACAGTACTAACAAAACATGGTCTGGAACTGGCGACATTACCGGCAATCAAGCTAATTTAAATGTTGATAGTCAGCTTCAGGATAACTATAGTCTCAATGGGCCAGATACTCTGGCTCTTCTTTCTGGAAGTATTGCCATAAACGCGGGAGACCCTGCTAATACGGCTAATAATGGAACTGCAATTCCAACTACCGATGAGCGTGGTGGAACAAGAAACGGTACCACTGATATTGGTGCTTATGAATATAATGCAGGAGGAATAATTACTCAGTATACTCTAACATACTCGGCTGGAGCTAACGGATCAATTTCTGGTACTTCACCCCAAACAGTAAACAGTGGCTCTGATGGAACAGCGGTAACGGCGGTACCTGATACCGGCTATCATTTTGTTAATTGGTCGGATGATTCAACTGCCAATCCAAGGACGGATACAAGCGTAGTCGGTAATGTTTCTGTAACCGCTAATTTTGCAATTGACACCCATAGCTTAAATTATTCTGCTGGATCTAATGGCACACTCACTGGTACAACAGCTCAAACAATCAACTATGGCTCAGATGGATCGGCGGTTACCGCTGTTCCAGCTACGGGCTATTCGTTTATAGATTGGAGCGATAGTTCAACCGACAATCCGCGAACCGATACAAACATAACCTCTGACGTATCAGTTACTGCTAACTTTGCCGACATAACGGCTCCATCTGTTCCTGGGGCACCATCAACAACAACGCCGACAACAGACACTACCCCTACTTGGACTTGGACTGCTTCAACGGATAATGGCTCAGGGCTGCATGCTACGCCATATACGGTAGAGTGGTCTATGGATTCTCTGTTTATTTCAGGAGTTATTAGTACTACCAGTACCAGTAATACTTTTAGCCAACCATCAGCTTTATCTGAGGGTACCTGGTATTTTAAGGTTAAAGCCAAAGATGCTGACAACAACATTTCGGCATATAGTTCTAGCGGCAGCGTGGTAATATATTCCAATCCGGCGCCAACGCCCACTACTCCGCCTGAGACAACTATTAAACCAGACCCCGATGCTCCCAAGCAGGACAATGGCTGGTATAAAAAAGTACCCGATGTTGATTTAGAAAATGATCAAGAGGCAACCATCTACTATCGCTGGGACAACGACCCTACTTGGCATCTCTATACGGGGCCAATGAAAGCAAAAAGAGGACAGCATACTCTGTACTATTATTCCAGCGGGGGAGTTGATGAAACGGTTAAAAACAAGGTGTTCTATGTTGATGATACCAAGCCAAAGATTACGGCTAAGAGTTTTACCGCCTTAGCTAAGAACACAACTAATAAAATCAAGTATAGGATATCTGACAAATATTCATCCAAAGCCAGAGTAATTGTCAAAGTATTAAAGAGAACTAAAGTTAAAATAAAGAATAAGTGGAGAGTTAACCAAATAGGATTTATGGCTAGTAAGGTTTGCTATAGGAGAGATTTGGGCTGGGTTAAGACTAATAAACTGATTTCTTTTAAATATAAGCCGAGGTTAAAAAGCGGCCTTTATGTTCTAAGCATCTATGCAAGAGATAAAGCTAACAACAAGCAATTAAAAGCTTTTTCTAAACGGTTTAGAATAATAGCTAACACTAAAAATTATCCTATTCTTCGGTTTAAAGATGCAAATAATTATGTAAAAATACTCCAGCAACGGCTTAATATGCACAGAGTGACTGTAAAAATTGATGGTGTTTTTGAAGAAGAAACCCTGTGGGGCGTTAGGGAATTTAAGAGCCGCCGTAAGCTTTCTAATCCCGATGTAGTTGATGCTAATACCTGGTACTTGCTAATGAGCGCTGTTGGTAAATAACTTTATTACCCCGCCTCTCTTCCCCCTGTCTCTTTAAGGGCGTTGTAGAGCTCTGCGTTTTCATAGGCAAGGGATATTGAATAGCTTAATTTGGTGGCAAAATCTATTTGGCTGTTGCTAAATGTTACTGTTTTTGAATGATAGTTAAAGAAAAGCAATCCCTCATTTTTGTCTTTAATAATTAAGGGAATTACCATGATGGATTTAATTCCATAACGCTCGACCAGGGATTTATCAACTCTTATGTCTTTAGAGGTGTCATTTATTACTACTGCTTCTTTTGCTTTCTCAACTAAGGATGCAATTAGTTGTTTTTCCTGAGTAAGCTGTACTCCTACTGAGGTCAAAGGAAGCCCCCTTAGGGCTCGCGTCCATATGTCGTCCTTCTTTATGTTAATACCGGCGACCTCACATTTCATTGCTTCTACGGCCCGGTTAAGGGTTTCGTATAAGATATCTTCATAATCTAAAGTGGAGTGGATAACGGTGTCTATATCGGCTAAAGATTTATTAAAATAAGCTACCTCTTTTTGCTGTTTATATAGACGGGCGTTTTCTATAGCCAAAGCAATTTGATTGGAGGTAAGCTCTAATAGCCTAAGATCTTGAACCGAGTAAGTATCCCCCGAACGTTTTTCTCCCAAAGCCAGAGTGCCTTCAATGTGTCTTTCGGTTAATATCGGAAGCAGTACAGAAATATTGTTTTTTCTTAACAGAGGTTTTAGTTCGTTATCATCTGCCAGCTCATCATATACTAAAATATTTTTTATTTTGTGAGTTTTGTTTATCAATTCTTGCCAAAAAGAAACATCTTTAGGGTAATTAACAGCAGTTACATTCTCTATTTTAGGGCTAGAAAGTATTATAAAAGCACCTCTTTTAACTCTTATATTTTTAATATAGGCATCAATAATATTTAAAGTTAGCTTATTAACATTCCGGGGGTTATTAATTACAATTTCATTTATTTTTTCCAGTAGTAGGTCAAAGTCATATTTCCCCCTATAGAAAAGCTTGTCGGTTCCTTTATCGATAATATTTTTTAGGGGATTAAATAACGCTATCAAAAAGACCAAGGTGGCAGTGTCTATTAAGTTTTGGCTGGTAAAACCTCGGTACCTTGAAGTTAAGGAAAATGTTATTAAAACATAGGAAAATATTAATAATCCTAAAGTAATGAAGTAAGCTACAGAGCGCACGATAATCAAGCGTATGTCTAATAGGCGATGCACTATAATGGCATAGCTTGTAAAGCCTACAAAGAAGATAGAAGCATAAAGTCCGAAGTTAAGAAATGCCTCGGAGCCGAAAAAATCAGCAATGATAACATTGGTAATTACTCCTATTCCGATAAACAAAAACATCCCTAAAAAGAAATACTTAAATTGGGTTTTAGCCAGTCCTTTTGATTGCCTGTATTTTTTGGTGACAATATAGAAAAAGAATAAAGTGCTTATTACTATCCAACTAGCAAGTATTGGTTGAAGAGGGCCATCGGTAAAGTTAACGGCGTTGTTTTCCACGAAGGCTTTTTTAATAAAGAGATTGGTTGGTATAAGTAAAAGAAGAATTAAGCCGATAAGAAGCCACAATCTTTGAAACCAGGTAAGCTTGGCTTTTGATTTTGGAAAGACTACGCCTATGTAGAAAAAAGACATGGTTAATAGAATAGCTAAAAATATCGTTGCTCTAGACCAAAAAGTGAGGTTGGGCAAAAAAGGAGCAAATAAATTGGTCATATAGCCGCCGGTTACAATCCAAAGCGATAATGAAGTACATGCAAATAAGAAGGCTTGGTTGGTTTGACTGGACCCGTTTCTTAAGTAAGCGATTAAACCTAACAAAAAGCATCCAAGCGCTATTGTTGGCAATAAAAAGAAATGAATATTCATGCTACATGTATACCCCAAAAGCGGTGTATACTTATGATAATAGAACCAGCGTAGGAGGTAGTAATGAAGAAAGCATTAGGAGTATTAGCTATTGCAGTAATAGCAGCTGTTCTTTTTACCGGTTGCTTGGAAAAAGAAAAAAAGAAATCAGATAACTCTAAGCCCCAAAAATCCACTAGCCAAGCAAAACCCAAATCCAAAGCTAAACCAAAGCCTAAACCAACCCCTTTAAAAAAAGCAGCCTCAGTTACTGTTCGCCAGTTTGCTTTTATCAAAAGCTTTTATCAGTCAGCCGGTATACAGTACTTAAAGGCTGACTACGCAGAGTTTTTGATGGGAGCAGCCGCTGATAAAGCAGCAATCCAAGATGGGCAAATAAAGCCAGGAGAGCATGTTGATAATGATTACTATGTTCGTAACAAAAGTCCTATGACTAAGGACTTAAAAATTAGTTCTAGTGTAACTGTTACTTTAGATGTCACATCGGATGTTGGTATAAAGAAGGCAGCTTCAACTCTAACTGAACTAAAAAATATTTATAATGGGAAAGTTCAGGATAAAAGCTATGTAGCCTCAAACGAGTCTTTTTGGCTAACTATTACCGGCGATACGGTTACCAAGATTGAGCACCAGTTCAGGCCATAAGTTTTAGATGTCCCCCGAAATCAAAAAAAGCTTAATTTTTTCTTGACACAAGTGATTGTTATGTTATACTGACTGACAGTCAGTCAATTAGAAGAGAGTATGGCAAGGATAGTAAAGCAACCTGGCGAGAGACAAAAAGAAATAATTGATGTAGCCATAAAGCTATTTAAAAAAAATGGAGTGGCTTGTACTTCGGTACACGATATTGTTAAAGAAGTAGGTGTGGCTCAAGGTACTTTTTACTGGCATTTCAAATCCAAACAGGATTTGATAAATACCATTGTGGGTGCTTTGGCATTACAGAATTGCCGGAAAATGGCAGAGATAAGTAAAAATAAAAAATTGGATGCTTACCAAAAACTAACAAAAATCCGGGACGCGGTTTTCTCCGACATAGTGTTAACCGAGGAAGCTGTTCAGCAATTCCACCATCCGAGCAATAAAGATATCCACGATCAACTTATTTTGGAGATTACAAGAGTGATGATACCGATTTTAGAAAAGGTAATTAAGCAAGGAGTTAAGGAAAAGATTTTTAATGTTAAAGACAGTAAAAAAGCCGCTACTTTTATCTTCGGGGCGACCACGATTATCAATGAAGCATCTTTTGATGATATTAAAAACAAAAACAAATGGAAAAGCGCTATTTCCGAATTTGCTTTTCGAGGTCTTGGATACCAAGGAGAAAATAAATGAGTAAACAGATTGTTATTCACACAGAAGAATTAAAAAAGGTTTACGATACTGGCGAAGTAAAGGTAGATGCACTTCGCGGTATTAACTTCGATGTCAAAGAAGGTGAGATGGTAGCTGTCATGGGGCCTTCAGGCTGCGGTAAAACAACGCTACTGAACTGCTTATCAGGAATTGACGAACCCAGCGATGGTAAGGTAGTTCTGCAAGGCAAGTCACTCTATGATATGAGCGACCGCCAAAGGACTAACTTTAGGGCTTTAAGTATGGGCTTTATTTTTCAGTTCTTTAATTTACTGCCGGTTTTAAGTGTAGTAGAAAATGTCGAACTGCCGATGTTAGTAGCCGGCTCTAAACCAAGAGATGCCAGGAAAAAAGCTCTTGAGCTGGTAGAACTTATGGGCCTTGAAGGCCAAGCCAACAAACGTCCAGCAGAACTTTCCGGTGGTCAGCAACAAAGGGTTGCTATTGCCAGGGCTTTAGTTAATGACCCGGCTATTGTCTGGTGCGATGAGCCTACCGGTAACCTAGACAGTGAGACCGCTGATGAAATCATGGATGTTCTATGCCGTCTTAATAAAGAACATAACCAAACTTTTGTCTTGGTTACTCACGCCTCAGAAGTGGGAGACAGGGCTGATCGTATTGTCAAGATGCGCGATGGCTTAATTGAAGATAATGTAAATAACGGGGGTAGCAAATAATGACTAAGCTTTTTGGGCTACCCATTAATACATTGCTATACGGCTTAGTGGTGACACTAGCTATTGGACTTTTATTTCTTATCATTTCGGCTTTACGCAACCCGGTGCTTTTTAAAACCGGTGTGCGTAATATCTGGCGCCACCCAATACAAACCAGCCTCATTGTTTTAGGGTTGATGCTGGCTACTTTATTAATATCAGCTTCGCTTATTACTGGTGACACCATGAACTATTCCATCAAGAAAAACGCTCTGGATGATTTGGGGCCAACTGATGAAATTGTGCAAGTCAAAGCCAAATCAACTAGGACTACTAACATGATGAATGTGGGCTCTGCTTCTTCGAGCAATAGCTATTTTGAGCAAAAATATTTGGACAAAACCCTAGACGCTTTGCCGACTAAACTAGTCGACGGAGTAGCAGCGATTCTTAGAGAGACCACACCAGCAGCAAGTCCAGCAAGCCGCCAGAATCTACCTGACTTGACGATTATGGGTGTTCAAAATAGCTACAGCAAAGAAATTGCACCCTTAACTACGGCTTCTGGCAAAAAACTTATCGTTAAAAAATTAGCTAATGATGAGATCTATCTAAATAGCGAAGCGGCTAAAAAACTAGACGTAAAAAAGGGTGGCAAGATTAAGCTCTTTTTAGCTACCGGCAAAGAAACGGTCAAAGTAGCTGGCATTTTTGACAAAGGGGGCAAACCATCTAAAGATTGTGCAGCAGTAATGAAGCTTGAGCGCGTTCAGGAGCTTTTTGCCCAAGAAAGTAAAATTAATATCATTGCCATCTCCAATAAAGGAAATGATATTGAAGGAGTTAAGCATACTAAAGCAGTAATTAATAAATTAAAACCGGTATATAAAAATAGTAGTCTTGAGATAAAAGATGAGAAAAAGAAAGCCTTAGATGATGCTACTGAAGCAGCAAGTTCATTTTCCAGTATCTTCTTGGTGTTCGGTCAGTTCTCAACTATTGCCGGTATAATGCTTATCTTCTTGATTTTTGTGATGCTGGCTGCTGAGCGCAAAATAGAGCTGGGAGTTCTTAGAGCTCTTGGTTCTCAAAGCCGAGACATCTTACGGATATTTCTATATGAAGGAAGTGTTTATGCGGTAGTGTCAGCGGCTGTGGGCTCTGCTTTGGGAATTGTGGTTGGCTGGGCTATGGTTAAAGTGTTAGCCAAGGCTTTCGGTGGAGCCAGTTTCGGCGGAGCTTTAAAGCTGCATTATTATATCAATCCTAAAAGCTTAATTATTGCTTATGCTTTAGGAGTAATCACTACCTTTGTTATTGTGTTGTTTTCTGCCTGGCGGGCAGGTCATATTAATATTGTGAGAGCCATTCGGGATTTGCCTGAGCCTGTTAAAAAAGGTGGTACAGTTAAAAGAATAGTTGCAGCTTCTACGATAACTGCATTTGGTATTCTATTAGTATTTTCCGGCCTTAAAGCTAACCATCAAGCTCCTTTCTTTACGGGCATATCTTTTATAATTATCGGTATACCCCTAATTGCAAGATGCCTTTATGTGCCGGAAAGAATAACTTTTTCTATCTCAGGCGCAGGCCTTTTGTTTGTCTGGCTTATTCCCCCCAATGTCAGCAATGTCGTTTTTCCTTGGGCTAAGAATATGACATCAGGAATTGAAATGTTCTTCGTCTCAGGAATAGCATTGGTTGCCGGAGCAATTTGGATTGTAATGTATAACTCCGATATATTGTTAAAAGGGGTAACTACAGTTTTTGGCAAATTAAAGGGACTTCCACCAATGCTTAAAATTGCTGTAAATTATCCTATGAAGAGTCGTTTTAGAACCGGTCTTGCTCTAGCTATGTTTTCGCTAATCGTCTTTACCATTGTTTTCATGAGTTTTATGCTGGCTTCTTTTGAGCCTCTCTACGACGACATCAAAACTATGACTGGAGATTTTAGTATTAAAGGCATTACCGGCTACACTAACCCCATTAAGGATATTAAGAAGACTTTAGATGAGGATGGTATTAAAGTAAGCTCGAAGGATTTTTCTTCTATTGGCAGCTTTTCGATGGCCGGGGTGGATGTACGTGAAAAAGATGCTAAGAATAAGGCTTGGAAACAGTATGCTATTCAAGGTATCGACAAAGGTTATGCTAATCATGTTGGCTATGACATCAGGCTTAAAGGCAAAGGTTATAAGACCAACCGGGCGGTATGGAAAGCTTTAGTTAACAAGCCTAATCTGGTGGTAATTCACACTAATTTGGTTTCGGCTAAAACCGACTACGATGTTGGCGAGCAAAAACCTCCATTTAGAGTTAGGGGTTTTTACCGTGATGATAAAAAGATTCCGGACAATGCATACTTAGAGATTAGAAATCCGGCTACTAAAAAAGTAACTAAACTTAAAATAATCGGAGTAGTAACTGACTTAGCCATGTATGCCTATGGGCAGATGATAACTTCTCAAGACACTATAAATAAGGCGATGAAGGTTGAACTTAGCCCTCAGATGAAAATGGCTATTGCTAGCGGTATGGTTCCGGCTGCCAAGATACCTCCGTCAGAGATCCCAGCAACCACTTACTGGTTTAAGGTTAAGAAAGGTAAAAACGTTGAAAAAATCGCAAAAAACTTATCAAAGACGTTTTATGAAAATGGCATGCAAACTACAGTTCTTAAAGAAGATATCAATAACTTCACTGCCACCAATAAGATGATTAACCGTTTAATCCAAGGATTTATGGGATTTGGTTTAGTGGTAGGCATTGCCGGCTTAGGGGTAATTGCTGCCCGCTCGGTAGTAGAGAGGCGTCAGCAGATTGGGGCTCTTAGGGCTATTGGTTTTAGAAAAGGAATGGTTTTAAATACTTTTCTGTTGGAGTCCAGTTTTGTAGCTTTGCTGGGTATTGCTATCGGTATGGTCTTGGGATGGATGCTATCCAAGAATGTAATGGACTTTATGGCTAAGACTATGCCTGGTATTAAGTTTTCTGTACCTATTATAGACTTAGCGCTAATAGTGGCCATGGCTTACGGAGCGTCGCTTTTGACTACATATATTCCGGCTCTACAAGCTTCCAGAGTATATCCGGCAGAAGCGCTTCGATACGAATAATTGGTCAATGGGTAATTGCATTGACCCTTGACCTTTGACCCCTGTCCTACGACCATTAAGCTATGGCTGAATTTGATATTGCTAAAATAAGCGGCTTAAGCCAAGAAGAAGCGGAAGCGAAGTTAGCTAGGGATGGCTACAATGAACTTCCTTCGGCTGTTAAAAGAAATGCTTTTGCTATTGCTTATGATGTTATCAAAGAGCCGATGTTTTTACTTCTTGTTGCATGCGGCTCTGTCTATCTTCTTCTTGGGAGCCCGCAGGAAGCCCTAGCTCTTTTGGGCTTTGTCTTTGTGGTAATGGGTATTACTTTTTACCAGGAGAGAAAAACCGAGCGTGCTCTTGAAGCTTTGCGAAATCTTTCCTCACCCCGGGCCCTAGTCATAAGGGATGGCGAGCAAAAACGTATTGCCGGTCGCGATGTAGTAGTGGGCGATATCATAGTGCTGGCCGAAGGCGATCGGGTACCAGCGGATGCCAATTTATTATCCTCGTCTAATCTCCATGTTGATGAGTCAATGCTTACAGGGGAATCAATACCGGTTAATAAAATCGATGACAAAAGAGTTTATTCGGGTTCTCTAGTCGTTCAAGGTTATGCGGTAGCTAAAGTGACAGCTACCGGTACTGATACGGAAATGGGCAAAATCGGCCAAGCTCTTAAGATAATCACTCCTGAAAGTACCTTAATACAGAAAGAGACTAAAAAACTGGTAGGCAACTTAGCAGTTATCGGTTTACTGGTTGCTTTACTGGTTATTGTGTTGTATGGACTTACTAGGGGGGATTGGCTGCAAGCGACCCTAGCTGGAATAACTTTAGCCATGGCTACCCTACCTGAGGAGTTTCCGGTAGTACTTACGGTTTTTCTGGCTCTAGGTGCTTGGCGGATATCAAAAAGCGAAGTTTTGACTAGAAGGGTGCCGGCAGTTGAGACTCTTGGTTCAGCTAGCGTACTTTGTGTAGACAAGACCGGAACTCTAACCCATAACAAACTTTGTGTAAGCGAACTGT
The DNA here is from genome assembly GCA_003599235.1 of Actinomycetota bacterium. Lineage (GTDB taxonomy): Bacteria > Actinomycetota > Aquicultoria > SURF-47 > SURF-47 > SURF-47. Next base: position 29,497 of record QZJE01000014.1, on the reverse strand, counting down.
TTGCCAACACACAGCTCTATGATGCAGAAAATCCTACTAACGGATTACCGGAAAACTTTCATCAACTAATAGAGTTTGGTATTCTAGCTAGCCAAAAAGAACCCTTTGATCCGCTAGAAAAAGCAATAAAAGATTTAGGTACCAAAACACTTACCGGAACAGAGCATCTCCACAAAAGCTGGAGTTTGGTTCGTGAGTATCCCCTATCAAAGAAGTTAATGGCTATTTCGCATGTCTGGAGATCTCCTGTGGGAGATAACTATGTGATTGCTTCCAAAGGTGCTCCTGAGGCCATTGCTGACCTGTGCCATTTTACTAAGGAGCAAAATGAAAAATTAGCTAAAGATATCGAAGAGATGGCTGAAAGGGGCTTGCGCGTTCTAGGTGTAGCCAAGGCTTATTTTAAGCTGGGGAAAGAAATACCGGAAGTAGAACATGAATATGAATTTGAGTTTGTGGGTTTGATTGGGCTTAAAGACCAGATCAGGGAATCTGTTCCTTTAGCTATCAAGGAATGTTACGCCGGAGGGATTAGGCTGATTATGATAACGGGAGATTATCCCTCAACTGCTAGAAATATTGCACAGAATATCGGGCTTACCTTGACCGGAAATATCATTACCGGCTCGCAGCTTAATCAAATGAGTGAGGTTGAGTTAAGAAAGAAGATAAATTCGGTAAATGTTTTTGCCAGAGTAGTACCGGAGCAAAAGTTGCGCATTGTTGAGGCCTTAAAAGCTAACGGAGAAGTGGTAGCTATGACTGGTGATGGAGTAAACGATGCTCCAGCATTAAAGTCAGCCGATATCGGCATTGCTATGGGGCAGCGTGGAACTGATGTAGCTAGGGAAACGGCAGATTTAGTTTTACTAGACGATGATTTTTCCTCGATTGTTAAAGCGGTAAAGATAGGGCGGCGCATTTTTGAGAATCTAAAAAAAGCAGTCTCCTATATCTTTGCTGTTCACGTACCTATTGTTGGCATGACTTTGATTCCGGTATTGTTTAGATGGCCTTTGATTTTAGCTCCTATTCATATCGCTTTTTTAGAATTGATTATTGATCCCACCTCATCTATTGTTTTTGAGTCAGAACCGGCGGAACCTGACATTATGGACAGGCCTCCGAGGCATCTTAGCGAGCCGTTGTTTAGTAGTAGAACAGTAGGCTTTTCTTTGCTGCAAGGGGCAATGGTATTAGTTATTTTGCTAGCAGTATATTATACTTCGACATTCTACTATGCATACAGTCTGGCACACTCCAGAGCACTGATATTTATTGTTTTAGTAATCTCTAACTTAAGCTTAATATTAACTAACCGCTCTTGGACTAAAACCGCTTTTAGCAGGTTAGAAACACCAAACAAAGCTTTGTGGTGGGTACTGGCTGCAACCATTTCTCTACTTTTCTTAGTGCTTTTTGTACCTTTTCTAAAGAGCTTGTTTTTGTTTTCATCTGTTGGTTTTGCAGACTTATTGGTTGGTTTTATTGCTGGAGGATTAAGTATATTTTGGTTTGAATTAATAAAATTTAAAAAAACCCTTAAGTTTTAGTACTAGGTTCCGATATAATAGGAAGTGTAAGCAGTTTACAAAGGAGCAAAAATGAAAAAAACAGCTTTAATCACAGTACTTTTCCTCCTGGCAAGTCTCTTTCCTTTTAGTTCTAACGCAGTCTTAACTATTAAAGAAACTCAAACTAATTCGGTGGCTACAAACCTTGGGCTATTTGGCGGTCAAGCCGAAGACATTTGTGTTGATCCAACTAGCAACTATGTCTATATAACAACTATGGCTCCCAACGGCTTTTTTAGGTCAGCTGATAAAGGAGAGAGCTGGTCAGGTCTTCCCAGTGGGGCCAATTACGGCACCGGTAAGCAAGTAGAGGTAGATCCGGCTACCGGTTATGTTTATGCATTAGTTGGTGATTCTTTGATAAAGAGTACCAATCACGGAGCTAGTTTTAGCGATATTACAAACAAAATGGGAACCAATAATTTACCAGGGCAAGCTATGCTTTACGCAAGGAGTAAGTTGCTTGTATCTTTAAATAACGGAACCCAAAATTTAGCGGTAAGTGCTAATAACGGAGCCAGTTTTAGCTTAGTAACAGTTGGTTCAGGTGATAGACTCGGAGCTTTTGCAGCGGCATCAGGAAGCGATACTTTTTACGCTGCTATAGATAATTCTAGTTCTAATATTTATAAAAGTACTGATGGTGGAGCTAATTGGTCAGCTGTAGCTTTGCCTGAAAGCATGGATGTATCAGCAATAGGAGTTAACCCTAACACTAATGATCATATAGTAGTTTCATCCAGTAGTGGATCAGCTGCAAAAACTTTTCAATCATATAACGGTGGGACTACTTGGGAGACTGAAGTAAAAGATGGCGGCCAGTCTATAGGGGCAAACCATATAACTTTTGATGGGGCCGGCCGGATGTATGCTATGCAGAATTATACTGAAGACAATGGGGCCACTTGGCATCAGGTCAGTAACGCGACCCCGCTTTCGAGTATCTATGCCGATCATTTTGCTGTCGATCCGAATAACGTGAATATCCTTTTTACAAACAGTAACTATAGCATTGCCAAGAGTGCTGATAGAGGAGTGACTTGGGCTGATAAAGCAGATGGAATAACCTCGGTTAAGGCTTATGATATTACTCAAGCTAATAATAAGGGCGTTGTCTGGATAGCTGCTAACGGAGGATTGGCTAAAACAACTAACTTTACCGCTTCTTCTCCTACTTGGCAGTATCCGGTAACTGGTACCGGAGGAAGCCAGTCATTTGCAGTTTGGGTTAAACCTAATGATCCTAATACTATAATCTATGGAGGCAGCAACTGTACTTTAAAGCGAAGTACAAACGGAGGAACTTCTTGGCAAGATGTTGCTCAAATGGGTTCAGGGCAAGGTTTCATTTATCAAATAGCTTCACATCCTGGTAACGCGAATATTTTATATGCTTGCCAAGCATACGATGATTTAGCTGGAACTGATACCGGTTCTGTATATAAAAGCAGTGATGGAGGAGCAAGCTGGACTAATTTAAATATTCCAAGTAATGCACCGGCAACTTCTCTTAGTGTTGCTAAAGATGGCGATGTTTTTGTTGGCTGCAGCAGCCGGGACAGTGCGGCTGTAAAAGGGATTTACAAGTATTCTGGCGGAGCTTGGGCTAAGCTTGGTGGCGGATTACCTAATGCCGGTGTTACCAGCGTTCTAGCTGATCCGGAAAGGCCTAATACTGTTTATGCTACTGTTAATGCTGATACTGGGCAAGGTGGTAATCCGGCGGGTAGCGGGTTCTATAAATCTACTAATAATGGTTCAAAGTGGACTAAGATAACCGCAGGATTAGAAAATATTAATAATCTTGATACTTTAACGGTTCAAAAGTCCACTACTCCCAACACCCTCTATCTGTCAGGACAGGGTAGCGGCCTTAAGGGCGTTATATGCAAATCAGGTGACGGAGGAGAAAGCTGGGGAGTTTACTACACTGGTTTAAAACAAGAGAGCTTCTACGCATTACTTTTTGATGGGCTAGTAGGAGGAAACGACCGAGGCCTATACGGTTATTCTTCGAGAGCTAAAGTTGGTTTAAAAGCTGGGGCCAGGCTTATTAGAAAAGGAAAAAAAGTGACGCTTAAAGTAAGCTTAACCGATGCTACTCGCTATAAGAAAAAAGTACGGATTAAAAAGACAAGGCGATTTAAAAAAGTTACCTATTACAAGAAACTTATTAGAAAAATTGTGATAATTCAGAAGCTTAAAAAGTATCGGGTTAGGGTTAAGAAGAAATGGAGAACTAAGACCAAATGGGTTAATGTAGCCAGGTTAAGGACCAATAAAAAGGGTATTGCTGCTGTTAAATTAAGGTTAACTCAGTCTAGTACCCTAAGAGCCCGCTTTATACCAAAGACTAGAGCTGATAAGGCAGAATACGCGGTTACACTTTCTAAGAATACAAGAGTAAGAGTAAGGTAGTATAGGAGGAAGTAATGAAAAAAATAGTAGTAATATGTTTGGTTTTAGTGGTTGTTTTAGCTTTATCTGGCTGTGACAGCATTTTTAAAAGTGCAGCTAAGCAAGCTGTTGAGAAAGCAACCGGAGTAAAAGTTGATGAGGATGGTAAGAGTGTAAAGATTAAAACCAAAGAAGGAGAAGCTGAAATCTCATCTAGCCAAACTAAACTACCGGATGGTTTCCCAGAAGATTTTCCGGTTTACGATGGTGCTAAATTAACCAATAGTGCAAAGATGGGCTCTGCAAAAGAAGCAGGGTACACTGCTGTCTGGGAAACAAGTGATAGCAAAGATGATGTAGTTGATTTTTACAAGAAAGAGCTTCCGTCAAAAGGGTATAAAGTGACTGCTGAGTATAGTAGCGGCCAAGGTACAACTTATACATTCGAACAAGGCTACTTAAATATTGTAGAGAAAACCAGTACCAAGAAAGTTGAAATAAGTACAGTTATAAGTATTAAAAATAAGTAATTGACAATAGGAGTTTTTAGCTAAGCGGCCTTTTTCTCAAGCCACTCAGCTTTTCTTAGCTGATCTCTAAAAAAGATGGCTTCCCTGCGATAGTGGTCGGCTAAGTCTGGGAAAATAATACTTCTTATTTTGTGTTCAATTATATTATTTAATGTAACTGAGCTGTAGTTAATAAAATCTCCTATTAAGGTATCAATATCTATTTCAATGTTTAGCTCTTGGTAACTTTTTAAGAATTGCTGGTTATAGTGCAGCGTTTTTTCCTCTATTTGCGATTCGGTTGGGTCTAGCCAGTGAGCAAAAAAAGCGGCATGTTCGGCTATAGCCTGTGACCAGAAAGTAATTATTTCTTGGCGGTCAAATACTAATTTATTTTCTTTTAGAGCTTGTAGTTGATTGAGTGACCTGTTTTGTTCTCTTACGGTGTGTTCTAAAAATAACGGATATATTAAGGTGCAGATTTTTCCTTTCAGTTGTCTGTTTTTTAAGTCGTTTTCAAAATCTATAAAACCGCCTATCTCTGTTATTAGTTTTTCAGAAATATTAGTGAAAGTATTGGCTTCTATATCTAAATCTCTTAATTGGGCGTAATATCCTCTTAGAGCTTCCTTGAATTGTTTAGCTTCCTCATGCTCTTTTGCAAGGTCGTCTATGGGCAATAACTTTTCTAGCAGCCAAGCATGTTCCCAGGTCTGGTCAGCCCAAAAAATTGCGTAAGCTTGAGCAATTATCTCTGTGCTTTCAGTTTCAATTGAAGGTGAATACAGCGGACGCAGCCCTTCGTTATAATAAATTATCCTTCCTTTTTTAGATTCCTTAAAAGTGATTTCATTCATAATATATCAACTAGTTATTACCTACCCAAAATATCCTTTTTCATCCGCATCAATGTATTCGGCGGTTTTGTGGGCGATGGCCATAATGGTAAGGCTTGGGTTAACCGCTACCGGTCTTGGAAAAACGCTGGCATCGCCAATAAACAAGCGAGGGACATCATAGGTTTCACCATGTAAATTAACAACGTCTTTTTTAGGGTTCGGACCCATTCTACACATTCCCTCAATATGGGCTGAGACATAATGGGTTGTAAAAATATCGCCCGCTCCAACTGCTTTTAATATCTGCTTGGCTTTAGCCATCCCCAAAGAAAAAGCTTTTTTGTCTTTTTCAGTCAATGGTTTTTTAATACTTGGCTTACCGGTTCTTTTATTTATTGTTACCGTTCCTATTGGTTCGTCTTCAGAAACATAGGTATATATATTTTGAAAGTAATTTAGTTTCTTCATGCGCTCTTTATGTTCTTTACCCCAGCCGGGGATTATATAGGATAACTCCATAGGGTAGGTTTTGTTAGCTTCTACAACGTAATTTCCTTGGCCCAGCGGGTATAATTTGTCAACCTGGATTGGTGTCCCCCTATATTGATGGACTTCTCTATCATGAACACCAATAACGGCAATTGAGGGGTGATTAGATAGCCCTCGACCAACATTTCCCGAGGAGTTTGCTAATCCGTTTTTTAGTAATAGCATGGTGGTGTATATCGGTCCGGCTGCTAAAACAACTACTTTAGCCAGGACTTTTAGGGCCGTAGGCGGAAAACCCTTAGTTTCGGTGCTAATAAGAGCGTCTACACTATAAGCCTCTCCTTTAGGGTTAAGGTTTATCTTATAAGCCTCAGTGTTGGCGTATAATCTTAATCCGTTTGTAAACCCTCTTGGCAAATAAGTAAGGAAGTTTCCTTGCTTAGAATTGTACTTGCAACCCAAATTACAAAAACCTGATTTATGACATTCGACAATGTAGACCGGAACCGGGTGAGGCTCTTCTCCAAGAGACTCAAGACCTTCGGCAAATAAGGTATTATTGCGGTTCCATTCAAAACGGGGATAAGTTTGGGCATGCATTATCTCTTCAACTTTTTCATAATAAGGGTCTAAGTCTGCTCTCGAATAGCCCTTTAGCCCATCTTGGACCCAGCGGTCTAAGTTCTCGGCCGTAGAACGCAGTGCCACTCCGTCGTTTACTCCGGTTCCCCCGCCGACAAGCCTGGCTACACTCATGCCGACCCCGGTATCTTCGGACTCTAAGAGGCGGTTTTCCCAATACAGTTTGCGGTTCATATCGAACTCTCTTTGATTAAAGTCCTTCTTGGTTTGAAAGCCGCCAGCTTCTAGTAAAACAACTCTGTGGCGCCGGCAAGCTAGCTCACTGGCTATCACCCCACCGCCGGCACCGGAGCCAATAACACAAACATCAACTTCTTCTACTAGTTCTTTGCCGCTAATTTGTAGGGATTGGTCGTATCTGGTTTGGTTCATGGCTAATCCAGAGTAAATGTTTTGTCTGTTTGGCTTTTATGGTAATGGCGGTTTATCATCTCAGCAGAAGCGTGTGTGTAAGTAACCGGGCCAAGATAGCCGATTAGTTCCCAAGGGCTTATGCCTTGATAATCTTCTTTAGTGTAGTTTGAATAAAACGACTGAAAAATCATTTTCCTTAAACGGTTGAAGGATAAATAATCGTCAGCAGCAAAGACTCTTAATAAATCGTCTTGTTCTTTTGATAATAAATAAAAAGCTTTTTGATGTTTTTGGTAGGCTAGCTTATTAAGAGACAAAAGTCCTTCTTTAAAATCACTAGCAAAATAATGATCGCCATTACTTAAGATCTCATCAAGAAAAACGGCTGCTTCCGTCTCTATTGCTCCTGGATCTGTTTTTGGGTTATCTCCTGCAGGAATTATTGCCTTGCTCAAGGCCTCTAGTATTTTATATTCTTCGTCCGTTAATAACTTAAGTTCAGGCATTTGTTTAAGTTTTACCGCCAAAGGTTAACTTTAAACAAAGACAGCTTGTAACTTGTAGAAAGATAGATGGTATTTTAAAAGCTAGGACCGATATGCCCGTTAGTTACAATCAGGAAAATATGAGGGATTGTTTCTGTCCGGATTGTCCCACATACGCTGGGGCTGAAGCGGCGCTATATTGCTCAGCTGGTTATAGCAAGCAGCAATTAAGAACTAATGGTTGCTTGTGTCCCCAGTGCCCGGTTTATGAAAATAATGGACTTAACTCAACTTATTTTTGTGTGCTAGAAAAAGCACAGCTTGAACAGCCAGAATAGTGTGAATGTTAGGCGGCCTTAAGTTTCCGGCGGCTGATATTTTCGCTAAGCTTTGTCAGGGCATAGTAAAATCCCTGTGCCAAAGTGGGATAAGCTGATATTTGCTCTGCTAAAGCATTAACCGGGACTTTAGCTTGCATAAGAATTGAGGCCAAATGAATTAGGTTTCCTGCATCGGCTCCGATTATATGGGCACCCAGTAAAAGCCCTGTATTATTATCTCCTATCAATTTTATTATTCCGTTTCTCTCTTCATTAATTGAAGCAGCAGCAATAGCTGAGTAGCTGTATAGCGAGGTCGCGATGTGGAAGCTCTCTTCAGCTTGCCTCTGGGTTATTCCAACTGCGGCAACTTCAGGAAAAGTAAACATTACATGAGGCACTACTGAATAATCTGTTAATTGCTTGTTTAAAGAAAACATATTATGAGCAGCCAAATAGCCTTCATAGGTAGCAACATGTTCGAGCTGCAAGGTTGGCAAAACATCTCCGGCAGCATAAATATTTGGGCTATCTGTTTGCAAGAGAGGGTTTACTAATATTCCTTCCGTCTCTGCTCTTATAGCAGCGGCTTTTGGGTTAAAATCCAGATTTGGCTTTCTTCCGGTTGCTACCAATAGTTTATTTGCCACTAGATTGTATGCATTTTTATCTTGTGATATCTCAAGTAATATTTGCTTACCTTCTTTTTTGACTCTTATTGCTTTGGCACTACTAAATATTTCAATACCAGAGTTTTCTAACTCTTTTGAAAGATAATCCGATATATCCTCGTCTTCAGTAGAGGCTATTGTGTTTTTACTTTCAACTACAAATACCTTGCTTCCTAAAGCATTAAAAAAAGAGGCAAACTCCAAGCCGATATATGAGCCTCCGATTACAATGATTGATTGAGGAAGATTTTTAAGCTCCAAAGCATTAGCATTTGTTAAATAGTCAATTTCATGGATTCCTTTAATGGGAGGAATTGCTGCTTTTGCTCCTGTGGCTATTAGTATGTACTTAGCTGTCATGGATTTTTCGTCAATGCTAACCGTATGAGTATCAATAAGTTTAGCCTTGCCTTTTATAAGTTCGATGCCCCTATCTGCAAAAATGCGCAATCCATTATGATGGGCAGAGTTAATATAGTATTGTTTGCGCTGCATAATATTTTTCCAATTAGGGGTTGGCATTACCGGTTTCTCCAGATAGCGGTTAGCATTTTCTGCCTCTAGCATTAATTTAGCTGAATGTAAAAAGATTTTAGTAGGTACACAACCGGTATTGGTGCAAGTTCCACCGAGCTCACCCCTCTCTATTATTAAGACCTTATTAGCTCCCAAGCTGACTGCGTTAACAGCAGCAGTAGCTCCAGCTGAGCCTGCGCCAATTATTATTAAGTCATAATCAAAGTCCTTCATGCGTATCTCTCCTCTTTCCAAGGGTCGCCATGCATATGATAACCACCAGCTTCCCAAAAACCAGGCTGGTTCTTATCAAGAAACTCAATTCCATTTACCCACTTGGCACTCTTCCAAAAATAAAGGCGGGGAACTACTAAGCGAACAGGGCCACCATGCTCTGAACTTAAAGGCTGGCCATCATGTTTTAGAGCAAACAAAACATCTTCAGCAAAGAAATCTTCTAGGCTGAGGTTGGTGGTAAAGCCGCCAGCTGCATGAACCAACACATATTTAGCTTCTGCTTGAATACTTGCAAGGTCTTTTAAAACTGAAGTGCTTATTCCTTCCCAGAGGTTATTTAACCTAGACCAGGTGGTTACGCAATGAATATCCGAGAGAACCTTGATATTTGGCAATGCTATAAACTCGTCGTAGTTAAGGGTTTTTTCTTCATCCACTAATCCGAATATCCTAAACTGCCAGCTCTTAGTATCTATTTGAGGTGTTTGGCCATGGTGCAGTGTAGGCCAGCGCTCTGTTACGTGTTGTCCTGGAGGTACCCTGTTTGTCCGAAGAATATCCGGGCTTTTAATAAATTTAGGTTTGTTCATCCCTTATTACTTCCCAAGGCAACCAAACATCAAGCACCAATTACCAAAAAACAAATAAGCTCCAAACTCCAACATCCAAGGAAACATTTGGAATTTTAGGATTTGTTAATTGTTATTTATTTGAGCTTTGGAATTTGTGATTTGTGATTTATTTTAGGAAAAGTTGATGATTACCTTTAACGACTTGCCGGCAGCTGCCACTTTCTTAAAACCCTCACCAATATTCTCTAGTTTTATGCGGTCAGTAATCATGTCGGTAACCTCTATTTTTTTGTGCTCAATAATTCGCAAAGCAGCTTCAAGGTCAAAAGGAGCTGCACCGTAGGAGGTCATCAAAGTTACTTCCCGTCGCCAAAGGTTAGCTACAGGCAAGGAGATTTTAATTTCAGGCGGAGGAGGGGCAAAGAAGACAATGGTACCGCCGTTATCTACGCTATCAAGTGCCTGATAAAAGGCATTGGTAGCGCCAGTACATACAATAACGCAATCGGCTAAGCAATTATCATTTAGTTGTTTTAATCTAGCAACTACATCGTCATCAGCATTAATAGGAATGGCTCCTGTTTTTTTTGCAAAACCAAGTCTTTCTTTACTGATATCAGTAGCAAACAGTTTTTTAACTCCAGAGGCTTTAGCTAGTTTAAGATGAAGGATGCCGGAGATACCGCTTCCAAGCACCAGCATTGAACAACCAGATTTTATTTTAGCCAGTTTTTGAGCCCGGTATACGCATGCCAGTGGTTCGATAAAAGTTCCTTCTTCGTAGGTCATCTTATCTGGCAAAAAATAAGTACCATTTTCTATGTTTATTTGAGGAATCCTAATATATTCGCTGAATCCCCCGGGATCGTAATTGGTAGTGTGTAGAGTGTTACAAGCGGTGTGGTGTTCAGCCCGGCAATACCGGCAAGTGCCGCAAGGGACATGGTGAGAGACAAAAACACGGTCACCTTTCTTAAATCCCTTTACCTTACTTCCGACCTCAGCTATATCACCGGTAATTTCATGGCCTAAAACCAAAGGAGCTTTTTTAAGACGGTACCACTCCATTACATCAGTGCCGCATATACCGCTAGCCCTTACTTTTACCAGTATTTCTTTATCGCTTATTTTAGGAGCCGGGCGCTCTTCAACTCTGACGTCTTTATTGTTGTAGTATACTGCTACTTTCATACAAGCTCCAAAATTCAAATATCAAATCACAAATAAATTCCAAATTACAAATCCTAAAAGTGAAAAAACTAACTTTTTGTTTACATTTGCTTATAAGTTTGGATTTTTGATGCTTGTTATTTATTTGTTATTTGGTGTTTGTTATTTGGAGTTTATTTATATATTTCAAAAGCCTCGTTGACGCTAGCTTTCTTATGAACAATAGCCCGAACGGCTTTTATCATTGAAACAGGATTATTGGATTGAAAAATGTTTCTGCCCATATCAACGCCGCTAGCCCCGTCTTTAATAGCGTTAAAGGTAAGCTCTAAGGCTTCTTTTTCTGGCAGTTTTTTACCACCGGCCATTACAACCGGAACAGGGCAAGAGGCAACTACCTTCGGAAAATCTTCACAATAATAAGTTTTAACAAAATGAGCTCCAAGCTCGGCAGCTATTCGGCAAGCAAGGGACAAGTAGCGGGCATCACGGGCCATATCTTTGCCTACAGCAGTTACTGCCAAAACAGGCATTCCATAGCGCTCACCTTCATCTACCAGCTTCGATAAATTAAGTAGTGTTTGATGCTCGTATTTACTGCCCACATATATTGATAAAGCAACGGCGGCACAATTTAGTCGTATAGCCTCTTCTATGGAAGTTATAATACCTTCTTTGGATAGGTCCTCGCCGATGATGCTGTTACCACCGGATACCCGAAGGACAACAGGGGTATCTGTTTTAGGGTCGACACTTGTTCTAAGCACGCCCCGTGTTGGCATTAATGCGTCGGCGTAAGGCAGTAGCGGCTTAATGGTTTCTCCGGGGCTTTCTAGTCCGGTAGTTGGTCCTAAGAAGTAGCCATGGTCTATGGCTAACATCACTGTCTTACCGGTTTTAGGTTTAATAATTCTATTTAATCGGTTTTTAAGTCCCCAAGACATTATTTCCCTCCAACTAAGCGATAACTTTTAGCTAATATTAGCACATTAAGAGACATGGCCGAAGGGGTGGCACGATTGAGGGCTCCCATCACGCGCAAGCTTTACCTGAGCATGATGGGAAACAATCGTGACAGGACCCCGAGGCAGCGTTTGACCAACTACTAAAAGTGGGCTATAATTAGCTTAATTTTTTTATTCAAGGAGGTGTTACTTTGAGGAGACTAATTAGTTTATTAATTCTTTGTTTAGTCCTAATATTTTCTTTTCAATCAATTAGTTTTGCTAAATATCCTAGCTATCTTAGATATAAGAGGGTTTTTTTGGTAAAAGGAAATAGAGTAGAGGTTTTCGATTACGTAAGGTGGGATAGAAGAACCAAATCCTGGGGCTTTGAAACCTATACTAGGGTTTATAAAGGGCTAGGAAGCTATAAGCCGCTGGTAATCAATAAAGTCGGCACTACTATGAGTTTTTTAAAAACCCAAGAAGGACCAATACTTAAGTATTTTAGAGATGGCCCACATCGTGGATGGCAAACTAGGCGCAAAGGTCACTATTCAAGAGCCAAATCCATCGTTGTTTGCGGTTCGCACTATATTAAGTATAGCGCTAAAGACAAACCAATCGGTAAAAACACTGGTAGAGTAAGATTAGTTAGACCATAATTATTAGCCGGCCAGCATAACTGTTGGCCCGGCTATTAATTTTTTCTTAGCCTGGTATCAGCTAGGGGCCAAGCATATTCATAAAGGTGCAAACCTTTGGAAACGCAGATAATCTCGCCGTCATCAACCCCGATTTCATCCGCCATATATTCTTTCATCATCTGAATGCCGGCTAAATTAGCAGGAAAGCCTCCCCAGAGATCCCAGCTTCTAAAATAAACGATAAAGTGAAGTTTTCCATACCTAACTCTGGTATCTATTTGCCTTAAACATGGAGGATCTTCTAGTTTAATAGATTCTGGCGAGCAAACTGCCATACATGCCTGGTTAGTTTCCAGTCCGTCTTCTTTATACATTCTGATTACCTCGGCTATTTGAGGCTCTAAAAACTCACCGTACGTATATTGCTCGTTATCTTGTTTTTCTGAGGTCATCAAATACCGCAGATAATCTTCAACGTATTCGTTTGAGGCCGGAGGACTCAGGCCCAACCCGGGAGGGATGTCTGGTACCAAGGGCCTAGTGCCGGGGTATTTTATTTTTATGGTTACAAAATCAAGTTCGCGCCGTTTAGAATCTTTGTAGCTTCCACGCTCTATTTTATACTCATAGCCTTTTTCTACTACTTCGCAAATGGCGGCAAACCAAGCATCGGGGATGTCCCGGGCTTCAATGTGGCTAATCTCTAATGAAGTTTTAGTGTGAGTACTTTTTTGTGTTTGCATCTTTTAAACAATAATAAGCGAAAGTGTCATTTTAAGTCTACGAATTAGGTCATATTTTTACAAAAAATGTTTCAAAAGCCTTATTTTAAGAAAAGAATTCTATGTATAGATAGGAGGTGAATGAGATGAATACGAGACTAAACTGGATGGATTGGATTGCTGCAGTTTTAGTTATTATTGGTGCCTTAAACTGGGGACTAATAGGCTTATTTGGCTTTGACAGCGTAGCTTTTATCTTCGGTGAATTAAGTGTATTTTCACGAGTTGTATATTCACTGGTTGGCTTGTCTGGATTATGGATGATATTTACCCTGGTTCGCATATCTCAACCAATGGAACAGATGCAAAAAGGCAAGATGGCCGGGGCTGCTTAATATCTAAGCCTAACCTTACTGCAGCAGTTAAGGGCTCTCTTCGTTTTGGGGAGAGTCTTTTTTATAATGTTACAATATAGCAATGTTAAAGATCGCAGTTTATGCTGCTTATCCCAAAGAATCAGCTGGTTTTTTAAGGATGCTTAACAGCAAACCTCTTAAGGGGGTTTATCTGGATTCTAATTTGAACAAAAACCCGGATTTGATAGTAAATATCGGATTTGTAGGTTCACTGACTAGTGATAATTGGGGGAGGCTGTTCTTAGTCGAAAAATTTATCGATTCTGTTAGCAGGGAGGAAATAGTTTTAAATAATAGCTGTCTGGCTAATATGGCAGCTGTCAAAGATATAAAAAAAGCTCCGGTAGTCACAGTGAACTCTGAGGTAAGTGATAAGAAAGTGGCAAAAAAAATCTTTGAAGATACAAAATGTAATTTAGTAGATATGGAAGGTTTTAGCCTAGCCAAGCAAGCAGAAGAGGAGAACATTCCCCTGGTATCAATAAAGATGGTCTCTGATTATTGCGATGGGGGCGCTCTTGATATGATTAAGGCAAAAGGCTTTGAATTATCTGCAAAACTTGGAGCGGCAACATATAGGTTGTTAAGCGAAATAGGGCAAAAACTATGAAAGTAAGTGTAATTATCCCCACCTACAACCGGGCCAGCAAAACCAAAAAGGCAGTGGAATCGGTTTTAGCTCAAACACTTGCTCCCTATGAAATCATTGTTATAGACGATGGCTCTACCGACAGCACTAAGCAAAAGCTTTCTAAAGTGGCCGGTATTAAATACGTATATCAAAAGCATAAAGGAGTTAGCGCTGCTAGAAACAAAGGAATCGCAGAGTCCAGTGGGGATTACATCGCTTTTTTAGATTCCGATGATACTTGGATTGCTGACAAATTAGAAAAGCAAGTAGCTTATCATAAGAGTAATCGATTTCTGATATCACAGACTGATGAGACTTGGATAAAAAACGGTAAACATTTTAATCCAAAAAACTACCATGCAAAGAAAGAGGGTTTAATCTTTGAGGACTGCCTGAAAAGATGTCTCATATCACCATCGGCAGTTCTTATTAATAAATCTCTATTTTATGAAGTTGGTTTATTTGACGAGTCATTACCGGCTTGTGAGGATTATGATCTTTGGTTACGAATCGCCCGGAGATATCCAATTGGTTTAGTAGCTGAAAAATTGGTTGTAAAAACAGGTGGCCATAAGGATCAGTTATCTTCAAAATACTTCGGGATGGACAGGTTTAGAGTGGCTGCCATACACAAAGTATTGATGTTACCCCTAAGCCTTAAACAACGCCAACAAGCCTTAAGAGCTTTGGTAAACAAATGCAATATTTTGGCAAATGGTTGTAAAAAAAGAGGAAAGCAAAAAGAAGCTGTAGTCTATTGCCAAAAGATAAGGCAGTTCGAAAAGGAAATAAAAAATAGCCAAGAGCTGGATTTATTGCAAAAACTACCAACAGGTTTAGCCGAATATATTATCAGCAAAGACATAGCTTACCGGCGTTTTGAGCACTTGAATAATTGCAAAGCAAACGAGTTGCAGATTTTTAGAAAACTAGCACTAAATCTTAATCCCAGTGCTAGCAACTTTGAAGAGATAACCAAAAATCTAATCGATATTTGCAAACGAGACAAAATTACTATCAATGCATTGAAAGCTAAGTTAAAAATCAATTTTAATGGATGTAAAAACCCAGCTAAGAAATTATTAAAAATAAGAGAAGAGATTTTCAAAGCACGTTATCCAGTGTTTAGCGGTATTATCAAGAAAATCGATACGAAAGTTCAGGCATTATCTACAAATTCTAAAGTCAATATTTCTTGGGATAAGAGTTTGGAAAATGAAGGTTTGGAGTTAATAATAAAGTTAAATGATAAAGGCGATATTAAAGAGTTAAAACAATGGCTTGATGCAGTTGGTGAGAATAAGCTAGACGATATTTTAAGGCTATTTAATGAATTATAAAAAGTACAAGGGCAATATTTTAAAGCTTTGCCCGGGCCTTTTAGATAAGTATCTTTGTTGCCGCTTGTATGTAATAAATACTATCTCCGGCTGCCCAATGAGTTGCAGTTATTGCTTTCTGCAGTTTTATCTTAATGAGCAAGAAATTACTGCCTATCTGGATTTAGCTAAAATTAAAAAAGAACTAACCGAGTTATCAAAATCAAATCCAAATCGTTTATTTAGGGTCACAACCGGGGAATTGTCTGACAGCTTGTTTTATGATAAAGAGCTTAAGTTATCTGCGGGCATTATCAAAATAATTAAAACTCTGCCTAATATGGTATTAGAGCTTAAAACAAAAACTGCTAACGTTACCCATCTTCTAAATACTCCCCTTAAAGACAGGGTAGTTTTTTCCTGGTCACTTAACCCGGGCTCAGTTATCAAAAATGAGGAGAAAGGAACAGCTAGCCTAAAAGCAAGAATTGCAGCTGCTACAAAGTGCCAAAAAGCTGGGTTTCTGGTAGCTTTTCATTTTGATCCGGTTGTTTTTTTTGAGGATTTTGAAAAAGAGTATGAAAAAACGATAAAAGCGCTTTTTCAAGAAATCGATAGCCAAAAAATTGCTTGGATTAGTATTGGCACCTTACGATTTGCCCCAGGAATGCAGGATAAAGTTAAAGAGGCATACCCAAAATCAAAGCTTCCTTACGGGGAGTTTGTAAAGGCCTCAGATGGCAAAATGCGCTACATAAAACCTATTCGAAATAAACTGTACTCTACAATTGTAAGCTCACTTCGCCTCTTAGGCGGGCAGGATTTGTTTATCTACTTGTGTATGGAAACAGAGGAAATTTTCAAACGAGCTTTAGGGTTTGCTCCAAAAACACAAGCCCACTTGGATTATTTGTTTGCCAAGAATCTGTACGATAATTTTGGAATTTTTAGAGAGCCTAGAATCGCAGACTACTGCTGATGTTGTCGAATATTGTTAGGGTATTTGAGTCTGGTTTAGCGGCATAAACACTAATTACTTCTCCGTTATTTTTCATGAAAATAAGATAAACATCGGAATCTTTATCTACTTTTAACCCCTTATAGCCATTGACTGTTTTATCTTCTGTTTGAACTGAGCCAAAGGTAGCGGTTGCATAACTCTGCAGGTCTTTGTAGCCCTGGGCATTAGTTGTGCCATAGACTCTTATTTCTTGGGATTCTTTAGTTAGAATTATCCCGTCTCCGTCTTGGGGGGTAGTAAAAGACCAGTTCGAAGGATACTCAATACTAAAAGCAAACCTCTGGTTGTTATATATTTTGTTTTGACTTTGGGATGCTGAGGAATTATTTGAAGATGAGGGAGTTTGATGCTGATTCTGGGTTGGTGTCTGGCTCTTGCCGATTGTTATTCTTCTGGTACTTAATTGGTGTCGCAGTTCGTCATTCTTAACTTTTTCGGCTTTCAACTGCCTATCTTTTATTATCCAGACTCCGTAGCCTGTTATCAAGCCAACAATACAAGCTGTAGCAAAAAAAGTGATAAGGATAGTGATTAACTGTTTTTGCTTTTCATCCATAATATAAATTTAGCACAGCCTTATTTATGAAGCTAGAGGACTCTATAGGTAAACCAAGAGCTTTTAAGTCCAACTGCGCCGGCAAAACTCCAGCCACTCATTGTAATACTCCTAACTTTGCCGACTAACCTTATTTGGAGCACTCGTCCGCCCCAACTGCCTACTTTATTTTTAGAGATGATATTAATAGCTTTAAGTCCTCCCAAAGAAGGAAAAGCTTTTTCGATAGCCGATACCTTGACATCTTGTCTCCAGTACCAGGTTTTTCTAAACACCTTATCCCACGGACTTACTACTCTTGTAAGATACGGTAAGTTGTTTCCTCCCCAGATATCTTTTAGGGTAGCGGTAATTCCTCCAGAGGATGAGCAATAAGCGGCTAATATTGGCTGCTTGTTATACGTGGCTATTAGATGTTGGGTGGCCTTGACAGCTGCTACCGTACGAGGGCGTTTTTTTGGGTTAATAGTATGGATATAATATTGGCCTCCAGGCATATAACCATATCGGTCAAGTTTATACCAAAGATAAGAGCGCGCAGCTACCATTAAAGTCTTTAAGCCTTCCATTGGCCAATCATCAGGCTCTTCAGCTAAGCGGTAAAGGTAATCTTTAATACGGGTTAGCCTGATTTTTCCATCAATGCATTTTACCTTTATTTTGGTTAAGTCACTTCTTTTACTAAAGCCTATGTTTTTATAGTAATGTCTTAATATCCAGCCGTATTTCTTTTTATGTCTCAAAGCTAGGGAATAGACGCCAGCCATAGACATACCTACTCCATGGGCTTTGCCCCGGCCATAAAAACGGATTTTTTGGTTGGAAGTAAGCCCTAAAACTACTGAGGGCATAACCAGCGTAGATACAACGGTCAATACAACTATCTTAACTATCGTTGATCTTATTAAGTATTTCATCACTATCACCTAGGAACTATTCTATCACTTATTTTGATAAGTAAAAGAGCCAATGCATTGGTTAACAGGCTCTTTTGTAGGGTAAAGGGTAAAGGGTAGGGGGTAGAGTTGTTACAAAAGGTCTCAGTTGGCAGGAAGGATCTAAACCTTTATCGTGGGGTTGTAGGCGATGAATTAATTGATGAAATTATTGATTTGGCTAAAGAACTAAAAGGTTACCGCTTTGCCCATATCAACTCTACTCCTTTTGGCGGCGGAGTAGCCGAGATACTGGCTTCTTTTATTCCCTTGCTGCAATCAGTAGGTGTTGATATCGAGTGGAGGGTGATTTTTGGCGATAGGCAATTTTTTGATATCACAAAGGGTTTTCATAACGGTCTGCAGGGCGCAGATTTTTCTCTAACCAAGCAAGTACAAGAAAGATATATGGGTAACCTGTTATTTAATGCCCGCCAGCTACCTCATCATTATGACCTTATAACTATTAATGATCCCCAACCGGCAGCCCTGCCTTACTTTATTCCGCACTCCAAAACCAAGTGGGTTTGGCGTTGCCATATCGATATGGCTAAACCCAACCGGCAAGTCTGGGATTTTCTTAGGCCCTTCATTGAGCATTACCATTTGGCGATTTTTACTATGTCGGCTTTTGAGCCACCTGATTTAGATGTTGCCATAGATATAATAACTCCGGCTATTGACATATTAAGCACCAAGAATATGGGCATGCCGCTTGATTTTGCCAAGAAAGTGATAGCGAACCAGGGTGTAGATATTCATAAACCGCTACTTCTGCAAGTTTCCCGTTTTGATCCCTGGAAAGACCCGATGGGCGTTGTAAAAACTTATCAACTTATCAAGCAAGAATACAAAGGCATTCAGTTAGCTTTTGTAGGATCGATGTCTCAAGACGATCCCCAAGGCTGGCAGATGTTTGCCGATATTTCAGAAGCCAGCCTCAAAGACCCAAGCATCTACATTTTTACTAATGTTACAGGGGTAGGTAATTTAGAGGTTAATGCTTTTCAGCGGGCCAGTACTATCATTTTGCAAAAGTCTATAAAAGAAGGCTTTGGCTTGGTGGTGTCCGAGGCGCTGTGGAAACAAACTCCGGTTGTAGCCGGAAAGGCCGGCGGCATTGTTTTGCAAATGCATCACGAATTAGGTGATTATTTAACTGAGACTATCGAGGAAACAGCAAAAAAAGTTTGCCATTTATTAAAAAATCCAGGGCTAGCGCAAGAACTGGGCGCCATTGGCAAAAAACAAGTAATGGAGCACTTCTTAATGCCTCGAATGATTAAGCAGGAATTAGAAGCTTACATCACCTTACTTCAAAGGTCCCGTTAGGCATGGAATTACAGTTATTCTTCATCATATGCGCTGTTCTTGGCTTAGCATCTTTGGGAATGTTGCCAACAAGCAGTTTAAGAAAAAAGGGCTCTTTACTATTGTCTGGTTCCGGTTCAATGGTAACCATGACGGTAGCTCCTCTTAAATCGAGCGGAAAATCAAAACCATCTGGAGCGTTATTAATAAAATCCTGTCCGGGGAAACCGTAGCAATTTCCTTTGCCATTATATTTAGGGTTAGTCATAGGTTTATTAGGGTCTTTGATTTTGCCAATGGAGATAACCTCGCCTTTAGATACTATCCAAGCCTCTGCCTTCCAGCCAGAAGGCATATCCGGCAGGTTAAGGCCGGCTACCCTATGTCCACCACCGAAGTTTAAAAACCAGATACCGCTGTATTGATAGCGCTGGCTTAAGTCTGTCGGGGTATCTAGATAATAAGAGCCATAAGCATAAGTAATAAGTTCGCTAAATATTAGAAATGACTTTCCCTCCCAGGTTTCACCAGAGAGTATTTTAATATCGCTGGGGTTGTCAGGATTACTTGCCTTCTCTTCGATAGATACAACTACCTTAGTAGCTTCGCGGGCGTCATAGTCCAAAGGAAACTCTTTAATTTTTTTGTCATATTCATCTACAACCTGGGATTTCTTGATATTGAACCGACCGATACTTTTAGGCTTGTTATTGATAATAGCCCAGGCTTGATAGACTTGCTCTTTTAAATGAGGAAGATTTTTAAACGATAATTCTACGCGACTTACTATCTTTTCAGGAATAATCTGGTTTGGCCTTGGAGCCGCCGAACAACCAGTTATTAGTAATAGGATTACGGCAATAACAACTATTTTCTTTATCATAGAAGTGTTATTACCAAATAAGACAGCCCTACAAACCTTTTGCTTCAGCCTTCAGCCTAGGTACTTCATCCTGCCGCTAGGCGCTCATTCCAAACTTATTAGCTTTTACAATTTTCTTGGCTTTGATGACCTCTAGATGACCGCCGTTTTTTATCCTGAACTGATTGGCCTTAAAGATGACACTAAAACATTTCAACAAAATCAGGGTTAACATTTAAAAATGCAGGTAATTTGTTATAATTTTTAGATGAAAACAAAAATTGTAGCCAAGAACCGCAAGGCATTTCACGATTATCATATTGAAGAAAAAATCGAAGCTGGTATAGTTCTTACGGGTACTGAAGTAAAATCAGTCCGTCAGGGTAATATCACCATTAAAGATAGTTATGCCGGCTTAGATAAAGAAGAAGTGTACCTTTACAACATGCATATATCTCCCTTTAAAGCTGGAGATATCAGAGCTTATGATCCTGAACGAACGCGGAAATTATTGTTACACAAGGGTGAAATAAAGCGTCTTATAGGCAAAATCCAGGAAAAAGGGTTAACATTATTGCCTTTAAGTATTTATTTTTCTAACCGAGTAGCTAAAGTAGAACTTGGGTTAGCTAAGGGTAAAAAGCTCTATGATAAACGCAAGGCTCTAGCAGAAAAAACTGCTAAAAGGGAGATTGAGAGAGAAATTAAGAACAGGGGAGTTGGGAGTAGAAAGTAGGGAGTAGTATATTATTTAATAACACTACTACCTACCACCCACTACCTACTCCCTAGAACAATGGGGGTGTATTAGGTTTCGACTTGGATAATAACCATAGGAGAAGCGAGTCGAGGTCCCCGCAGTCCTCGTAAAATAAGTGGGAAACTAATGTAACTGCTGAACCAGTTGCACTTGCTGCTTAATATAAAGTAGCCGTCTACCAGGGACTCGCCTGCGGTTTCTGGATAGGCGCCGATTAGTAGGCTACCTGCCTGGGATGTCTATACCAGAAAGGGAATCTTTATAGGCTGGCCGGTTGGGTTTATTTGCTTATGATTGCCCAGTTGGCGAGACTTTTTCATAAGCTACACTCGTAGAAGGCTTATGGAGTTATCTCAAGGACGTGGGTTCGATTCCCACCACCTCCACCAAAAAGCCCTCGAAAGAGGGCTTTTTTAATGTGCAACTAATATATTTTTTTGCAAGTAGGGTTTATTGCTCCAGTTACGCGACTATTGCCGATACTTCACTAAGTACCAGCGAAATTGGAACTTGCGATTGGTCAATTCAACCAATTTGCCGCAGGTACTTAATTTAAGTATCGCCTAATGTTGCTCCACAGTCGCAGTCAAACCCACTTGCGTAGTAAAATAACAATAGCTATGTCACTTTTACAATGGATTTATCTCATTAACTTCATCTTCCTAACTATGCATGAAACTGATGCTGCGTACTGGAAAGAGTGGCGG
Organism: Actinomycetota bacterium; assembly: GCA_003599235.1. GTDB lineage: Bacteria > Actinomycetota > Aquicultoria > SURF-47 > SURF-47 > SURF-47. Next base: position 7,891 of record QZJE01000014.1, on the reverse strand, counting down.
ATGTTTGGCAAGATTGGTGCTTCTCTGTCTGACAAACAGGGTTTGACAGTCTTTGTTTTGGCAAGAATCCCTTTTTACTTACCTTTACTTTATGGCTTAATTAATATCGACAGGTTTTCAGGCTTAATAATCTCACTCATTTTTAGCCTATTTCTAATCGGCCACTTTGTAGCTCATATGCTGGCAAGAAAGCAAGGCCGGCCAGAGTTTGCCTGGCCAATTTCCTACATTGTTCAGTTTGGTTTACTAACTTTATCCGTTGTCCAGGTGTATCTAACAGTAAGTTTGCTTATCTAGAGTTTTCTATCAATTATTTGCTAGCTTATCTATGGCTGTCTCTAGAGTGGGAACAAAGAAGAATCCCTCATCTTCACCAAATCTGCTTTGTTGCAGGGTGCTTAGGATTTAATCATTATCAAAAGCATCTTAAATCTCTTATTTGCTTTTAAGGAGTGCGGTTTATTAGCAGGCATGATTATCATTTGCCCTGCTTCAACATGGTGCGTCTTACCATCAATGGTGATGTCAGCTTCTCCATCAATAATTAAAACCATGGCATCAAATGGAGCAGTATGTTCGCTTAATCCTTCTCCCTCATCGAAAGCAAAGGCGGTGACAGTGCCTGCTGTATTTTTAATTATAGTGCTGCTTACAACAGCGTTATCTTGATACTGGGCAATATCGTTAATTAAGAGAGCTTTTTCTTTAAAATTCATTGCTTGATTATATATCAAATAGTTTAATTAATTTGAAGAGCTATATATGTAGTTAGGAGATTATATGAATATTCGTCGGTACAAAGACAGTGATAAAGAAGAGTTCTTAAGGCTTCATCAAGACTTCACGGATTTTATCGAAGAGTTATTAACTCCTGAGCAACTAAAGTATGAAGAACTATCAGAAAACGGAATTAAGGAATGGATTAAGGCTGAGCTTGATCCTAAGCGCTGCGTGTTTGTAGTCGAAGCTGACAAGACAAGGTTAGCCGGCTTTATTAGTGGAGATATTGAGAGCGACCCAGGCAGCGCTTTAAACAATTGGGGCGTCATTTATGCAATCTATGTTGATGACCAATATCGCGGTCAAGGATTATCAGGAGAACTTTACTCAGCTCTCGAGGAGTGGTTTATTAAACAAGGCTGCAAGGCAGCTCGGGTAGAAACTTGGGTTAATAATAAGTCTGCCATCAAGGCTTACAAAGCCATGGGTTTCGATGACTTCTACATAGGTCTTGTTAAATTAGTTACTTAAGTCAAGTAAACTAATTTGCGGTATATTAATACTTAACTGACGAAAGGTTGTTAATTGAGCAATAAACCCATAGGGATCTTTGATTCTGGTATCGGGGGCCTGACGGTAGTTAAAGAAATAATAAAACGTCTTCCTATTGAGGACATTATTTATTTCGGCGACACGGCGCGTTTTCCTTAGTTGTTTACCTAAGTTTATTATCGGCCCCTTTTTGCTTGCTGGATTATGGATTCATTGCCTGATGTTTTTTCAAGCACTAAATTGACTAATTACCACTCAATGTGATAAATTGGGCGCATATTGTTAACAAGAAGGAGGTGAAAAGAATGAAAAGATTATTTGCCTTATTATTGCTAACAGCTATTTGTTTATCTTTGTTTGCTACTTCAGCTTTTGCAGCATCGCATGTTCACGTAAGGTTAAATCCTGTTTATCATTATAGTTCAGATAAAGTTATTCTTAACTGTCGAAATACAGGCACCTGGTCACCATGGACAGCAGTAACTTACAATGCAGTTTCAGGTTACTTTGAAGTTAGATTTTCTGTTTATGTAAACTATACTTATGTAGCTTATGCATCCTGTGGAGTTCAGAAAAAATTCATTCCTAAAAGCAAAGTTTGTAACATAGTTTATTTACCTAATTATTAAAGATTGAAGTTTAATATATAAAAAGGGCGACTAAAATGTCGTCCTTTTTTATATGTAAGAACTTTTTTTACGAAGGCTTGCAAGTTAAAAATAAGTATTTAGTATAATAAGCACAATAAAAGGAGCAGCGGAAATATTGAATAACAATCCAATTGGTATTTTTGACTCCGGTATCGGGGGCCTGACAGTAGTTAAAGAGATAATTAAGCTTCTTCCAGATGAAGATCTTATTTATTTTGGCGACGCTGCCCGTTTTCCCTATGGGACTAAAACTAAAGACCAGCTTAAAATATATGTGAGCCAAATAAGCAATTATCTGGTTAGTCAAGATGTGAAACTAATAGTTATTGCCTGTAACTCAGCTTCGACAGTTTTGGGTATTGCTCAGGAAGAACTTGATATCCCGGTAATCGGTGTTATCGAGCCGGGGGCTAGAGCAGCAGTCCTAGAGACAGTCAACCGCAAGGTAGGAGTAATCGGCACTGAAGCTACCATCAACTCTGATTTGTACAAGCAGGCAATTGAGGTCTTTGATGCAGGTGTTGGGGTATTTAGCCAGGCTACGCCTGAGTTTGCCGGTTTTGTAGAAGAGGGCACTTTAGATGGCCAGGACATAAAAAGCAGCGTTTCTAATTACCTGCTTCCCTTAAAAGACAAAGGAATTGATACCTTGATTCTAGGATGCACTCACTATCCTCTGTTATCAAGCCTAATCCAAGAGGTGATGGGGCAAGATATCAATCTGATAAGCTCGGCAGAAGAAACCGCTAAAGAAGTAAAAGAGGTTTTGCAAAGAAAAGAGCATCTAAAAACTAATGGAGAGCCTAATTATCGTTTTATCTGCAGCGATGGCCAAGACAAATTCTTATCTCTAGGTAGCCGGTTCTTGGGCAGGCAAATAGGGCAAGTAGAAAGGATAAAATTATGAAAAAAATTGATGCTTCATTTATTGCCAGGGCTGCGGTAATTGCAGCTATCTATGCGGTTTTAACAGTGTTATTGGGGCCGTTTAGTTATGGTCAAATCCAGATTCGTTTATCAGAAGCCCTAACACCGTTAGCCTACGTGGACCCTGCAGCCATCATCGGATTATATATCGGATGTCTTATTGCCAACTTTTCTCCGGCATCCCTAGGTATTTTCGATATTATATTTGGCTCAGCTCTTACACTGGTAGCAGCATTATCTACCTGGAGAATATCTAAATTGTTTGCAAAAACCGGCAATCAGAAATTATATCGTTATGTTGGTCCTTTAGTGGCGACACTACCGGTTATAATCTACAATGCTTTTGGCGTAGCCATGATGCTGAAATACCTACTCAAACTGCCTTTTTTACCTTCAGTTGGGTATGTGGCTTTAGGTGAGGTAGTGGCAGTTTATGTTGTGGGCTATCCGTTATTTTTAGCCTTAATGCGAACAGGGATATTTAAATGGAAGTTATAGTCCTTGGTAATTCGGCTTCTTATCCGGTTCCAGACAATCCTTGTGCCGGTTATTTAATTAGGAATGGCCAAGATACTATCATGCTTGATATCGGCAATGGAGTGGTGGGTAACCTTTTTCGCTATATAGAGCCTGCTAAGTTAAAGGCCTTAGTAATTTCTCATATGCACACCGACCATTACTTAGATATTTACTCTCTTAGATTGCACTTGTCTTTTGATGCTAAAAAGCAAGGTCTCCCTTTGTATACACCGGCTGGGGCCTTTGAGAAAATAGAGGCTATTTTATCTCCTGACTGGCAGCAGAAAGTAGCTCAGGTTTTTGATTTCAGAGATATTGAAGTTGGCTCAATTGATGTAGACTCTTTTAAGGTTTCTTTTGCGACAGCCAAGCACTCAGTAGATGCTTATTCCATATCAATATCAAGTGAGGGCAAGAAAATTACCTACACCGGAGATACCGCCTACAACCAGGAATTAATAGATCATGCAAAAGATAGTGACTTACTAATAAGCGAAGCAACTCTTGTAGAACCCATAGAAGGAATTGACCATCTTTTACCTGAAAATGCGGCTGAAATTGCCAAACTTGCAGGGGTTAAGCAATTGATGTTGACGCATATTTGGCCGGCTTTTGATAAGCAAGCATCTTTGCAAAGAGCTAAAGTTATGTTTGAAAATGTGGTTTTAGCGCAGACTAATAAGGTTTATCAGATATAATAAAAAAATGAAAGGGAGTTATGGCTAGAATAGATGGCAGAGAGAACAATCAATTAAGAGAAGTTAAAATAATTCCAAACTATATCCCTCATGCCGAAGGCTCGGTGCTGATTAGCCTAGGCAAGACCAAAGTGATTTGCACTGCCAGCATTGAAGAAAAAGTTCCTCCTTTTTTAGTGGGAAAAGGTAAGGGCTGGATAACTGCCGAATACGCCATGCTCCCCCGGGCAACTGACAGGCGCTCTATGCGGGAGTCTCAACTAGGAAGACCTGGCGGGCGTACTCAAGAGATCCAGCGTTTAATAGGACGCTCTCTTAGAAGCGTGGCCGACTTAGAATCTTTGCCGGAGTTAACCATCTATTTAGATGCTGATGTTATTACCGCAGATGGCGGTACTAGGACAGCAGCAATTACCGGGTGTTTTGTGGCTTTGTATCAAGCGATGGAGCATCTGATGAAAAAACAGGTGATAGAAAAACCCATTATTCAGCAATTCTTAGCTGCCACCAGCGTGGGAGTTGTTAAGGGCCAGCCGATGTTAGATTTGAATTTCAAAGAAGATTGCTCAGCTGACGTTGATATGAATGTGGTGATGACCGAAGATAGTAATTTTATCGAACTTCAAGCAACCGGAGAGAAAACACAATTTAGTAAAGATGAATTGGATGAATTAACCTCGCTGGCTGATTTAGGCATTAAAGAGCTTATTAAAAAACAAAAAGAAGCACTTGGCATAGCAGATCAGCAGGCTTAAACCTTGAAAGTACTGATAGCCTCCAAAAATGATGGCAAGATAAAAGAAATAAAAAGTACCATTGACCTAAGAGTTGATTTTCTAACTTACCAAGATGTCTCAAACTGGCCACAAGTAAGAGAAACCGGCCAAACCTTTCAAGAAAATGCCTTAATTAAGGCTCACACTCTGGCTTCAAAATACAATATTGCTGTTTTAAGTGATGATTCTGGTTTAGAAGTAGATGCTCTGGACGGCAAACCAGGGGTTTATTCTTCTCGTTATGTTGGGGCTAGGGCTACTGATAAACGAAATGTCGAAAAACTACTTAAAGATTTACATAGATATATATATCTAGAGAAAAGGTCGGCTCGCTTTCGATGTGTTGCTATTTATTTTGACCCTAAAAAGAATATTGAACTGACAGCTGAGGGCAAAGTAGAGGGTAGTATCGGCTTTGAGCCCGTAGGAGAAAACGGCTTTGGCTATGATCCGGTTTTTATCCCAAAGGGCTACAATGCCACCATGGCCCAGCTTTCTTTGAGTGAGAAAAATGCTATCAGCCACCGCGGAAAAGCATTGAAGAAGATGAAAAAATTGCTTCAGCAAAAGGTCAGCACATAGGTGCCGCAGGAGGGAGTCGAACCCCCACGCCCGAAGGCACATGCTCCTAAGGCATGCGTGTCTGCCAGTTCCACCACTGCGGCAAGTGGGCCATGCAGGATTCGAACCTGCGACCTTGTGCTTAAGAGGCACCTGCTCTACCAGCTGAGCTAATGGCCCAATAGCTAGACTCTTGAGCTGGTAATAATTGGGCGACCAACGGGGATTGAACCCGTACCTGGAGTTCCACAGACTCCCGTGTTAACCATTACACTATGGTCGCCATGTAATTCATGCACGCCCGGTAGGATTCGAACCTACGACTCTCGGATTAGAAGTCCGATGCTCTATCCAGCTGAGCTACGGGCGCAAATAAAAAGAGCGGGCGACGAGATTCGAACTCGCGACCAAGAGCTTGGAAGGCTCCTACTCTACCAACTGAGCTACACCCGCAAGCAGCCCTTGGATACAGGGATAAGAGATGAGAAATGACTGGAAAGGGCAAACTCTCTCAACCCTCACCTCTTATCCCTTTACCCTCGGCAGCCCTGCTGCCGCTGTCGGGGTGAGAGGATTCGAACCTCCGACCTCCTGCTCCCAAAGCAGGCGCGCTAAGCCAAGCTGCGCCACACCCCGAACTAAACCCCAAAAAGTCTGTCTAATGTATCAATACTTTCAGAGACCTAGAGAACCGAAAATGACTGTTTATCAAACCAATATTATAACGAAATATATCCAAAACAAAAAGGCAGGGGTCCCCTGCCTTTAAAAACCTTAAGCCTAAAGCCAGCTCTTAGCTATCCCTCTAAGATGTCTCCTTCAATTGGCTCGACATCAACACCTAAGGACTCCATATACCGAATTCCTTTTTGAATATCTTCTTCGGTGCCGTCAATTTCTAAATCTACCCAGCCGACTTTGCTGTCTACGTTGGCTTTTCTAATATTAGTAACTACATTGTAACTCTTTGCTAAGTTATAAATAACGGGTTCTTTTATTAGTTCTTCTGGAAAAATAATATGTACTTTTAAACTAGCCATTACTACCCCCTACAAGCGATTATAGCATGTTGACAATATCCCACCAAAGCGGTAGGATATAAAAGAATACTTAAAAGGTAGGAATTAAAGTGAAGATAACCGCAAAAACGGAGTATGGAGTAAGGGCTATCATGCAGGTAGCTTCAAGCACTAATCTTACCCAAGTCAAAGAAATCGCAAAAAAACAAAATATTCCTGAGCGTTTTTTAGAACAAGTTATGTCGTTGCTTAAAAAGGGCGGTTTGGTGGAAGCAGTTCGGGGAGCCGGTGGCGGCTATCAACTAGCTAGACACGCTAAAAAAATCACCCTTAGAAACATCATCGAAGCCATAGAAGGCCCGATAAATCTAATGGAGTGCTTAGGGGAGGAAGAAGAGTTAAAATGCGGTTCTGCCTCGAGTGCCTGTGTGGTAAGAGATGTTTTCAGGGGTGTTCAATCAACCGTAGCAGCTGCTTTTAACTCAATTACCCTTGCTGATTTAGTTGAAAAGCAAAATAAATCAAGTGCACCGACTTATCACATATAAGGAGCAACAATGTTTCGTCGAATCGGAAGCGAACTAAATACATTTATTGAAAAAGATCCGGCAGCTAACTCTAAGTTGCAAGTATTCTTTCTTTATCAAGGGTTTCATTCCATTATCAGCCATCGTTTTGCTCACTGGCTGCTAAAGCATAAAATGCCTATTTTGCCGCGCCTTATTTCTCAATGCAACCGTTTTTTAACAGGTATCGAGATTCACCCCGGCGCTCAAATAGGGGAGAACTTTTTTATTGATCATGGCATGGGGGTAGTTATTGGCGAAACTACTGAAATAGGCAATGATGTACTTCTTTATCAGGGAGTTACTTTAGGCGGTACCGGAAAAGAAAAGGGTAAAAGACATCCTACTCTGGGGAATAATGTAGTAGTTGGCGCTAATGCTACTGTTTTAGGCGCCGTCCAAATTGGGGATAATGTTAAAGTCGGAGCAGGCTCAGTAGTGGTAAAAGACGTACCGGCTAATACAACAGTGGTGGGCGTACCAGGAAGGATTGTGGTCGATCAGGGAAGGAAGTTGGATGCCTTCGAGGCTCTAGAGCATGGCCACTTACCTGATCCTGAAACTCAAGTGATAAAGTGCTTGTTGGATAGAATACAGATGTTAGAGAAAAAGATAGCTCAAATAGAAAAAGGTAATGAATAACCTAAAAGATAAAGAACAAAAACTAGATTCCATCTTAAGAGAACAAGGCAGTGTTTTAGTGGCTTACTCTGGTGGTGTAGACAGTACTTATCTGTTAAAGATGGCTCTTGAAGTGCTTGGAAAAGACAAAGTGTTGGCGGTGACAGCTAAGTCGGAGAGCTATCCCGATGATGAGATAAGCCAAGCGGTCAAATTGGCAACCAGCATGGGCTCAACTATTACGGTTATTAAAACCAATGAGCTTTACAACGAGAAATATGT